>CAXTTN010000310.1:0-6334 GCA_964247105.1 uncultured Pseudonocardia sp.
CAGCTTCGCCAGCTGCGAGCGCAGCAGGCTCGCGGCCGTCACCGGGTCGACCGGGTCGACGTGAACGGCGACGTCGACCCGGCCGGGGTAGGTCAAAAGCGGCGCCAGCCAGCCAGGATGCACCTCGCGCGGGTAGCCGATGACCACGAGCGTCGCGACCCGGTCACCGCTGCCGATCACGAGATGGCGTGACCCGACGGTCAGCGAGTCCGGGAGATAGGCGGGCGGAGTGGCGGGGCCGCGCCTTCGCGTACGGCGGCTCACCGGTGGACCGCCCGTCCGGGTGCCCGCCGCCAGCGACGTCCGTGGAGCTCCGTGTCGCCGAGTTCGTCGCCGAACTGGTCGTCGACCTCGTCGTCCCAACCGTCGTCGATCGGGTCATCCGGGTACCCGCCGTCGGGTTCGACCGGCCGGCCGGTCGCGGGCGGCCCGCTGATCACGTCGCCGTCGCCGGCCCGCCGTGAGGTGCGGGTCAGGAGCGAGTCGGGGTTGCAGGCCGCGGTCAGTGCGGCGGCCGTGCGCGCCGCGTCGAGCGGGGTGACGGTGATCCCGGCCGCGGCGAGCAGGTCGGCGGCCTCGGCGAGCCGCCGGACCAGGCGGGCCTCGGCGGCCCGGCGGGCAGGCGCGCCTGCCCGGCCCGCGCGGCGACCTGCGGGCCGGAGCGAGGCGATCAACGACAGGACAGACGGTCCTCCGAGCCCGTCGACCGGCGCGGAGGGCGAGACCGGTTCACGCATCACGAGCAGCACCTGCCGGCGCAGCAGCACCGCCTGGCCGGCGAGCTGGTGGAGGTAGTCGGCGTGGTCGAGCGCGGCGGTCTCCAGTGCGGGGTGCGGCAGGTCTGCGGCGCTGTCGCGGAGTTGCGCGATCTGCTCATCGAGGTCGAGCCGCTCGGCGCGGACCAGGACCTGCACGGGAGCCGACAGGCTGTGCAGGTAGCGGGCGAACGTGGCGACGAGGGATTCCTGCTCGACCGGGGTCCGGAGGGCGAAGTTGACGGTCGAGGCGATCGCGGCGACCGCGAGGCCGTCGGCGCCGAGGTCGATCACGCCCAGATCGGTGCCGTCCAGTGTGGCGGCGACCGCGCCAACCGGGAGTCGCAGCGGTGCCCGTCCCCGACTTGATCCAGCCGCTGCCTCGTCGGGGACAGATCGCCGGTCGAGCCAGTCAGGCGCCGGGTGGACCTCGTCCGGGCGGGCGACCCGTGTGCGGGGGCTGGCTCGGTGTCGGATGGCGGCGAGCAGCATCCGGTCCATCGGCACGCCGTCGCGGCTGCCCAGCGCCACGATGATCGCGGTCACGGCAACCGGCACGGTGATCCCGAGGAATGCTGCCGGGGCGAGGAACGGGCGGGTCGAGTCCCACGCGGTGTAGAGGAGAAGCCCGGTCGTACCGAGGATCGCGGCCTGCCGCGCGGTGAGCGGGCCGATGACGCGGTCGGGCATGTCGACGTCGGCGGGGATGCGGACGGGCGAGGTCATGGCGAGTCTCCAGGGCGGGGTCGGCGACGCGGTCTTCCTGCCGGTGGGGGTGGTTCGGCGGTGCGCCTGGGCGCGGGAGGTCCGGGTGCCGCCGGAGGCGGTGGTGCCGGGCGGCGTTCAGGTGGCCGGCGCCGAGGTGGTGGGGCCGGTGGGGGTGGGGTCGCGGGTCGTGGCAGGTCGAGCGGGAGGCGGAGCTGGCGACCGGTCCGTGGCCGGGGCGGTTCGGGCGCCGGGGGTGGAGTGGCGGGGCGCCGCACGCGGTGTACGCCGTCCAGCGGTAGCGGGTACTGGCCGGAGCGGTCGGGCCGGTTGCCGCTGTAGGGATCGAACGGCAACTCGGGCTGGACGCCGCCGCGCCGCCGCCCGGGTCGTGGCGGGGCCGGTACAGGCGTCGGACCGGAAGCGGGACGGGTACGGCGAGGGCGACGTTCGGCGGGGATGGGCAGCCGGTACTGGCCGTCGCGGCCCAGGACCGGCCGGTTCTCGGGCCAGTCGTCGCCGAGCGGCAGCACCAGCTGGCGGCCCTGTCCTGCGCGTGGCGGCGCTGTGGCGGAGGGCGTCGAGGTGCCAGGTGTCGGGGTGGTCCGGCGCGCGGGGGTGGGTCGGGCACGGCGCAGCCCGCTCAACGGCAGCAGGTACTGGCCGTCGGCGTTCGTGCGGACACGGGCATAGGGGTCGGTTCCAGCGGCTCCTTCCCCGCGGCGGGCGCTCGCCCCGACGCCGCCGCGTGCAGGTCGTCCGGTCCCGCCGCCGCGGCGCCCGCCACGACCGGAGATGAGCCCGAACGTCTTGTAGGCGATGAAGCCCCTGAGGAGCGAGCCGACCAGGGAGCGTCCGCCGCCGCCCACGCGGACCGAGCCCAGGACCCAGAACGGGATCTTGAACAGGACGTACATGAGCGCGGCAGCGACGATCACGTTGACCAGGCCGCTCGGCGTCGGGGCGAACGGGGTGAACCCGCCGGGAGCGAGGAACACCCGGATCGCTGTGATCAGCGCGAGACTCTGCACGATCTGGACGGCGAGACACCCGCCCAGCGCCTTCCACCACCAGTACGCGATCGCCTCGGTCTGCGGGAGCGCGTGGAACATCAACGCGATCGGCGCGCCGGCGATCAGGATGACGGTGAGGGTGACGCGGATGACGTAGCCGACGAGCAGGCCGACGATCATCACCACAACGAACAGCCCGATGAGCACCGGGACGATCCCGGAGCTGATTGAGTTGAGCGTCATGTCACGCAGGGCGGCGCCCGCGCTCGCGGCGTCCAGGTCCTCGCCCATCACCGCTGTCGAGATGCCGTTGGCGATCTCGACGGCGCGGGTGGCGGCCCACAGGCTCAGCGCCCCGGCCAGGAATCCCACGACCAGCCGCGGCCCGATCTCCTTGATCGTGTACCGGGTCTGCAGGGTCTCGAAGGACATCACGACGATCGCGGCGACGAGGACGAGCAGCCCGTAACTGGCGAGCAGGATCTGCCACGAGTCCGCCCACAGCTCGCCCAGCCGGGGCAGGTCCTGCGGGCTGGGTGTGGTGAGCAGGGTGTTCGAGAGCAGGTCGAGCATCGGGTTGAGTGCGGCGGTGACGACGCCGCTGAAGAACCCGTTGATCGCGTTGGTCACGCAGCCGTCGAGGTCGGCGAACCCGCACGGCAGGTCCGCCGGTGCGGCATCGGACGGCGTCCCGACGCCTGCCGCCGGAGGTGCGGCGGGCGTCGGCGTGGGTGGGCATCCCGGTCCCTGGCACGGCGCCGGCGATCGCGTCGGTGCAGCGCCCGTCGCGCTTGTGGGTGGGAACCCGTCGCCGATCACGGCCCCCGTGGACGTTGCGCATGCGGCGGTCGGTCGCCCGTCGGCGCAGCCGTCCGGGACCGGCTTTGGCGTCGGCATGGTCTGTATCGGATGGACCTGAGCGGCCGGGACCGCCCTGAGGTATTCGGGACGGTGGCCGGAATCGGTCAGGGCGAGGCTGACGGCGGCTCCGACCACGAGAACGGCGAGCAGGAGCCGGGCCGGTCGGGCGGTCCGTCTGGTGATCGCTGGCCGGGGCATCGTCAGGCCCCCACGATGCCCTTGAGGACGGTGACGACCAGCGGCGCGAGAACCGCCAGCGCGTAGCCCACGCAGGCGCCGCGGAAGGCGGTCTTGGCCTTCTCGATCTCGCCGGGATCGCCGTTGCCCAGGATGTAGCG
Source organism: uncultured Pseudonocardia sp. (assembly GCA_964247105.1). Lineage (GTDB taxonomy): Bacteria > Actinomycetota > Actinomycetes > Mycobacteriales > Pseudonocardiaceae > Pseudonocardia. The sequence continues at coordinate 3,673 of CAXTTN010000310.1, forward strand.
GACCCCGCCGATGGTCAGGAACACCGTCGCCAGCAGCGCCAGGATGCCCACGACCCAGTTCCGGACGTTGGTCAGCACTTGGTCGACCGAGGCGGCCTGCGCGACGATCACCACCGGCGCGGCGTACGCCTCGGCGCTGGCCGCGGCGAGCGACAGCAGGACGGCGAGCCCGCCCGCGATCGCCAGCGAGAGACCGCGGGTCGTTGCCCGGGGACGGCGGTATGCCGGTATGCCGTTCAGGCGCATCGTGGCACCTCCGGGGTAGTGCCCGGTCGACCCGTCGGCGGCGCCGACGGGTGTGCGGGCGGTTCGGCGCGGGCCGGACCCGGCTGGTCCTGTCCGCGCACCTGAACTCCGCCGTGCACCGGGTTCGGGGACATCCGGTGCCGGACCCGCCGCCTCCGCGTCGCCGAGATCCGGGAAACGGTGACCGTGCGTGACAGCCCGAGCGAGTCCGCGGCGGCGATGCCGTCGAGCGGTAGGTCGTCGTCGCTGTCGTCGAGCAGCCCGCGGAGGTGCTCGACGAGCCTGCGTTCGGCGCGCTGGCGGGCCTTCTTCGCGGCCTCGTAGCCGCTGCCGCGCCGGGCGGCCGCCTCGACCAGCGACACGTCCTCGAGCCGGGTGGACCCGATCAGTTCGGCCTCGGCGGTGGTGATCACCCCGGCGGCGATGGCCCGGAGCAGGACGAGGTCGGGGTGCCCGGACGGCGGCTGCGGCGCGGCGGAGTGGAAGGCGCGCGCGGACGGGGTCGGGGCGTCGAGCGCCTCGCGCAGGCACGTGTGGCCGGCGCGGTAGGCGGCCCACCGCAGCCGCAGCATGATCCGCGGCCGGGTGATGTCGATGGTGGCGAGTTCGGCGAGGAACCCGCTCAGCACCGCGGCGTGGATGTCGCGCGGGTCGCCGACGAAGCGGGAGGTCAGCCGAGCGGCGATCCCGGTCAGCGCGGGCATCGCGACCCCGACGCATCCCACGGTCCACCGGCCGCCCTCCTGTCGCGACATCCGGACGAGGTGCGCCCAGACGGCGTCACGCACCGGCTGCGGGCACCGGCGGCGCAGCAGCCGTTGGCGGACCTCGTCCAGCGAAACGTCACGGCCGGGCAGCCCGGGCAGCCTGCGGCCGTCGACCGATATCGGCCGGGGCCCGGTGAGGAGCCACTCGAACGCGGACCGGGCCGCGTCCAGGGGCATGTCGTCCGGGCCGAAAGCGGCCCGCGGCAGCGCGTCTCTCATCGGTGTCGGTCCTTCCGGATCGGTGCCAGGGGAATGGACCGATACGAAGCCACCCCGACTGGTACTGAACTGCTTCCGGCGGCCTACGGCGCCATTACCTGGGAGGCACCGACGATCACCGGGCGGCGTGGCAGGACCTGCCGCCGTGATCGGCACGGCTCTCGGTATGCGCCTCCTCGCCCGGTCGTTTCGGGTCTCGCTCAACTGCTTGAAGTGCAGGTATGTGACCCTGGTACCTCCGCGGTAACCCGCCGGTGCGTAGTCGGTACCCGGACGCGTCGACACCCATCGTGACCGTCAACGGCGCTTCACGTTGGCACAAATGGCGTCGCCGCAGCCGTTCGGAGACCTACGAGTCCTGGGCCGCGCGGATGTTCGATGGCGAGCAGCCACTCGTATCCGAAACTGTCCCGAAACAGCGTCCAGTGCGGAGTTCAGGGTGTCCTTCACGCCGTTCACGGCACGGCACAACCCAGGAGCAACCCCATGCCCCGATCCGATCGGACACCCGACGACCATGGCGCCCCCGCGCCCGACCCCACTCCGGCACCAGCCGTCGGATCGCTGTCGCGCCCGACGCGGACGGTCGCCGACTTCCGTCCCTACCCCAACGCCCCGACTCGGACCCGCCGCAGCCCGGCCAACACCGCAGGCGGCAGCGGCACCCGCCCGCGCCGGTCGCTGACGCCGCCCACCGTGTGGTTCATCCCGCCGACGACGACCGGAGATCAGCCGATTTCGGCGACCACCGGCAAGTCGGACCGCGCCAGCTGCCAGGAGTGGTCGCCCGGGGTGCTCGGCCGCGTCGTTACGTCCTTCAGCGACCCGGGCGCCGCCGTCCTGCTCCTGCCGTGGCCGGAACTCGACAACGGCCGCCCCGGAACCGACCCGGACGGATCGGACGCTTCCGAGACCGGTCTGGACGCCGCGATGGCTACCGCGCTGGCGCTGGATCGCTTCCCGATCGCGATCCGCGTCGGTACCCGGCCCGGAAGCTGGGAGGGCGCCGCGAACCAGCTCCTACTCGGCGGGAACACCCCGTACGGGGTGACCCTGCTGATCACGGTCATGCCCGCCCACGCTGCGGACTCCGCCGCCGCGGCGGACGAGGTCGCCCGGTTCGCCGCCAGTGCCCTGCGCATCGGCGGCAGCCTCGTAGTGCTCACCCGCTGTGACTGGCATGAGGGAGAGCTGCGCGATCCGACCGGTCCGATGGTGGCGTCCGCGCAGAGCGCGGACCTGCTCTACCTCCAGCACATCGTCGCGGTCGAGATGTCCCCGCGTGACCCGCGATTCGGCGAGCCGCCCCAGACAGGTGGGACCGGGGAGCCGCATCTCCAGGTGCACAGCGACGTCCTCGTTTTCGTCCAACCCCATTCCTCCCGAAGTTCAGGCGAACTGAAGGGTTCTCACGGGGAACCCGAGGGGCG
>CAXTTN010000311.1:0-6305 GCA_964247105.1 uncultured Pseudonocardia sp.
CCAGGAACGCGGTGTGACCCTGCATGCGGTGGTCGGGCCGCACCGCCAACCCCACCACGTGCCACGGCCTGACCAGGCATTCCCACGCCTGCGGCTCCGTCCAGCACTGCGCGGTGCGGAGGTCCTCCACGATCCGGGAGAGCTGGGTGGTGGTGGCCACGTACCCGACGAGCACCCCGCCCGGGATGAGCGCGCCCGCCACGACGTCGAGCTGCTCCCAGGGGGCCAACATGTCCAGTATGACCCGATCGACCGGTTCTGCGGCGCCGTCGTGAGTATGAAGGTCAGCGACCCGCAAGGTCCAGTTGGGTGGGGTGTCACCGAAGAAGCCCCGCACGTTCTTCACGGCGTGCTCGGCGTGGTCGTCGCGGATCTCGTAGGACAGCACGGATCCCTGCGGGCCGACGGCCTGCAGCAGCGAGCACGTCAGGGCCCCCGATCCGGCGCCCGCCTCCAGCACCCGGGCGCCCGGGAACACGTCACCCCACATGAGGATCTGGGCGGCGTCCTTGGGGTAGATGACCTGGGCGCCGCGGGGCATCGAGAGCACGTAGTCGGCCAGCCGGGGCCGCAGCGCGAGGTAGGGCGTGCCCGACGGCGAGACGACGAGACTGCCCTCGGGCCTGCCGATGAGGTCGTCGTGGCGCAGCCCGCCGCGGTGGGTGTGGTACTCCGCGCCGGCCACCAGCGTGACGGTGTAGTGGCGGCCCTTCGGATCCGTCAGCTGCACCCGGTCCCCCGCCCGGAACGCGCCGCCGCGAGCCCGCAGGCCGGGAGCGGGTGCGGCGTCGTCGAGAGCGGCGTCGTCGAGAGCAGCGGCGGGTTCGGACACGGGAGTCAACGCTAACGGCACTCGTGACCGGCGCCGCACGGGGCCGTGTCGTGCGGTGCAGCAGCTATCCGCGCCGCACCGGCCTCCTGTGCTGCTGCGCCGCACGACACGGCGGAATGTCGGTGCCCTCGCCTACGCTCCCGGACATGACCTCGACGACCGACGCCCCGCCCCGGCGCCGGCCTGCGCTCTCGCCCTCACGCGCGGGGGATTTCAAGCAGTGCCCCCTGCTGTACCGGTTCCGCGCCGTCGATCGGCTGCCCGAGCGCCACACGCGCGCGCAGATCCGCGGCACGCTCGTCCATGCCGTGCTCGAGCAGCTGTTCGCGCTCCCGGCCGAGCAACGCGTGCCGGCGTCCGCCCGAGCGCTGGTCGAGCCCGCGTGGGCCGCGCTGGCGGCCGAGGCGCCGGATCTGGTGGCCGAGCTCTTCAGCGGCCCGGACGATCCCGAGCTGCCCGGGTGGCTGGAGTCGGCGGGTGCCCTGCTCGACACGTACTTCCGGCTGGAGGAGCCGAGCCGGCTCGAACCGGAGGCGCGTGAGCTGCTCGTGGAGACCGAGCTGGAGTCGGGGCTGCTGCTGCGCGGCTACGTCGACCGGCTCGATGTCGCGCCGGGCGGGCAGCTGCGCGTGGTCGACTACAAGACCGGGGCCTCGCCCCGGCCGGTCGCGGAGGCGCGTGCGCTGTTCCAGATGAAGTTCTACGCGCTGGCCCTGTTGCAGCTGCGCGGCGTCGTACCCAGCCAGCTGCGGCTGCTGTACCTGGCCGATGCCGAGGCGCTCACCTACGAGCCCGACGAGGAGGAGCTGCGCCGCTTCGCCCGCACCCTCGACGCGATCTGGGCCGCCATCCTCACCGCGGGCGCCACCGGCGATTTCCGCCCCAACCGCGGGCGGCTCTGCGAGTGGTGCAGCCATCAGGCCCTGTGCCCGGCGTGGGGCGGCACCCCACCGGCGTACCCGGGCTGGCCCAGCGACCCGGGCCCGGCCACCGACGACACGCTGAGCGCCCACCCGTCCGTCGACGAGTGAGCGCGCGGCTGGCTGGGGTCGTTGGGGGTGTGGACGTCTGCTCGCAGCCCACACCCCCTTCTCGCACTCACACCCCCACTCGACAGGGGGTGCGCGAGTCGCACGGGGTGTGGGCGTCGTTCTGCGGCCGCTCCTGGCGCCCGTGGTCCTGCGGCGGGCGGCGGCGCGTGTCGGGCATGATCGGCGGGTGTCCGATGCTGCGCTCGAGTCCTACTACCGGCCTCTCGACGGCCCGGACGGCGAGCGGTTCTTCGCCACCTTCTCCACGACCGGGCCCTGGTTCGCCGACGCCCAGCACGTCGGGCCGCCCACCGCGCTGCTGGTGCGGGCGCTGGAGCGGTGCGATCCGCGCGAGGGCACGCAGCTGTCCCGGATCACCGTCGAGGTGCTCGGGCCGGTGCCCGCGGGCGAGGTCGCCGTGCGTGCCACCGTCGAACGGCCGGGGCGCGCCATCGCCCTGCTGTCCGCCGAGATGACCGCGGGCGGGCGCGCGGTGCTGCGCGCGCGGGCCTGGCGGCTGGCCTCCGGCGACACCGCGGCGGTGGCGAGCGGCGAGGAGGCGCCGCTGCCGGGTCCCGAGCACGGCACGCTGCGCCGCGAGCGCCCACCGGGCTGGCTTCCCGGCTTCGTCGACACCCTGGAGTGGCGGTGGTTGCGCGGCTGGCTGGGCGAGCCGGGTCCGGGCGCGGTGTGGGCGCGACAGGAGGTGGACCTCGTCGACGGCGAGGCTCCGAGCCCGCTGCAGCGGCTGGCCGTGGTGGCCGATTCGGGCAACGGCGCGGCGGCCCCGTTCGACGTGCGGGAATGGCTGTTCGTCAACACCGAGCTCACGTTGCACCTGCATCGCGAACCGGTCGGCGAGTGGCTGGGCGTCGACGCGCGGACGGTGGTCGGCCCCACCGGGCTCGGCACCGTCTCGGGCCTGTTGTTCGACGGCACCGGCCACTGCGGCCGCAGCGCGCAGGGCCTGATCGTCCGCCCCCGCTGACCGCATCGCGCGGGCCCGATACGGTCACAGCGCCCGTCGGACCGCATCGCGCGGGCTCGATGCGGTCACGGCGCCTCGCTACCGCCCGTCGACCGCCCGGCAGGAACGGATCTCCGAGGTCAGGATGGCGCGGGCGCCGAGGCCGGCCAGGTCGTCCATGATCTTGTTGGCGTAGGTCTTGCGCACCATCGTCCGGACGCCGAACCAGCCCTCCTCGGTGAGCGTCGAGACCGTGGGGGCCTGCATGCCGGGGGCGATCTTCTTGGCCTGCTCCAGCGCGTGCGCCGGGCAGTCGTAGTCCACCATCAGGTACTGGCGGGCGTAGACCACGCCGCGCAGCCGCTCGGTGAAGACGACCTTCTCGCTCTTGATCTCCACCGACTCCTCGCGATCCGGGCGCGGCTCGCGCTCGATGAGCGTGGCCTGCGACTCCGCGATGGCGTTGCCGAACGCGACGAGGCCGTGCTGGCGCAGGGTGCGTCCCGAGGACACGACGTCGGCGATGGCATCGGCCAGGCCGAGCTGCACCGAGATCTCCACCGCGCCGTCGAGCTTGACGATGTCGGCCCGGACCCGGTTGCGGGCGAGGTGGGCCCGCACGAGCCGCGGGTAGGAGGTGGCGATCTTCTTGCCCTCGAGATCCTCCAGCTTCCAGTCGCGCGCGTCGGGGCCGACCGGCACCGGCGCCGCGAACCGGAACTTCGACTGCCCGAAGCCCAGCGGGATGACCTCCTTCACCTGGCTGCCCGACTCGTCCATCAGGTCGGCCCCGGTGATGCCCAGGTGCAGGTCGCCGGCGCCGACGTAGGTGGCGATGTCCTTGGGCCGCAGGTAGAAGAACTCGATGTCGTTCTCCTCATCGGACATGCTCAGGTCGCGGGCGTCGGAACGCTGGCGGTAACCGGCTTCGCGCATCATCGTGGCGGCCGGCTCGGCCAGGGTGCCCTTGTTGGGCAGTGCGATGCGGAGCATCGGTCTCTCCTGTCAGAGGAACTTGTAGACGTCTTCGAGCGTGATCCCGCGACCCAGCATGAGCACCTGCACCCGGTAGATCAACTGGGAAATCTCCTCCGCGAGCGCGTCATCGGGCTCGTGCTCGGCGGCGAGCCACACCTCGCCCGCCTCCTCCAGCACCTTCTTGCCCTGCGCGTGCACGCCGGCCTCGAGCGCGGCAACCGTGCCGGATCCGGCGGGGCGGGTGGCCGCCTTCTCGGTGAGCTCGGCGAACAGGCCGTCGAAGGTCTTCACCGCGTGTCTCCTGTCACTCGACCAGTGTCATATAAGGGTTTCGGCCGGGGAAATCATCACACCGACGGTGCTCTGTCCGGTGCATGAGGTGCGCCGGATGGCGCGTTGCTCCGTTTGCCGGCCCGTCGGGGCCGCCGCCGAGTGGGTTGGTGGCGAGGACCAGCGGTTTCACGCAGCGCGCCTGCTCCGTGCCCGAGCGTAATCGGACCGCACGTCATCGGCCGTGATGCCGATCAGCGACGATCGGTGAACCCGCCCCGGCGCGTCGGGCACCGGGACGTCACACGGCACCACCAACACCGCCGCCCCGGCCCGGCCCGCGGCGAGCACACCCGTCGGCGAGTCCTCCACCGCGAGGCACTCCCCCGCCGCGACCCCGAGCAGCTCGGCGGCGCGCAGGTAGGGATCGGGATCGGGCTTGCCGCGGGGCACCTCGTCGCCGCAGACGGTCACGGTGAAGTGCTCGCGCCCGATGCCGTCGAGCGCCAGCTCGGTCAGCGCGCGGCCGGTGTTGGTGACCAGCGCCGTGGGCCACCCCGCGGCCCGGACGGTGCGGAGCGCCTCCAGCGCGCCCGGCCGCCACTCCAGCCCGCCGGCGAACAGCTCCTCGGTGCGCCCGGTCAGGAACGCCGCCGCCTCGGCGATGCGCGCGGCGTCCTGGCGCAGCCCGAGATCGTCGAACATCAGGACCATGGTGCGGGCCAGATTGGACCCGACCATGTCGTCGCGCGCGGCCTGCGACAGCTCGCCGCCGAGCCACCGCGCCGTGTCGGCGAGCGAGACCGTCCAGACCTTCTCCGAGTCGACGAGCGTGCCGTCCATGTCCCAGAGGACGGCTCGTGGCGCCTCAGCCGGCATTGAAGTACTTCGCCTCCGGGTGGTGAGCCACCATCGCGTCGGTGGACTGCTCGGGATGCAGCTGCAGCTCCTCCGACAGCTCGACGCCGATCCGGCCCGGCTCCAGCAGCTCGACGATCTTCGTGCGGTCCTCCAGGTTGGGGCAGGCGCCGTAACCCAGCGAGTAGCGGGCGCCGCGGAAGCCGAGCTTGAAGAACTCCTCGACGTTCTCGGGGTCCTCCGCGGCCACGGCGACGCCGGACGCGAACGTCAGCTCCTCGCGCACGCGGCGGTGCCAGTACTCGGCCAGTGCCTCGGTGAGCTGCACGCCCAGGCCGTGGACCTCCAGGTAGTCGCGGTAGGCGTCCTTCGCGAACAGCTCGTTGGCGTAGTCGGCGATCGGCTGCCCCATCGTCACCAGGTGCAGCGGCAGCACGTCGACCTCGCCGCGCTCGACCGCGAGCCCGCGCGGCCGCCAGAAGTCGGCCAGGCACAGGTGGCGGTCGCGGCGCTGGCGGGGGAAGGCGAACCGGTAGCGCTCGGGGGCGTCGGGGCGCGGCTCGGTGAGGACCACCAGCTCGTCGCCCTCGGACACGGCAGGGAAGTAGCCGTACACCAGCGACGCGCCGGCGAGCACGCCCTCGGTGGACATCCGGTCGAGCCAGTACCGCAGCCGCGGCCTGCCCTCGGTCTCCACCAGCTCCTCGTAGCTCGGGCCCTGCTTGGAGCCGCGCAGGCCCCACTGGCCCAGGAACAGCGCGCGCTCGTCGATCATGCCGGAGTACTCGGCCAGCGCGATGCCCTTGACCACCCGCGTGCCCCAGAACGGCGGGGTGGGCAGCGGGTTGTCGACCGTGACGTCGGAGCGCTCCGGCACCGGGCCCGCCACCGCGGCCTCGGCGGCGCGGCGCTTCGCCGCGACCCGCTGCGACTTCTCGTGCCGCGCCTTGCGCTCGGCCTTCGCGGCCTCCTCCTCCGGGGTGATCTCGGGGACCTCGCCGCGGCGGCGCGCCATGGTGGCGTCCATGACGCGCAGCCCCTCGAAGGCGTCGCGGGCGTAGGAGACGCGTCCCTCGTAGACCTCGGAGAGGTCGTTCTCCACGTAGGAGCGCGTCAGCGCGGCGCCGCCGAGGAGCACCGGGAGCTGCGTGCCGCGGGAGTTCATCTCCTGGAGGTTCTCCTTCATCACCACCGTGGACTTCACCAGCAGCCCGGACATCCCGACGGCGTCGGCGCGGTGCTCCTCCGCGGCGGCCAGGATCGTCGAGATCGGCTGCTTGATGCCCAGGTTCACCACGGTGTAACCGTTGTTGGTGAGGATGATGTCCACGAGGTTCTTGCCGATGTCGTGCACGTCGCCCTTGACCGT
>CAXTTN010000312.1:0-6289 GCA_964247105.1 uncultured Pseudonocardia sp.
CAGAAGGCCATCAACTCGCCGCTGCTCGAAGCGTCCATGGACGGCGCGCAGGGCGTGCTGCTGTCCATCGCGGGCGGCTCCGACCTGGGCCTGTTCGAGATCAACGAGGCCGCGTCGCTGGTGCAGGAGGCCGCGCACCCCGAGGCGAACATCATCTTCGGCACCGTGATCGACGACTCGCTGGGCGACGAGGTGCGCGTCACCGTCATCGCCGCGGGGTTCGAGTCGGGCGGGCCGACGCACAAGAAGCTGGAGCCCACCGCGTTCGGCTCGCGGACGGGCTCGGGCGTCGTCGCGCCCGGTGTCGGCGGGTCGACATCGACCGGCACCAACGGCACCCCGACACCAGCCGCCCCCTACGGCAACGGGAACGGGAACGGCGCGTCCACGGCCGGGCTGTCGAGCACCGGGCCGAGGGCGAGCGCCGCGGTCCCGGCCCCCGCGCCGTCGCCTCCGACGTCGCCTGCCCCCGCGCCGGTCGCGCCCAACCAGGCCGGCACGCTGCCGCCCGCCCAGCCCGAGCGCTACGCGCCGCCCGCCCAGCGGCAGCCCGAGGCGCCGCGGCCGCCCGTCGAGCCGTACCGGCCCGAGCCCTACCGTGCCGAGCACGCGCCGGTGGATCCCGCCTCCGAGCGTTCGCCGTCGCCGTACGCGTCGCCGACGCGGTCCGCGCCGCCCCGGCCCGCCGTGACGGACGACCTGGACGACGACGTCGACGTCCCCCCGTTCATGAAGCGCTGAGTGGCCGCACGCACTCCCGCCCCGCCGATCACGGGCGGAAGGTCGCCCGCGGTGATCCACCGGCCGCCTTCCGCCCGTGATCGCGAACGGCTGGGGGCGCCGTGAGCCCCGCGCGGGTCCGGCGGGTCGTCTCCACGCGGGCCGGCGGGCGCTCCGGCGGGGTGTACTCGTCGTTCAACCTCTCCGCCGGGGTGGGGGACGACCCCTCGCACGTCGCCGCCAACCGCCGCAGGCTCTCCGCCGAGCTGGGCGTGCCCGTCGTCTTCCTGGAGCAGGTGCACGGCAACCGGGTCGCCACCGTCGACGCGCCGCCGCGCCCCGGTGAGCCCGACCGCCCCGCCACCGACGCCGCCGTCACCGCGCTGCCGGGCGTCGGGCTCGCCGTGCTGGCGGCCGACTGCGTGCCGGTGCTGCTCGCCGACCCGCAGGCCGGGGTCGTCGGGGCGGCGCACGCCGGGCGGGTCGGCGCCGCGGCCGGGGTGATCCCGGCCGTCGTCGCGGCGATGGTGGCGCTCGGGGCCCGCGCCGGCGCCATCGAGGTGCTGCTGGGCCCGGCCGTGTGCGGCGCCTGCTACGAGGTGCCGGCCGCCATGCGCGCCCAGGTGGACGCGCGGCTGCCGGGCAGCGCCGTCCGCACCCGGAAGAGCACCCCCGGCCTGGACATCCGCGCCGGCCTCTACCACCAGCTCACCGACCTCGGCGTGGCCCGCATCGGCGCCGACCCGCGGTGCACCATGGAGGACCGCACCCTCTACAGCCACCGCCGCGACGGCCGCACCGGCCGCCTCGCCGCGATCACCTGGCTCGACCCGGCCCCGGACACCGCGACGCGCCCGCGCGACGGCGGCGGAGGGGGGCCCGGAACAGCAAGGAGCCCGCGCGACGCCGGGGGGACGGCGTGACGGAGACGGGTCGGCGCTTCGAGCTGATCCGGCGGTTGGCCGCCGTCCGGGAGCGGATCGACGCCGCGTGCGTCGCCGCGGGGCGGGCGCCGGGGGAGGTGGCGCTGCTCGCCGTCACGAAGACGGTGCCCGCAGCCGACGTCGCGACGCTCCTGGATCTCGGGCTGACGGCGTTCGGCGAGAACCGCGTGCAGGAGGCCGGCCGGAAGGTCGACGAGGTCGCGCGGCTCCGGCCGGACGCGTCGCCGCGGTGGCACATCGTCGGCGGGCTGCAGCGGAACAAGGTCCGCGCCGTCGTGCGCTGGGCCGATCGGGTGGAGTCGGTGAGCTCGGTCCGCCTCGCCGACGCCCTCGACGACGCCGTCCGGCGCGCCCGCGACACCGGCGAGCGCCGCGACGTCCTGCCGGTGCTGCTCCAGGTGAGTGTCGACGGGGACCCGGAGCGGGGCGGCGTGCCCCGCGGGGAGCTGCTCCTGCTCGCCGAACACGTAGCCGGGTGCGCCGGGCTGCAGCTCGACGGCGTCATGGCCGTGGCGCCGCTCGGTGCGGACCCCGATGCCGCGTTCGCCGCCGTCCGGGCCGCCGCCGATGCCGTGCTCGACGAACATCCGCAGGCCAGGACGCTGTCGGCCGGCATGAGCGGGGATCTCGAGGCCGCGATCCGGCACGGTTCGGACGTGGTGCGTGTCGGAACGGCTCTTGTGGGGGAACGGCGGATAACCTCGCGGTGATCGCCTGGCCGCCGGGGTGCGGCCGGCCGTCGGGGGAATCGAGGATGGGAGCGCGGATGGGCGCGATGTACAAGCTGAAGGCCTACTTCGGCATGGTGCCCGCGGAGGAGCTCGGGGAGTACTCCGACGAGCCTCCGGTGGACCGCTACGCCCCGCCTCGACGTGCGGATCGCAGCGTCCGCGAGTACGCCGAGGAGCGCTGGGACGACCGCCTCGCCCACGACGAGAACGAGGCCTACGACGACGACTGGGACCGCCGGCCGCCGCGTCCGATCGGCGTCGAGCGATCGGTCGCGGCGTCCGTGCGCGAGCCGTCGCGGGGTGGATCGGGCCTCGGCCCGTCCGCGGTGCGCGGCTCGCTCGCGATGGACACCGACGCGTTCCACCGCGAGCACGCGCTGCGCGAGCCCGTCCGGTCGCCGGTCCCTGCTGCGGTGCCTGAGCAGCGCGAACGCCCGGCCGGGCCGGCGGCGCTGGCCCGGATCACCACCCTGCACCCCGCGAGCTTCAAGGAGGCGCGGACCATCGGCGAGCGCTACCGCGACGGCGTCCCGGTGATCATGAACCTCACCGAGCTCGACGCCGCCGACGCCAAGCGGCTCGTCGACTTCGCGGCCGGGCTCGCGTTCGCGCTGCGCGGCTCGATCGACAAGGTCACCAACCGCGTATTCCTGCTCACACCCGCCGACGTCGAGGTCTCCGCCGACGACGCGCGGAAGCTCGCCGAGCGGAGCGCGGGCACCGCGCCGGAGCGCGGGCGGTTCCTCAGCGACTGACGGCTAGCATCTCCCCTGTGGGACTTGCGATCCAGTTCGTCGTCTACTACGTCCTCTTCCTGTTCTGGCTGCTGCTCATCGGCCGGATCGTCGCCGAGCTGGTGCGCTCCTTCGCGCGCCAGTGGGTGCCTGCCGGGCCGAGCGCCGTGGCCCTCGAGTTGATCTTCACCGCCACCGATCCTCCCGTGAAGCTGTTGCGGAGAGTGATACCCGTCGTCAGGATCGGCGGCGTGGGACTGGACTTGTCGATTATGGTTCTGCTGTTGGTCGTGTTCATACTGATGAACGTTGCCCAGCCGGCACTGTCGTGAGCCCCAGTCACGTAGTGCCGCCGCCGAGGACTGCATGAGGTGATCCGATGCCGCTGACGCCCGCCGACGTTCACAACGTCGCGTTCAGCAAGCCCCCCATAGGGAAAAGGGGGTACAACGAGGACGAGGTCGACGCGTTCCTCGACCTGGTCGAGGCCGAGTTGGCTCGACTGATCGAGGAGAACGAGGACCTGCGCGAGCAGGTCACTCAGCTCGAACAGCGACTCGGTAATGCGCAAGCCGACCTGGAGGAGGCGCGTTCGCGCCCGCCTGCCGTGATGGGGGGTCCCGCCTCGATGGGGGCGGTGTCTCCCCCGACACAGCAGATCCAGCGTCAGGTGGAGCCCCCGCCGATGCAGCGACCCATGGAGCCGCAGCGCGTCATGGCTGCGCCGCCGCCGGTCATGGCTGATCAGGGCGACCAGGGCGGTGATCATCACGTACAGGTCGCCAAGGTGCTCAGCATGGCCCAGGAGATGGCCGAGAGGCTCACCTCCGAGGCCAAGTCCGAGGCCGATTCCATGCTCACCGACGCCCGCACCAAGGCCGAGCAGCTGTTGTCGGAGGCCCGGACGAAGTCCGACAGCCTCACCAACGACGCCCGGGCCAGGGCCGAGACGATGCTGAACGACGCGCGGACGCGCGCCGAGACGCTCGAGCGCCAGTCCCGTGACAAGGCCGCCACGCTCGTCGGCGACGCCGAGCGCAAGCAGGCCGAGATCATCGGGACCATCACGCGCGACAAGTCGGTGCTCGAGAAGAAGATCGACGAGCTCCGCACGTTCGAGCGTGAGTACCGCACCCGCCTCAAGACCTACCTGGAGTCCCAGCTCAGGGACCTCGGGGAGCGCGGTTCTGCGGCACCGTCCGACAGTCGGTCCAGCTCCAACGGCGGTTACGCCGCCACCGGCTACGGCCAGCGCGCCGACGCCGGCAGCTGAGCCACCGCCAGATATCACTAGGGGCGGTGCGGCTTCGGGATGAGCCGCACCGCCGCACACGGAGTGAAACGTGCTGCTGCTGGTCCTGATCCTCGTAGTGATCGCCTTCGGCCTGCTCGTGGTCGCGCTGCTGACCGGCAGCGTGATGTGGGCGTGGGTGTCCGTCGGAGTGAGCGTCGTTGCCGCCGTAGTGCTTCTCGTCGACTGGTTGCTGCGCCGCTCCGCGGTGCGGGCGGGGGCCTTCGCGGCTGTCGAGGCCCCGGCCCGGTCGATGCCCATGGCGGACCTGGACCCCGCCACCGAGATCCTGCCGGTCGTCCCCGCGTCCGCGCGGGGCGGATCGGTGGCGGAGGCACCGTCGGTGGAGCGCACCGATCGCGTCCCGGACGCGCAGCAGACCGTCGTGATGCCCGTTGTCCAACCGCCCGGCTCTTCCGCGCGACCGTCCGGCGCTGAGGCTACGATCACCTCATCGGGTCTACTTTCGTCACCCAGCGTAACCAAAACTGGGTCCGACAGCCCGGCGCCGACGTCCGTCGGTGATGGCGCGGACGACGCCACGCGCACCTTCTCCGGCGGCGGCGAGACCGTCTCCATCTCCAAGGAGGAGGCGGCCGCCGCGGCCGTCGGGCGCGAGCCCGCCGCGGCGGAGCCGACGGCCGACGAGCCCGCCGAGGACGCGGCCCGACCGGCCACGGCCTCCGGGTCGGAGCTGACGATCGTCACGGCGCTCCCGGTGGTCACGCCGGGCGAGCCGGGACCGGCGGCCGAGAAGGTCGACATCCGCAAGCCCGACGACGCGGCCGCCGAGCCGCAGCCGCCGGGGGACGTCGAGCGAAAGTCGCCGGGGGACGTCGAGCGAACGGTGAGGGTCCAGGCGCTGACGCCCCGGGAGCCGGCCGGTACGTCCGCCACCGAGGCCGCCGCCGATCCGGCGCCGGCCACCCACGATCCGGTCGACACACCGTCGGCGGATGCGCCGCCGCCGGTGACCGAGGCCGCCGTCCCCGAGCCGCCCGAGGAGGAGGCACCGGCCGCCGAGGCCGCCGTCCCCGGGCCGCCTCCCGAGGCCGATGTCCCGCCGGGCCCCGACGCCGACGAGACGACGGCGCAGACGTCGTCGCGGCGCCAGGAACCCGTGGATCTCTTCGCCGCCGCCGCGGCCGCTCCCGTCGAGGCTCCTCCGGGCCCACCGGACGAGGCGCCGGAGGAACCGCGCGACGATGCCGCGGCCGAGCTGGTCAAGCGCCTGGACGACGAGGTCGTCGTCGTCGACGAGCAGCCGCGCTACCACGTCGGCGGCTGCCGGGCCCTCGTGGCCACCGCCGTGATCCCGTTGCCGGTCCGGGAGGCGGTGGAGCTGGGCTTCACGCCGTGCGGCTGGTGCTCGCCCGATCGCACCCTCGCCGGCCGGCACCCCACCGCCGCTCGCTGAGGTACCCGGCGGAATACCGGGTGGCGCCCCGGCGCTACCCTGGTCACACAGGCACCGATCCGGCCATCACCGGGGAGCCTCCGGAAGAAACGGGGTCCGCCCCGGAGTAGAACCGGACGGGTGCGGCCCGTCACAGCCGTCCGATGAGAGGCCGATCCCGGTTCACCCCGGGGCCGGCAAGCGGGGTGGTACCGCGGCGCTTCGGCGTCGTCCCCGTGCGTCTTGCCAGCACGCACGAGGAGCACCGCCGCCATGGCCTACCCTGTCCTTCCCGCCCACCCGTCGTTCCCCGACGTCGAGCGCGAGGTTCTGGAGTTCTGGCGCGCCGACGACACCTTCGCCGCCTCGGTCGCGCAGCGCCCCACCGGCGAGAACGGCGGCAACGAGTTCGTCTTCTACGACGGCCCGCCCTTCGCCAACGGCCTGCCGCACTACGGCCACCTGCTCACCGG
>CAXTTN010000313.1:0-6253 GCA_964247105.1 uncultured Pseudonocardia sp.
CGTCGCGGTCGGCGTCGGCGGAGCAGACCCTGCAGCGCCACCGCCACCTGGTGAGCCCGCTGACCGGCGTGGTCACCGCGATCCGTCGCGACACGCGCGGTCCCGACCTGTTCCACTGTTTCCGGTCGGGGGTCAACCGCGCGGCGACCCGATCCGGGATCGAGGGCCTCCGGTCCGCGCTCCGCTGCGACAACGGGGGCAAGGGGGTCACCGCCCTCGACGCGGAGGTCGGTGCCCTGTGCGAGGCCGTCGAGCGCCACAGCGGCACCTTCCACGGCGACGAGCCGCTGGTGGAGACCACGCTGGCGGCGCTGGGGGACCGCGCCGTCCACCCCGACGCCGTCCGCCTGTTCCACCCGGACCAGCACGGTGGCCGCGCCGCCTGGAACGCGCGGCACTCGGCGTTCCAGCACGTGCCGCCACCCTTCGACGCCGGCGGTGCGATCCCGTGGTCGCCACTGTGGTCCCTCACCGCCGACCGCCGGGTGTACCTGCCCACCGCGATGCTCTGGTTCGACGGCCCGGGCCCGGAGGGCCTCCACGCGGACTCCAACGGCTGCGCCGCCGGGGCCAGCCGGGAGGACGCCGTCCTGCAGGGGCTGCTGGAGCTCGTGGAGCGCGACGCCGTCGCGCTCTGGTGGTACAACCGCACCCGAGCGCCGGAGGTGGACCTGCGCGACCCGGGGGATCCCTGGATCTCCGAGGTGCTCGCCGCCTACGCCGGCGTCGGCCGTGAGGTGTGGGTGCTGGACGTGTCGGCGGACCTGCCGGTGCCGGTGATGGCGGCCGTCTCGCGGGCCGTCGACGGCGGGCCCGAGGACATCATGGTCGGCTTCGGCGCCCACCTCGACCGCCGGTCCGCCGTGCGGCGTGCGCTCACGGAGCTCAACCAGGTGATGCCCACGCTCCTCGCCCTCCGGCACGACCGCTCCGCCGTCGAGCGCGACGTCGACCTGCGCCGCTGGCTCGACACGGCCACGGTCGCCGGCCAGCCCTACCTGGCACCGGGACACGGCAGCGTGCCCGTCGTCGATCCCGCGCCCGTCCGGTCCGCCCGGATCGACGACGACGTGCGTGCACTGGTGCGTGACCTGGCGCAGCGCGGGCTGGAGGTGCTCGTCCTGGACCAGACCCGGCCCGAGGTGGGCCTCCCGGTCGTCCGGGTCGTGGTACCCGGCCTGCGCCACTTCTGGGCCCGCTTCGCGCCGGGGCGGCTCTACGACGTCCCGGTACGGCTCGGCCGCGTGCCCGCACCCGTGCCCCGCGAGCGCCTCAACCCGCTGCCGGTCTTCATGTGACCGGACGCCACCGGATGCATGTCCCGGCGGGCCGGCCGCTCTTCTCCCTCCTCGAGTCGGCCGACGTGCAGTTCCGGCCGGCGTCGGGCACGGTCGTGGTCGACGGGCGGTGGGGCCGGAGGGAGCTCGACGCCGTCGGCACGCCGCTGCTCGCCGTGCTGCACCGGATGTGCCTCGGCCCGGTGTCCCTCGGCAACGTGGCCGAGCTGCGGAGCGACTACCTGCGCTGGCGCGACGGGGAACCCGAGCCCGCACTGTGGCTGCGGACCAAGGCACTGCTCGACCGGCTCGGCGGCTACATCGTGCCGTCCCTGGGGTCCGACGACGGGAAGCAGCCCGAGCTGAGCCTCGTGGCCGTCGTGGGCGACGCCGCGTTCGACCTCCCGGCGATCCCGGAGCCCGTGACGTTCGCGACGCCGGACGGGGTCCGGCTCCGGGAACGCCCGGGCGGCCACGTGCTGGTCGGCCCGGGCGGGCCCTACGAGGCGGAGCTCGGCCCTCCGGCCGAGTCGGTCGCCCGGCTGCTGGTCGAACGGCCGTGGCGGGTCGATCCGCTCGCGGCCGCCACCGGGATCCGGGCGGACCTCGTGCGCGACGTGCTGGCCTACCTGGTTGCGGCGGGCCTGGTCAGCACGGACAACCCGGTTGAGGTCACGCTGTAGGGTGAGGGTCGTCGCGACGGTGGGGAAACGCGAGGCGTGTGTGGAGATCGACACGGACCCGGTGCGTACACCCGAGATAGCCGCACAGGGAGCGTTCCTGGCGGTCGGGTTCGTCTTCGTCGGGTTCGTCGCGGACGCCCTGCTCAACGTCGCCACGAGCGGGGCTCCGGGTGGGATCGTCGTGGCGGCGGCCGCCGTGCTCGTCGCCGTGCTCGTCCTGCAGATCCGGGTGATCGGTTCACCGCACCCCACACCGGGCCTCGTCTGGCGGCGCTGGGGCCTGCTGGCCCTCGTGGTGCTCGTCGTCGGCCCGATGCTCGTCGTCGGTCCGGCGTGGTTCGGGTTGCTCGGGTTCGTGGCGGGCTCGTCGGTGCTCGTGCTGCCCCGCCCGTGGGGATGGGTCATGTACGTCCTGACCTGCATCGCAGGCGGCGTCCTGATGTCCGGTGTCACGCACGACGCGCTGCGGATCTGCTACGTCGTCGTGGTGACCGCGGCCACCGGCCTCACGGTCTACGGCC
This sequence comes from uncultured Pseudonocardia sp., assembly GCA_964247105.1. GTDB lineage: Bacteria > Actinomycetota > Actinomycetes > Mycobacteriales > Pseudonocardiaceae > Pseudonocardia. The sequence goes on from CAXTTN010000313.1 coordinate 2,482, forward strand.
TGTCCGTGCTGCGTGACCTCGTCGCGCGGCTCGCCGCCGCACGATCGGAGCTGGCACGGCTGTCGGTGGCCCAGGAGCGGCTGCGGTTCGTGGAGGACCTGCGCAGCCTGGTGGACGACCGGATCTCCCGCATCGTGGTGCGGATCGAGCTGGTGCTGTGGCTGGGTGCGCGCCACGCGGCGCGGACCACCGACGAGCTCACCGCGATCGTGGCGACGGCCCGCGCCGCGCTGCGCGAGGTGCGGCAGGTGGCGAGCAGCTACCGCGACCAGACCCTGGAGCACGCACTCGGTGCGCTCCGGTCGGTGCTGGGCAGCGCGGGCCTGGACGTCACGGTGCGGTGCCCGGGTGGCGAGCCGCCGGCCCCGGCCCGCGGCGTGCTGGTCGCCGCGCTGCACGCGGTGGCCGAGGAGCTCCTCGGCCTGCCCGACGCCCGCCGGTGCGAGGTCGTGGTCCGGCGGGACCCCGCGTGCGTCAGGCTCGACATCGTGCACGACGGCGGCCCGGTCGCGCGGGGACCCGCGCTGGAGTCCCTCGACGACCGGGTCCGCGGCGGCGGCGGCGATCTCGGTGTCGAGGACGGCCCGGGCGGGACGCGCCGCGTGCAGATCCGCCTGCCGCTCGAACCCGCGCGCACCCGCAGGCTCGACCGCTGGCCGATGCCGCGGTCCATGGAGCCGCGGGTGGCGCTGTCCATCCTGGTCGCGGTGGTGGCCGGGCTGTACGTCAACGCGGTGCTGTTCGTCCTCGACGGCGGGCGGGGCGTCGGCGTCACCGCTCTGGCCATCGCCTGCATCACCGGCGTGCTGCTGCTCCAGCTGGCGGTGTTCAGCAGGACGTCGGAGGTGGTGGGAACCCGCGTCCGGTGGGCGCTGCTGCTCCTGCAGGCGGCGCTCGTCGCGCTGCCCGTCCTGGCGATGGCCGACCCCCTCGTCGGGCTGCCCGGCCTCCTCGCCGCCAGCCTCCTGCTGGCCGTGAGGGGCCGGGTGGGGGCGTTGCTCTTCGCCTGCGTCGTGGTGGCGGTCGCTGCCGCCCAGGCCGCGTACGGGGGCGGGATCGCCGGGATCGGGTACGGCGTGCTCGCGACGCTCGACCACGGTCTCGTGGTCTACGGCCTGTCCCGGCTGGGCTCGCTGGTGGTCACGCTCGACGCCACCCGGCGCAAGCTCGCGGACGCCGCCGTCACCGACGAGCGGTTGCGCTTCGCCCGTGACCTGCACGACCTGCTCGGTTACAGCCTGTCGGCGATCGCGTTGAAGGCGGAGGTCGCGACGCGGCTGGTCGACACCGGGCCGCCCGAGCGGCTGGCGCGCGAGACCTGGGAGGTGGCGGCGGTGGCCCGGCAGGCGCTCACGGACGTCCGCTCGGTCTCGTCGCGGTACCGCCAGCTCGCCATCGACGAGGAGATGGCGTCGGTCCGGTCGGTGCTGGCGGCGGCCGACATCGAACTGACCCTGCACCGCGACGAGCACGACATCCCGGCCGGCGCGGCCACCGTCGTGGCCACCGTGCTGCGGGAGGGCGTGTGCAACGTCCTGCGCCACAGCACCGCCGTCCGGTGCGACATCGCCATCCGGCGCTCGGAAGGCGGGGTCCGCGTCGAGATCGTCAACGACGGCGTGCCGGCCACCCGGCCGGGTGGCCCCACCACCGGCAGCGGCATCGCCAACCTGACCGCGCGGGTCACGGACCTGTCCGGTTCGCTGTCCGCGAGCATCGGCGACGGCACCCACCAGCTCGTGGCCACGATCCCGGTGTGAATCCGTCACATCCCCGACCGTGGGGAGCCCCCGGCGGGGCCGTGCCGCTGTGCACTGCCGCCGCGAGCGGCGCCGCGATGGAATAGGCCTACCTGTCGGGGACCCCCCCACCAGCGGAAGGTAGGCCTGACGATGACGCCGGAGAACGCGCTGTTGCAGATCGAGGTCCTGGGCCCGCTCGAGGTCCGCCTCGACGGGCGGCCGGTCCTGGCGACGGCGGCGAAGCCGCGCCAGGTGCTGGCCCTGCTCGCCCTGAACGCGGGCACGGTCGTGCCGGTACCGACCCTGATCGAGGAACTGTGGGGGCAGGAGCCGCCACGCAGCGCGATGTCGACGCTGCAGACCTACGTGCTGCAGCTGCGCAAGCTGTTCGACGGCGCCAGCACAGGTGGGGACGGCACCGGCAAGGACGTCCTGCGGACCCGCTTCGGCGGCTACGTCCTCGACGTCGCCCGCGACCAGGTCGACGCCGGCCGTCACGACCGGCTCGTCACCGCGGGGGAGCGCGCGTTCGACGCTCGCGACCACGAGGCGTGCGGGCGCCTGCTGGGCACGGCCGCCGCGCTGTGGCGGGGCCGCCCGCTGGTGGACGTGCGGCTCGGCACGCACCTGACCGTGGAGGCCACCCGCCTCGAGGAGAGCAGGCTCTCGGCGCTGGAGACCCGCATCGACGCCGACCTGCACCTGGGCCGCCACCACTCGCTGCTCAGCGAGCTCGCCGTCCTCCGGGCCCGGCACCCGATGCACGAGAACCTCTGCGCGCTCCACATGGTGGCCCTCTACCGCGCGGGCCGGCAGTGGCAGGCGCTGGAGGCCTACGCGACGCTGCGGAAGGTGCTGGCCGACGAGCTCGGCGTGGAGCCCAGCGGCCGCCTGCGACAGCTGCAGAAGCGGATCCTCGACGCCGACGTCACGCTGGACATCCTGCGCGCGCACGAGCGGTTCGAGACCCACCCCGCCTGAATCCCGCGCCCGGGCGGGCGGCAGCCGATAGGATCGACCACCAGTGTCGGTTGCCGATCCGGACGCGGTGTGAATGATCAGAGTGTTGCTGGCCGAGGACATGCACATGGTCCGGGGGGCGCTGGTCGCCCTTCTCTCCGCCGAACCGGACATCACCGTCGTGGCCGAGGTCGCGTCGGGCGACGAGATCGTCTCGGCCGCCCACCGGTGGGCCCCCGACGTGGCCGTGATCGACATCGACCTGCCCGTGCTCGACGGGATCGCCGCCGCCGGACAGCTGGGCAGCGAGCTGCCCGGCGTGCGGACGCTCATGCTCACGAGCCTCGGCCGTCCCGGCACCCTCCGCCGCGCGCTGGCGGCCCGCGTGGGCGGCTTCATCCTCAAGGACGCGCCCCCCGGTGAGCTGGCCTCCGCCATCCGTGACGTGGCCGCGGGCAGGCGGGTCATCGACGGCCAGCTCGCGCTCGCCGCGTGGGACGACGGCGACTGCCCGCTGACCGCCCGGGAGCTCGACGTGCTCCGGTCCGCCGCCGCGGGCGGGGACGCGGAGGACATCGCCCGTGAGCTGTTCCTCTCGGTCGGCACCGTGCGCAACTACCTCACGACGGTCACGACGAAGCTCAACGCCCGCAACCGGGTGGACGCCGTGCGGATCGCGAAGGACGCCGGCTGGCTCTAGTGTCTGAGTCGGTGATTCGCCCGCAGTAGTTGGCGACGCTGTCGAGGATCTCGTCGGCGGTCTTGGCCCGGATGTAGGGCGTGGGGTTGTCGTTCCAGGTCGTGATCCCGTTCCGGATGTCGGTGTTTGGGCGCGGACGGTTCGGTGGTGGGGAGTGTGCGCGTGGGCCGCCGGGTGTAGCTGCGCTGCAACCGCGCTCGTGTTGCTGTGCGCGCGTGGTGGGGGGACGCGTGCGCGGGGCGGAGCTTGGTGTGGCTGTGTCGCGTTCGCGTTCGCGCTCGCGCTCGCGTTGCTGTGCGCGCGTGCCGAAGAGAACGTGTGCGCGGGGCGCAGCTGGGCGGCTGTGTCGCATTCGCGCTCGCGTTGTGCC
>CAXTTN010000314.1:0-6183 GCA_964247105.1 uncultured Pseudonocardia sp.
GAGTACAACTGGATCAAGGAGTTCGATCCGCGGTTCAACGTCCGCTACCGCGACGACAAGACCTACCCGGTGCTCGCGGTCACGATGAACGAGGAGTTCCCGCGGCTGCACGTCTACCGGGGCCCGCGGCGCAAGGGCGTGCGCTACTTCGGCCCCTACGCCCACGCGTGGGCCATCCGCGAGACGCTCGACCTGCTCCTGCGCGTGTTCCCGGCCCGCACCTGCAGTGCGGGGGTGTTCAAGCGGCACGGGCAGATCGGCCGCCCCTGCCTGCTGGGCTACATCGACAAGTGCTCGGCGCCCTGCGTCGGCCGCGTCGACGCCGAGCAGCACCGCGACATCGTGCAGGACTTCTGCGATTTCCTCGCCGGCCGCACCGACCACCTCGTCCGGCAGCTGGAGCGCCGGATGGCCGAGGCGTCCGAGGGGTTGGAGTTCGAGCGGGCCGCCCGGCTGCGCGACGACATCGGCGCCCTCAAGCGGGCCATGGAGAAGCAGGCGGTGGTGCTCGGCGACGGCACCGACGCCGACGTCGTGGCGTTCGCCCAGGACGAGCTGGAGGCCGCCGTGCAGGTCTTCCACGTCCGCGGCGGCCGGGTCCGGGGCCAGCGCGGCTGGGTGATCGACAAGGTGGAGCCCACCGACACCGCGCAGCTCGTGGAGCGGTTCCTCACGCAGTTCTACGGCGAGCAGGCCGCGCTGGCCGAGGCGAGCGACGACGCCCACCAGCCGGTGCCGAGGGAGATCCTCGTGCCGGAGCTCCCGGCCGACGCGGACGCGCTCGCGGCGTGGTTGTCGGGGCTGCGCGGGTCGCGCGTCGGCATCCGTGTTCCGCAGCGCGGCGACAAGCGGGCGCTCGCCGAGACCGTCGCCCGCAACGCGGCCGAGGCCTTCACCCAGCACAAGCTGCGGCGGGCGGGCGATCTCACGGCCCGCTCGGCCGCGCTGCAGGAGATCCAGGACGGGCTCGGGCTCGATTCGGCCCCGCTGCGCATCGAGTGCATCGACGTCTCGCACGTCCAGGGCACCAACGTCGTGGCGTCGCTGGTGGTGTTCGAGGACGGGCTCGCGAAGAAGTCCGACTACCGGCGGTTCGAGATCCGCGACGCCGCGGAGAGCGGGGACGTCGCCTCGATCGCCGAGGTCGTGCGGCGGAGGTTCCGGCGCTACCTGTCGGAGACCGCCGGTGATCGACCGGCCACCGATGGTGAGCCGGCGAGCGGTAACGACGATCGCGAGCAGCGCGACCATCCCGGTATCGCCACCGAGCCCCCCCTCCAGCACCGCCCCGGCATCGACCCCGTCACCGGGCGCCCGCGCAAGTTCGCCTACCCGCCGAACCTGCTGGTGGTCGACGGCGCCCAGCCGCAGGCCGAGGCGGCCGCCGACGTGCTCGCCGAGCTCGGCATCACCGACGTCGCGGTGTGCGGGCTCGCCAAGCGGCTCGAGGAGGTGTGGCTGCCCGCCGAGCCGGATCCGGTGATCCTCTCGCGCACGAGCGAGGGCCTGTACCTCCTGCAGCGGATCCGCGACGAGGCGCACCGCTTCGCCATCACCTACCACCGCCAGCGTCGTTCCCAGAACATGACGACCTCCGAGCTGGACGCGGTGCCGGGCCTCGGGCCGGCCCGCCGGGCGGCCCTGCTGAAGCACTTCGGCTCGGTCCGCAAGCTGCGCGCGGCCGATGTCGACGAGATCGCCGCGCTGCCCGGGTTCGGGCCGCGTACCGCGGCGGCCGTGCTGGCCGCGCTCGGTTCGGGGGGAACCGCGGGATGACCGAGCAGAGCGGGCGCGGCGGGATCGAGGTCGCGCTGGTCAGCGGCCTTTCGGGGGCGGGGCGCAGCACGGCCGCGAAGGTGCTGGAGGATCTCGGCTGGTTCGTCGTCGACAACCTGCCCCCCGAGCTGATCGCCACGATGGTGGATCTCGGCGCTCGTGCGCGCGGTGATGTCGCCCGCATCGCCGTGGTGATGGACGTGCGCAGCCGGGCCTTCACGGCCGATCTCGGCGCCGTCATCAAGGATCTCGACACCCGCGGCTACCGCCCGCGGCTGCTGTTCCTGGAGGCGTCCGACGCGGTGCTCGTGCGCCGCTTCGAGCAGGTCCGCCGCGGCCACCCGCTGCAGGACGACGGGCGGCTCGTCGACGGCATCACCGCCGAGCGGGCCCTGCTGCGGCCGCTGCGGGAGATCGCCGACCTGGTGGTCGACACGTCGACGCTCACCGTGCCGGTGCTGCGCCGCACGCTGGAGCGCACGTTCGGGGCGGAGTTCGAGCAGGTCACCCGCGTCACGCTGCTGTCGTTCGGGTTCAAGTACGGGCTGCCGATGGATTCCGATCTCGTGGCCGACGTTCGGTTCCTGCCCAACCCGTTCTGGATCCCCGAGCTGCGGGAGCAGACTGGCCGCGACGAGCCGGTGCGGGACTACGTGCTCAGCCAGGACGGCGCCGGGGAGTTCATCGACCGCTACCTGGAACTGCTGGCGCTGGTCGGGGTCGGCTTCCGCCGCGAGGGGAAGCGGTACCTGACGGTGTCCATCGGCTGCACCGGCGGCAAGCACCGCAGCGTGGCGATCAGCGAGGAGATCGCGCGCCGGCTGTCGGGCTCCGACGGGGTCGGCGTGAGCGTCGTCCACCGCGACCTGGGGCGCGAGTGAAGGGCGGGAGGGCGACGGCGCTGCGCGCCGTCGCCCTCGGAGGCGGACACGGCCTGCACGCCACCCTCACCGCGCTGCGGCTGCTCACCGAGGACGTCACGGCCGTCGTCACCGTCGCCGACGACGGGGGGTCGTCGGGCCGGCTGCGCCGCGAGCTGGGGCTGATGCCCCCGGGCGACCTGCGGATGGCGCTGTCGGCGCTCGCCGCCCACGAGGCCGGGGCGGTGCAGTGGCGCACCCTCGTCCAGCACCGGTTCGGCGGCACGGGTGCACTGGCCGGGCACGCGGTCGGCAACCTCCTGCTCGCCGGCCTGATGGACACCCTCGGGGATCCCGTCGCGGCGCTGGACGCCGTGGCGGCGCTGCTCGGGGTGCGGGGCCGGGTGCTGCCGATGAGCCGCGACGCCCTGGACATCGAGGCCGAGGTCACCGGCCTGGACGGCACCGGCCGCGCCTACCGCATCCGCGGCCAGGTCGCGGTCGCGTCCACCCCGGGCCGGGTGCGGCGGGTGTGGCTGCTCCCGGAGCAGCCGCGGGCCTGCGAGGAGGCGCTCGACGCCGTGGCCTGCGCCGATGTGCTGGTACTCGGCCCCGGATCGTGGTTCAGCAGCGTGCTCCCGCACCTGCTGGTGCCCGATCTGCGCGATGCCCTGATCGGCAGCCCGGCCCGCCGGATCGTGGTGCTCAACCTCGCTCCGGAGCCGGGGGAGACCGCCGGGTTCTCGCCGGAGCAACACCTGGCCGTACTCTCACAGCACGCCCCGGAGCTGCGGGTCGACGCGGTGATCGCCGACGTCGCCGCCGTCCCGGTGCCCGATCGGCTGCGCCGCGCGGCCGCGACGATGCTCTCCCCCGGGGGCCGGGTCCACCTGGCTCCGGTCGCCGCGGCCGATCCGACAGCTCCGTGCCACGACCCGGTGGCGCTGGCGGATGCGCTGGCCGCGACGTTGGCCGGCACCGCCGAGAGGAGGACAGAGTCGTGCTCCTAGCCGACGCTCCCCACCCCGTCCGGAGGTCCCCCCGATGGCGATGACCGCCGCGGTCAAGGACGAGCTCAGCAGGCTCGTCGTCACCAAGCCGTGCTGCCGGCGCTCCGAGGTGGCGGCCCTGCTGCGCTTCGCGGGCGGGCTGCACATCGTCGGCGGTCGGGTCGTGATCGAGGCCGAGGTCGACACCGGCTCGGTCGCGCGCCGGCTGCGGCGCGACATCCACGAGCTCTACGGCCACACCTGCGAGGCCCACGTGATCACCGCGGGCGGGCTCCGGCGCGGTGCGCGCTACGTCATGCGGGTGGTGCGGGACGGCGAGGGCCTGGCGCGGCAGACCGGGCTGCTCGACGCCCGCGGCCGCCCGGTCCGCGGCCTGCCGCCGCCCGTCGTGTCCGGCGGCGTGTGCGACGCCGAGGCCGCCTGGCGCGGCGCGTTCCTCGCCCACGGCTCGCTCACCGAGCCCGGCCGCAGCTCGGCGCTGGAGGTCACCTGCCCGGGCCCGGAGGCAGCGCTCGCGCTGGTCGGGGCCGCACGCCGGCTCGGCGTCACGGCGAAGGCCCGCGAGGTGCGCGGTGCCGATCGGGTCGTCGTCCGCGACGGCGACGCGATCAGCGCCCTGCTCACCCGCATGGGCGCGCACGAGTGCGTCATGGCGTGGGAGGAGCGGCGGATGCGCCGCGAGGTGCGCGCCACCGCCAACCGGCTGGCCAACTTCGACGACGCCAACCTGCGCCGCTCGGCGCGCGCCGCCGTCGCCGCGGCCGCGCGCGTGGCCCGGGCGCTGGAGATCCTCGGCGACGACGTGCCGAAGCACCTGCTCGCCGCGGGCCGGCTGCGCGCGGAGCACACCCAGGCGTCGCTGGAGGAGCTGGGCCAGCTGGCCGATCCCCCGATGACCAAGGACGCGGTGGCCGGCCGCATCCGGCGGCTGCTGCACATGGCCGACAAGCGCGCCGCCGACCTCGGCATCCCGGACACCGAGTCGGCCGTCACGGCGGAGATGCTGGAGGAGGAGGCCTGAAGCCGGGGTGTGACGGCCTCGGGTGGATCGATTCCGAACCGGGTCGTGCCTGCCCCGGGGACCGGACGCTAGTGTTCTCCGAGACGGATGCGACGAGTCGAGGAGGTACGGCGTGACGGTGCGCGTGGGTGTGAACGGGTTCGGTCGGATCGGGCGCAACTTCTGGCGGGCGGTCGACGCGCAACGCGTCGCCGGGACCGCCGACATCGAGATCGTCGCGGTGAACGACATCACCGACAACGCGACGCTGGCCCACCTGCTCAAGTACGACTCGATCCTGGGCCGGCTGCCCTACAGCGTCGGCTCCACCGACGAGGAGATCATCGTCGACGGCAAGGCCTTCAAGGGCCTCGCCGTGCGCGATCCCGCCGAGCTGCCCTGGAAGGACCTCGGCGTCGACGTCGTGGTCGAGTCCACCGGCATCTTCACCAAGCGCGAGGCCGCCGCCAAGCACCTCGACGCGGGCGCCAAGAAGGTCGTCATCTCCGCACCGGCCACCGGTGAGGACCTCACCGTCGTCAAGGGTGTGAACGACGACGCCTACGACGGCTCGCAGACGATCATCTCCAACGCCTCCTGCACCACCAACTGCCTCGCGCCGCTGGCCAAGGTGCTCGACGACCTGCTGGGCATCGAGAAGGGTCTGATGACCACGATCCACGCCTACACGCAGGACCAGAACCTGCAGGACGGCCCGCACAAGGACCTGCGCCGGGCCCGGGCCGCCGCCCTGAACATCGTCCCGACGTCGACCGGCGCGGCCAAGGCGATCTCGCTCGTGCTGCCGCACCTCAAGGGCAAGCTCGACGGCTACGCGCTGCGCGTGCCGATCCCCACCGGTTCCGCCACCGACCTGACCGTCGAGGTCCGGAGGGAGGGCACCGCCGCCGAGATCAACGCGGCGTTCAAGGCCGCGGCCGAGGGCCCGCTCAAGGGCATCCTGAAGTACACCGAGGACCCGATCGTCTCCTCGGACATCGTCACCGACCCGCACTCGTGCATCTTCGACTCGGGCCTCACGAAGGTCATCGGCAACCAGGTCAAGATCGTCGGCTGGTACGACAACGAGTGGGGCTACTCCAACCGCCTCGTGGACATCACCGGCCTGGTGGCGTCGAAGCTGTGAGGACGCTGGACGACCTGATCGACGAGGGCGTCGAGGGCCGCGCGGTCCTCGTCCGGTCGGACCTGAACGTCCCGCTGGACGGGACGCGGATCACCGACGACGGCCGGATCCGTGCCTCGCTGCCCACCATCCAGGAGCTCTCCGGCGCGGGCGCCCTCGTGGTGATCACCGCGCACCTGGGCCGGCCCAAGGGCGGCCCGGATCCGAAGTACTCGCTGGCCCCGGTCGCCGACCGGCTCAGCGAGCTGCTCGGGGCTCCGGTCCGGCTGGTGGAGCACGGAGCGGGCCTGCCGAACATGGCCGCGGGTGACGTCGTCCTGCTGGAGAACATCCGCTTCGACCCCCGCGAGACCAGCAAGAACGACGACGACCGCGCCGCGTTCGCCGCCG
>CAXTTN010000315.1:0-6161 GCA_964247105.1 uncultured Pseudonocardia sp.
ACGACAGTGCCGGCAGGTTAAAGATCAAGCTCAGTGGTTGTTCTCGAACGTGACGCCGGTGGTCGGACGGGCCGAGGTCGGCTGGATGCCGGCACTCGGAGTGATGGTGTTGTCCGCGACGCGGACCCCCGTGGACCCGCTCACCGTGATCTCGGACCCACCGGGCAGGTTGGTGCGGTTGTGGGCGGTGGTGTTGCCGATGACATCGGCGTTGTTGCTGTTGAAGACGTTGACCGCGGAACCGCCGTTGTCGTGGATCCGGTTGTTCTTGATCAGGGTCCGGCCCCGGTACGGACCGTCACCCTTGTCGGTCTTGCCGGAGTCCAGGATGACCCCGTGGCCCTCGGTGAGGTTCTGCCCGGGTGCGCGGTCCTTCCACGGCACCAGCTGCATGTTGCCGAAGATCTCGTTGTCCTCGAACACCATCTTGATGCCGGTGTTGTTGTCCGAGTTGAACGGCGTGAGGTACCCCACGGGGCTGGTGCCCCACGGCGAGTACTTCGAGCATCCGGAGACCGTGTTGCCCTTGATCGTGATGTAGTCGGACTCCATGCTGCCGATCCCGCCACCGGAGCAGTCCCGCACGGTGTTGCCGCTGATCACGACGTGGCTGGCGTGCTGGATCCGGCCGTTGACGCTGATGCAGTTCTGGCTGAACCGCGGGATGCTGCCGTCGGTCTTGTGCGCCATCGCCTCGGCCAGGCTGATCGACGGCGCGTTGCCGACGACGGAGAAACGCTGGAAGTTGATGTACGAGCCGATGACGCTGACGAGGTTCCAGTCCGAGTCGACCCCGCGGATCACCGGCTGCTGGCCGGGCGCCGCCGAGAACGTGATCGGCTTGGTCGCGGTCCCGCTGGTCCGGATGGTCACCGCGGAGTAGTTGCCGGTGCGGACCAGCACCGTGTCGCCGGGCTTGCTCAGGTCGGCGGCCTTCTGCAGCGTGCGCAGCGGGGCGGACTCCGCGCCGGGGTTGGTGTCCCTGCCGTCCGCCGCCACCCAGAGGTAGCGGCCGCTCGCCGACGGCGGCAGCGTGCCGTCGTCCGGCGGTGTCGTCGGCGTGGTCGGTGTCGTCGTCGGGAGCACGGTCGCGGTCGGGGTCGCGGTCGGGGTCGCGGTCGAGGTCGCCGTGGGCGTCGAGGTGCCCGTGGGTGCCGCCGTGGTGGTGGCGGTCGGGGACGTCGTCGGGGTGGACGTGGCGGTCGGGGTGGCGGTGGAGGTGGCGGTCGGGGTGGTCGTGCCCCCGCCGCCGATGCCCGAGGGCAGGTCGAGCGGGGTGCAGGCGACCGTCGTGGCCGACGCGACGAGTGTCGCGGCGAGCACGGCCGTCGAGCGCCAGGACGGTCTGATACGTCGGGACGCGCGGAAAACAGCGGGGAGCGGCACGTGGCCTCCGGGAGTACAGGCCCTGCAACTGCAGGAAGAATCGATGGTGTCCACACCTGACGGCGCGACACCCTGGGGGAGGCCTGCGACGTTAGATCGGGGGTTGCCCGGCTGGTCGGCTCATCAAGGGCAGGATCACGGGATCGCTGCCCAACGTGGTGCCCACCGCGGCCCCGGCTCCGGAGATCCGCTGCGCGGCGATGTGGTGCCCGCAGTGTGGCGCACGACCATCTGCCCGTGATCACCGCCGGATCGAACTCGCGCGCCTCGCACCAGGGCCCGCAGCTGCTCGGCGGTCGCGTTCCGCTGAACGCAGCGCTCGCCGGCCCGCCCCTTCTGCGCACCGGCCGCACACGTTCCGCTGAACGCGGCGCAGCAGCGCCCCCGGCGAGCTGGTGATCACCAGTCCTCGCAGGGGTTGTGCGGTCCTCGCAGGAACTGGAACACCTGTGAACACCGCACAACCTCTGCGCAGATCCTCGCTGGTGCCACGCGTTCGCCGTCGCCCGGTCGCGGAGCTGCGTCGGAGCGCTCGTCGTGCCCTGGCCGGCGGTAGCGTGCCACAGCTGTCCTGGCGGCCGAAGGTCGTGCAGAACGCGATCAGGGCTGTGCTCGATGCCCGGCAGGGTCCGGTGCGGATCATCAGCGCGTGCGCGGGCGACGGGCGGGACCTCGTCGAGGTACTCGCCGAGCGTGGCGATCGGGACCGGTTGGGCGCCATGCTGATCTGGTCGCGGAGTCGCGGCAGCGAGTCACCTGATCGCCATGCCGACCTCCGGGCCCGCCTCCGCGCCGCTGGGTTCGCCGAGCTGGACCACCAGACGATCGACGTCGACAGCTGTCCCGCCGTCGGCAGCGCCCGCTACGACGGACCGGCGGTCCGGTTGCGCCGGGCCGTCCGTGGTTCGGGCTTCTCCGGTAGCTGAACAGCACAGTTCGCCCCCTCGGGCTCACGGCGGAGTCCGTCGATGGGGAACCTCGCCTACAGGTCGCCGGTGGGAGCGGCGCGCAGGGATGTCGGGAACGCTGGATGCGGGGCCAGGGCGGTGACCTCGATGTCGTTGTAGGGGAAGATCGGCAGCGTCCTGAGGTGCGCGTCGAGGGCTTCGGCGTTCTGAGCGCTCCAGATGGTGATGCTGGTGGTCGTGTCGGGGAGTCGCCACATCCAGGTGATCGTGCCCCTGGCGATGAGGGCCGTCGCGACCTCACGCTCGTGGGCCATCAGCTGGTCGCGGTCGTCGGCGGACAGTTCGCGCAGTCGCCCGGTGGGCGTCGCCTTCACGAGGTAGTCCATGGTGTTCTCCTTCTGGTGGTCGGTGCAGTGCCAGGCGGTGAGCGCGCGGCTGACGGTTCGCCGCGGCCAGCTGGAGCCTCGGTCGATGTCAGTCACTGACATCAGTGTAGCGACAGCCGGCGGCGCGTGCTCCGGTAGTTCTGGTCCACCGAACTCGACGGGGAGCGGCCGCGCCGGGCACCGCGACCGGACCCACCGGGCTCGTCAGGTCGTCGCCGAACTGATCACCCGGCGTCGCGTTCGGCGGCGATGTAGGCGTCGGGTGTGCCGCCGGCAGCATGGCGACGATCTGGCCCGCGGCCAGGGCCGCCCCGATCTCGACGGGCACGTGCCCGGCGTCGGGGTGGATCAGTCCGGTGACCCGTCCGGGGCCTTCGCGGCGGGTGATGACGGCGCTGCAGTCGCAGGAGGGCCAGACGGTGTCGCGGCCGCCGCGGATCGTCACGGTCGGGCCAGTGATCGTCCACGGGCAGGAACGCGAGCGGCGCGTCGGTGGGATCGGAGATCGGGAACTGGGCGGATGTGGCTGGGGTCGACGTCGGGTTGGGCGGCGAGCAACCGGGCGGCGGTGGCGAAGTACTCGATCGGGATGTTCGTCAGCCCCGTCGGGAGGCGTGGTTCGTCGGGCACGGCGAAGTAGCCCAGATCCGTCACCGCGGAGCCGTGGCCCGCCAGGTCTGCGGCGAGGGCCGCCTCCTGGATGCCGCCGCCGAAGAGCAGACCTGGCCCAGGAACGGGAGCGGTCAGTAACGGTCTGATCGCGGCGCGCCATCGCCGGGTAACAACTTGTTAAAGGCAACCGAAACCCAGAGGCCAGCTCCCCCCACCGGCCGACAGGCGTCGCATGAACCCGCAGCAGCCCTATCAGCAGCAGCCTCAGCAGCCCCAGCAGCAGACGGGATACGGGCAGCCCTACCCGCCTGGCCACAACCACTACCCGCCGCAGCAGTACGCGCCCATGGCCCCACCGGCACTGCGGCGGCGCGTCTGGCCGTGGGTGCTGCTGACAATCGTGCTGGTGCCGGTGCTGCTGTTCGTGGGCTGCACCGCCCTGGTGGGTGGCGCGGTCACCTCGGTGCAGAACGCACGACAAGGCGGCACTGCGAAGATCGGCGAGACCTTCACCTATGGGTCCGGGCTTGCGCTCACCGTCTCGCCGCTGGCCCCGCACCGGTCAAGCAACCCCTACATGGTGGCGAAGGACGAGACCGCCTACGAGGGCACGATCACGATGGTGAACGGTTCCAAGAACAACGTCGGCTCGGCGCTGCTCACCATCAACGCCACGGTCGGGAACGTCGCGGCGGAGAGCCTGTTCGACGGGATCGGGCTCACCTCTGCCGACCTGCCACCGGGGCAGACCCTGAAGGTGCCGTTCCAGTTCAAGGTCAAGAAGGGCGCCGTCGGGGATCTCCGAATCTCGGTGGCCGCTGATCTGAACGAGCCGGTGTTCTTCACCGGCAAGCTCCCGTAGCGATCGAACGGTCGTGGCACGGCAGCGCGGTGGCTGCGGATGCCTCCTGGGACTTCTTCTGCTCGGGGCGTTGATCGCAGGCCCGCAGATCGACGCAGCGAAGCAGCGGGTGCACGAGGTCCTCACAGCATGGCCCACTGTCTCCGCGAAACCGCCCGGGAAGCCACCGGCGCGAACCCCGAGCACAGCACTGAAGCCGAAGCGGACTTCGTCGGCCCGAGCCACCACCTCCTCGCGGCCACCTGACCTGGGTGTGCCGCACGCAATCGGAGAGGTGTACTACCGCAGCTGCGCCGCCGTCCGTGCAGCGGGCGAGGCTCCGATCCGTCGAGGCTCGCCGGGATATCGGACAGCTCTTGATCGGGATGGCGACGGCATTGCCTGCGAGTGACATGAGCCTGCGGGTTGTCGGCAGCTCGGAGATCAGGTGTCGGCGAGGCCCTGCAGCTGGGCGTCGAGCGCGGTGATGTTGAGGGCGTCTACCGCATCTGCGGACGGAGCGGCGGGGGAAGAAGACCCGAGAGAGAGGAAACGTCTCCCAGGCCCGAGCTGGTGCGCCGTCAGGGACTCGAACCCCGAACCCGCTGGTTAAGAGCCAGCTGCTCTGCCAATTGAGCTAACGGCGCCTGCCTCGCGACCCTGCTGCGCGGCGACTGGACGAACCCTAACAAGGTCCTCCGGACGGCCGTGCTGCGGGGTCCCGCTGCATGGGGTGAGTGACGGGACTTGAACCCGCGGCCCCCTGGACCACAACCAGGTGCTCTACCAGCTGAGCTACACCCACCATGCGCACCGGCTCGGCCGGCGACGGGTCCAGCTTAGCGTGATGTCGTCACACCCGGTCGACCAGCCCCGCCGCGACGGCCTGGGCCTGCTCCGACGTCGGCCCGGGCGGGGCCACGAACAGGGTGCGGCGGTAGTAGTCCAGCTCGCGGATGGACTCCCGGATGTCGGCCAGCGCCCGGTGGGCCATGCCCTTCTCCGGCTTCGCGTAGAACACGCGGGGGAACCAGCGCCGGCACAGCTCCTTCACCGAGCTGACGTCGACCATGCGGTAGTGCAGGTAGGCGTCGAGCTCGGGCATGTCGCGGGCGATGAAGCCGCGGTCGGTGCCGATCGAGTTGCCGGCCAGGGGGGCGGTGCGGGCCTCGGGGACGTGCTGGCGGACGTAGTCGAGCACGAGCTGCTCGGCCTCGGGCACCGTGATCGTGGCCTTGCGCACCTCGTCGGTGAGGCCGGAGTGGGCGTGCATGTCGCGGACGACGTCGGGCATCGCGGCGAGCGCGGCGTCGTCGGCGTGGATCACGACGTCCACGCCCTCACCGAGGACGTTGAGGTCCCCGTCGGTGACGAGGACGGCGATCTCGATCAGCGCGTCGTTCGCGAGGTCGAGGCCGGTCATCTCGCAGTCGATCCATACCAGACGGTCGTTCACCCGTGCAGCCTAGGCCGGGGCCCTGTCGATCATCCATCCGGCGTGGACAGTCACGCGCTACGCTCCGGCCGTGGCAGAGAACACGGCTTCAGCCGCCCAGCAGATCGCGGCCGGCTACGTCACCGAGGGCGCTGCGCTCGAACTGGGATCCGTGGTCGTCGACGGCGTCGTCGACCCGACCGCGCGCGTCCGCATCCCGTTCGCGACGCTGAACCGGCACGGCCTCGTCGCGGGCGCCACGGGCACGGGCAAGACGAAGACGCTGCAGGGGCTCGCGGGACAGCTGTCCGACGCGGGCGTCCCGGTGCTGCTCGCCGACGTCAAGGGCGACCTGTCCGGGATGGCGCAGCCCGGCGTCGACAACCCGAAGATCCAGGCGCGCGCGAAGGACACCGGTGACGACTGGACGCCCACCGCGTACCCCGTCACGTTCCTGTCGCTGGGCGGGAAGAGCACCGCGGTGCCGATCCGGGCGACGCTCACGCAGTTCGGCCCGATCCTGCTGAGCAAGGTGCTCGACCTCAACGACACCCAGGAGTCGACGCTCGGCCTGATCTTCCACTGGGCCGACC
>CAXTTN010000316.1:0-6133 GCA_964247105.1 uncultured Pseudonocardia sp.
TCTACTGGGAACCACTGCGGTGACGCTGTCTCAAGTGATCTTGGCAGAGAGGGCTACGCCGCCACGGTCTGGTCAGGCTCACCCCGCACACTCTGCAGCTGCACCGGGTCCCCGCCGCGCTGCTACGCGCCCGCACCGCCGACAACCGTTCCTGGGCGGCGACGGTCCCGCACTTGCTGTGCGCCGCGTTACCCGTCGACGTCTTCGACAATCCACACCAATGGCCTCCCTGGGAGGAACTGCTGCCCCACGCGCTCACCGCCACCGCGCCGGAACGACTCCACGCCACCATCAACGCAGCCGACTCAGCTGACGACGCGGCTGCCGCCGCCCTGACACTGCTCGGCGCCGCCGCAAGCTACCGGCAGACCCGAGGAGAACCCCGTGCCTCACTGCCACTGTTCCGGCGGGTACTCGCCCTGACTCACCTCCAGTACGGCGAGGACGACCCCGCCGCCCTGATCGCGAAGCTCAATCTCGCGCTCAACCTCAATGCACTCGGAGAGTACGAACATGCCCGCGCCCTCGACGACGACTTCCTCACCCGCCTCCGACAGACCCTGGGCGCAGACGACCCCGCCACCCTGGGCGCGGCCAACAACCTCGCCGCCGACCTGCACGCGCTCGAACGCTACGAGCAGGCCCGCGCCCTCGACGCGGACACCTGGACCCGCCGCCGCCGCGTCCTGGGCCAAGACCATCCCCACACCCTCCTGTCGGCCAGCAGACTCGCCGCCGACCTCAACGCGCTCGGCGACCACGAACAGGCCGTGCTGCTGCACATCGAGATCCTCACGCGCAGGCGACGGGTGCTCGGTGAGGACCACCCTCAAACCCTCACCTCCGCCGGCCACCTCGCTGGAGCACTACGCGATCTCGGACGCCATGCCCAAGCCCTGGAGCTCACCGAAGCCCTCTATGCCCGATCCCGCCACACCCTTGGCCCAGACCACCCCGGAACCCTCACCGTCGCCCACAACCTCGTGATCGACCTGTTCAACGCTGGCCGGGACGTGCGAGCCTTCGAGCTCGGACTGGACACCTGCCGCCGCCGTGAACGAATCCTGGGCCGAGACCACCCGCACACCCTGCTCACGATGCGTATCCTGCTCACAAGTCCCGCCGTGATCGAAGCCACTCGCGACCTAGACCTCCACGATCATCCCGGGCCAAGTGACGACGACCACCCACCGGGCTCAGGGACTTGAGCCGCACCCACCCGGCCCCCGCGAACACCGTGCGGCTCAGCGTCGACCGCGGCGTGGCCGCAAGGGTGCAGTGGTTCCTCGCGACGACAACGCCGGGCGACGGTGGGAGGTCCGGTCTCACACCGAGGGCGACGGTCCCCCGTCATCGTCAGGTCGAGCAGAGCTGAGGTGGCGGTACCCCCGGGCCGGCAGCGCTCCGAGCAGGTGCTCGACCTTCCGGTGCCGTTGTCTCCTGACGTCGGAGCGCGATCGCGGCCGGAGGTCATCGGCCCGTGACGGTGAGCAGCAGGATGGCGGCGGTCATGGCGATGTTGATCAGCAGGAGCGCGATCACGGTGGGCGGTGAGGTCGGCCTGCGCGGTGCCCGCTGCCGGGGCGGCCATGTCGAGGGCTGCCTCCCCCGCCGCCCGGTGGTGCGTCCACCCCGGTGGCCGGGCGGCAGGTCGGGCAGCGGGTTGACGCCCGGCGGGCTCATCAGGCCGACCGCAGTCGCGAGGCCGCTGCCGCGGGCAGGGCGGGTTGCTCCGCGAGGGCCGTCGTCCAGCTGGCGGTGGCCAGCTCGGCCAACGCGGCCGTCCACCGCTGCTGCAAGGTGTCCAGGACGCGGGCTTCCAGTTCCGGGGCGACATGGCTGTAGATGTGTTGGATCTTGTCCGGGATGCGGTGACCGAGCCGACGCGACTGCACGACCTCGGGAATCTGGTCGGCGATCAGCCACGTCTTGTGGCTGTGCCGCAGCCCGTGAAAGGTCAGCCCGGGTGCTACCGCGGGCACGACGATCGGGGGTCGGGGGCGATGGGCGGTGCCGTCCGCGGCCGGGCGCATCGCCCGGCGGGAGAAGTTCGACCGTCGGAAGAACGCCCCTGCGTGGCCGGTGAACACGGGACCGAAGCTGTGGGTGGACAGGTGGTGGGCCAGCAGCTCAACCAGGAACGGCGGCAGCGCGATCGTCCGCGCCGACTCGGCGGTCTTGGGCGGGCCGAGGAACAACTGGGTATCGACCTCATGCAACGCTCCCCGCCGCGGATCAATCACGATGCAACCGGCGCTGGCGTCCACGCCGGCTGGGTCGAGCTGGAGATGGACGTTGTCGCGGTGCAATCCGGTCAGCTCCCCCCACCGGGCGCCGGTCCACGCCGCGGTCAACATCAGCAGCGCCGCATCCGGTCCGGCCAGGCGGGCGGCGTTGAGCGCGACCCGCACCGCCTGGGTGGGGGTGGCCCACACCGCCTCCGGAGCGACTTCGTGCTGGCGTCGTCCCCGGCGTTGCGGACGGATCGGGTTCACTGGGATCAGGCGTTCGTCGGCGGCGTCGGCCAACATCATCGTGAACACCTTCACGATCGTGGACACCGTCTTCGCGGCGTACCCGTCGGTCCGCAGCTTCTTCGCCCAGACCCGCACCGCGATCCCGGTGACATCGTTCAACGCGCAGGAGCCCCAGCGGGGCAGGATGTGGTTGCGGGCCACGCTGCGGTACTGCGACATCGTGGCCGGCCCGACATCGATCGCGGGAAACCAGCTCTGCGCCCATTCGGCGACGGTGATCGTCCCGGCGTCGGGGTCGAGGAAGGCGCCGCGGCGTCGGTCGGTGTCGATCTCGCGAGCCTTGGCCTCCGCGGCTTTCCGGGTCGGGAACCCCGGCAGTGAGCCGTGGGTGCCGTCGTCGCGCCAGTACCGCACCCGCCAGGAGTTGCGGCCTGACCTCTCCACGAACGACATCGCGCAGTTCCTCCTGGCTCGGTGAGGGGTGACGGCCGGGCAGCGGGCACCCACGTCCATGGACGCTCGATTCACCGCAGAGAGCCAGTCCGTGCTCGACCGGTGGTGTCGTGACCGCGGCCACCGCGGCAATCCGCCCTGGTGCGAGAGTCAGGTTCGAGGCCCCGGAAAGGTTGGCGACCGGTGAACGGCGGCCGCGGTCGGTCGGCAGGTCAGCGCGACTCGACCGCCGGTGTTCGCGAGAACGCGCACGGAGCCCACGGACGGGCGCCGTCGCGCGGATCGGCCCGTTCATCGCTTGAGGACCACCCGATGCCACAGCGGCCGTCGATTGGTCAGGTGGTCCGGACCGCGGTCCGGACCTCGGCGGTCCCGGCCATGACACCGGACCGCGGGGACCGGGCAGGTGACCCGGAGATGGAGGTCAGGCGGTCTCCCCCCGGTCGTGGATGGTCCGGACCGCCTCGCGGAGCCGGGTCGCACGGCGAGACCCGATGCCGAACTCGACCCGGACCCGCTCACGGGATGGAACGGCCGTCTCGCGCTCGGCCCACTCGATCAGTCGCCGGATGAGCGCATCATCGGTTTGATCCATGGTCGGGTCCGTGGTCGGGGCGGTCAGCTGGTCCGCGGGTGCGATGGCGGTCCGGGTGTCCTCGCCGACGCGATCAGGTGCTGACCATGTCGCTGGTGTCCGGCCGACGAGCACGGCGAGGTGAACGACGCCGCCGACGACCGCCGGCGGGATCGCGCCCACGAGCACGGCGACCCACCACGGCGGGACGAGACCGGCAGCCGCCATGCCTTGGGCAGTGGCGTTGCCTGCGACGGTGAGGGTGAGCAGCCCCCAGGTGAGGCCGCGGGCGAACCGGGCGGCGTCGCGGGGCGAGTGAGGTGAGAGCCATGCTGCGCACGACACCGCCGCGCCCGCATCCACGGCGATCGGGAGAAGCCAGGCGAGCTCGCGGTGGATCCGCACGGCGACGGCGAGGTCCCGCAGCGCGGCGAAGGACAGGACGGCGGCAGCGCTCAGGACCACGGTCAAACCCGAGGCGATGACCCGCCGCGTCCGCGGCGGCGGCGTCCTCGGCCCAACAGATGGCCGATCCACAACCTGCGACGACTTCGCGGACATCGGCTGTCCGGTTCCTGTTGCGGTGTCGGCCCCCGTCCCAGGTCGGGGTTCCCGCTCCGCCTCAGCTCGCCGACCATCGCCAGGAACGCGGCCGGCTGCCCGACGTCCGTAGGAGCCAGGAGCGGTGTCGGGCGTGTCACGGTGCCGCATCAGGCCCACCTCCTGTTCGGAGTCGACGCGTGGTCGGACCGGCCGTCGGATGTCGCAGTCCCGCGTCAACTCGCCTTGCCTCCGTGGCTCCTTCAGGCGGTCGGGTCAACGAGGGGGCCGTCCCGTCGTCGCATTCCAGCGCATGGGAGGTGATCGGCCACTGCTGTTCGCGCGGGTACGACGTCGACCGTGATGTCGACGGTGATGTTGACGGTGACCCGCCGTCGCGGTGGTACCGGTCCGGCCTCGCGGTTTGCGTCCCGACCGACCGACGCCCGTCCCAGCCTTTCGCTCACAGCCGTTTCCCGGGCCGCTCGACCCTCTGCCGGTCTCTTCGGTCCGGGCCGCGCAGGACGGAAGGTTCGCTGTCCTGCCGCGACCCTGACGTCAGTGATGATCCGGTCTGGCCGGCCGCGTCGATCGACGCGGCCGGGTCCTCGGGCCGGGCGGGTGTGCGCCGGCGAGAGCGATGGCGACGACGTCGGCGTGGGAGAACCGCAGGTGCTTGCCCAGGAACGTGCACGGCACCGCCCTGGCCGTAGCCCTGCGCCGCAGCCACGACTCGCGCACCGCCAACAACTGTGCCGCCTGCGCCGGGGTGTAGAGCGGCAGCACCGCCCCGGTAGCCGACGGGCCCGCCCGATCGCCGCCGCGGGGGTCGTCGATCGGTCGTCTCCGCGCCGCACCGCCGTCACCGGGAGCGGTCTCGGCGTCCAGATCGACGACGAATGCCTCTCCAGCAGGCGAGTTGGGGGCGTGGCGTCGCGCGGGGTGGTAGCTCACGCGGCGTCCACGTCCATCCCGACCGGGGAAGCCGGCGGCCGCTGCCGCAGCAGCATCTCTGCGGGGTCGAGCGCTCCCGCCCCCGCCCGTGCCGCCGCCCTGGGGTCGACCCGGAACACGAGAACGTCCTCGTGCGCGATCAGGTGCAGCGGGAGCCCGGCGTCACGCTGCTTGCGGAGGAAGTCGCGCTGGAAGAACGAGCCGCGGGCGACGAAGCCGTCGTCGGCGACCCGCCCGAGCAGCGCCACGCACCGCTCGACCGGAACCAGGCCGGCGGCGACGCCGCAGGCCAGGACCTGCGAGGGCAGGTCGATCAGCTTGGCGTGTTCCCGCCAGGGCCGCACGGTGATCACGACGTGCCCGCCGGGACGCAGGTAGCCGGCCACGGCGGTGAGGATGCGGGTGAACCCGGCCAGCAGTCGGTGATGGCCGATGTTGGCCAGATTCCCGCGGTCGAGCAGGTTGCCGTAGAGGTGGTGGTATTTCTGCACGCCGCCGCCGGGCGTCACCGACACCCGGCCGTGCGTGGACGGCCCGTAGGGCGGAGAGGTGACGACGAGCGCGCCCTGGCCGGCGTGGCGGGCGGGAAGTAGGGCGGCGAGCTGGCGGGCGTTGCCGTGGACCACAGCGGAGTCGTCGCAGATGGCCGGTTCGGCGCCGAGGACGGCGGCGAGGTCGAGGTTGGCGCGCGCGATGGCGACCCAGTGCGGCTCGTACTCGATCCCGATCGCGCGCCGCCCGGCGTGAACGGCCTCGACGAGGGTGGTGCCGATCCCGCACATCGGGTCCACAACGAGGTCGCCGGGCCGGGTGTAGCGGGCGATGGCGTGGGCGGCGACGGCGGGCAGCATCTTCGCCGGGTGCGCGGTCGAGCCGGGCACGTAGCGGTCGCGGCGCTGGGTGGCCGGTGGGCGTTGCGCGGTCGCCCACACCGACATCGGCAGCTCAGCCCTCGTGTCGGCGGGGGTGATGGGGGCGGGACTGTTCGGGGTCCGATCGTCGCTCACGGGCGGCCCTCCACATGGAGATCGCTGGATCGGGCAGGTACGGGGACGTCGGGCAGCCCGAGCTGGTGTTGGTGGTCGTGTCCGACAACCCGCGGGTTGCGTGAGAGCGAGGCGAGGGACGGAATGCT
>CAXTTN010000317.1:0-6004 GCA_964247105.1 uncultured Pseudonocardia sp.
CTCGATGCGGTGTGGGGGGGCTCCGTCAGCACGTCGCGCGGGCTCGGTGCGGTGTGCGGGGCTCCGTCAGCGCATCGCGCGGGCTCGATGCGGTCGGGTCAGGTGCGGTGCTCGCCCGCCCGGGCCGCGGTGTGATCGATCGACTCGATCAGGCGGGGCCAGACCCATCTGGGGAGGTCGTGGCCCATCCCCGGCACCATCACCAGCTCGGCGCCGGGGATCGCGGCCGCGGTCGCCCGGCCCCCGCTCGGCTGGATGACCTTGTCGATCGCGCCGTGGAAGGCCAGGGCGGGCACGGTCAGCGCCCGCAGGTCGGCCGTCCGGTCGCGTTCCCCCACGCAGGCGGCGAGCTGGCGGCCGCCGCCCGAGCCGTCGCCCGTCCCGCGCCCGGACGCCCGGCGCATCGTCACCCGCACATCGTCGTCGTCCTCCGCGGTGCGGCCGGAGGAGCCGATGCGCCGGAAGCTGCGCACCATGCCCTCCACCGGATCGGCCGACGGCGGCCGCAGGAACTCCGGGACCATGCCCAGCGCCACCTTCCCGCTGCGCCGGTCCCCGGGTCGACCCATGATCGACACCAGCGACCTGGTGCGGTCCGGGTGCCGGATCGCGACCTCCTGCGCCACCATCGCCCCGAGCGACACCCCGACAATGTGGGCGCCGCCGGGCGCCACGTGCGCGATCAGCCCGGCGGCGTCGTCGGCCATGTCGCCGAGCGTGTAGACGGGGTCCGTGCGGCGCCGCAGGAACTGCCAGCCGGAGATCCCCGGGCCGCCCACATGCGTGGAGCGGCCGACGTCGCGGTTGTCGAAGCGGACGACGTGGAAGCCCCGGTCAGCCAGGCCGGCGCAGAGGTCGTCGCGCCACCACTCCATCGACAGGCCCAGTCCCATGATCAGCAGGACCGCCGGACGCCCGGGGTCGCCGATCGACTCGTAGCACAGCTCGATGTCCCCGACCCGGCAGAAATGCTCGTTCATCACCCCGGCGTTCGGCGGCAGCGGCCGGTCGGTTCGGGGCACGAGGAGTGGTTGCTCCCGGGCGGGGCTACCCTGGATCAGCGTGACGCCTGCCTCCGTGTTCCCCGCTCTCGAAGCCCTGCTGCCGCGCATCTCCAAGCCCGTGCAGTACGTCGGCGGTGAGCTGAACGCGCAGAGCAAGGACTGGGACGCGGCCGACGTGCGCTGGGCCCTGCTCTACCCCGACGCCTACGAGGTCGGCCTGCCCAACCAGGGCGTCCAGATCCTCTACGAGGTCCTCAACGAGCGCGCCGACGCCCTCGCCGAGCGCTGCTACGCCGTGTGGCCCGATCTCGAGGCCCTGATGCGGGAGCACGGCGTGCCCGCGTTCACCGTCGACTCCCACCGGCCGGTCGGCGCGTTCGACGTGCTCGGCGTGAGCTTCTCCACCGAGCTGGGTTACACCAACCTCCTCACCACGCTCGACCTCGCCGGCATCCCGCTGCACGCCGCCGACCGTTCCGTCGATCATCCGGTGGTCGTCGCGGGCGGGCACGCGGCGTTCAACCCGGAGCCCGTGGCGCGGTTCGTCGACGTCGCGGCGATCGGGGACGGCGAGGAGGTCGTCGGCGACATCACCGACGTCGTGCGGGGGTGGAAGGCCGAGGGCAGGCCCGGCGGGCGGGCCGAGCTGCTGTTGCGGCTCGCCGCCACCGACGGCTGCTACGTCCCGGCGCTCTACGACGTCACCTACGCCGAGGACGGGCACGTCGCCGCCGTCGCGCCGGCGCACGAGCGCGTGCCGCGCACCGTCACCAAGCGCACCACCACCGAGCTCGACGAGTGGCCGTACCCGAAGGCCCCGCTGGTGCCGCTGGCCGAGACCGTGCACGAGCGCGCGAGCGTCGAGATCTTCCGCGGCTGCACCCGCGGCTGCCGCTTCTGCCAGGCCGGGATGATCACCCGGCCGGTCCGGGAGCGCTCTCTGCAGGGCATCGGCGCGATGGTGGACGCGAGCGTGCGGGCCACCGGGTTCGACGAGGTCGGGCTGCTGTCGCTGTCGAGCGCCGACCACTCCGAGATCGCCGAGATCACCAAGGGCCTGGCCGATCGCTACGAGGGCACCAACACCTCCCTGAGCCTGCCGAGCACGCGCGTGGACGCGTTCAACATCGACCTGGCCAACGAGATCAGCCGCAACGGCCGCCGCTCCGGGCTCACCTTCGCCCCCGAGGGCGGCTCCGAGCGGATCCGCCGCGTGATCAACAAGATGGTGTCGGAGGAGGACCTCATCCGCACCGTCTCCGAGGCGTTCGCGCAGGGCTGGCGGCAGGTCAAGCTGTACTTCATGTGCGGCCTCCCGACCGAGGAGGACGAGGACGTCCTGGAGATCGCGGGCATGGCGCACCGCGTGATCAGGGCGGGACGCGAGGCCGCCGGACACAACGACGTGCGCTGCACCATCTCCATCGGCGGGTTCGTGCCCAAGCCGCACACCCCGTTCCAGTGGGCGGCGCAGTGCCCGCCCGAGGTCGTCGACGCCCGGCTCCGCAAGCTCCGCGCCGCGGTCAACACCGACCGCAAGATCGCCCGCAACATCGGCATGCGCTACCACGACGGCCAGCCCTCGCTGATCGAGGGCCTGCTCGCCCGGGGCGATCGCCGCGTCGGGGCCGTGATCGAGCGCGTGTGGCGCGAGGGCGGCCGGTTCGACGGCTGGAGCGAGCACTTCTCCTTCGAGCGCTGGACGGCCGCCGCGGCCGCCGAGCTGGAGCGCCACGGCGTCTCGCTGGCCTGGTACACCACCCGCGAGCGCGAGCAGAACGAGATCCTGCCCTGGGACCACCTCGACTCCGGCCTGGAACGCGACTGGCTCTGGGACGACTGGCAGGACGCCCTCGCCGGCCGCGAGCAGGACGACTGCCGCTGGACGCCGTGCTTCGACTGCGGCGTCTGCCCGTCCACCGGCACGGACATCGAGGTGGGGCCGAGCGGCACGACCCTGTTGCCCCTGACCGTGGTGAACCCGCTCGCACAGGTGAACCCCCTCGACGCGGTGCCGCCTTCTGCCGGTGGCTGACTCCGCCGACGCGCTCGCCGCCGGCACCACGGGCGCCTTCACGATCAGGGTCGCCGACGAGCGCGACATGGCCGCGCTCGCGCATCTGCGCCGCTCGTGGCTGGAGGAGCGCACGGGGCAACCGGTGGAGGACCCCGGCTTCGAGGCGGCCTTCGAGCAGTGGTGGCGGGTGGAGCTGCCCCGCCGCACGTTCTGGCTGGCCGAGACGGGCACGCTGCGCCAGGGGATCCGGGCGGTCGGGTCGCTCAACGTCGTCGAGATCGTGCACATGCCCCGCCCGGGGACGCGCAGCGGGCGGGTCGGACACGTGGGCAACATGTTCGTCCTGAGGTCGTTCGCCGACCGCGGGGTGCCTGGGGCGCTGCTGGACGCGGCGATCGAGCACGCCCGCGAGCGCCGCTACAGCCGGTTGCTGCTGGCCCCGACCGCGGGCAGCGCCGCGTTCTACCGCCGGGCCGGGTTCGTCTCGGTGGGGGAGTCGCTGCTCGCGCTCGACCCCTGACCGGTCGGGCCGATCGAAAACACCCCTGGCACTATGGCGAATGGCCGCCGCATTTCCGGGTGAATCGCCTTCCCACATGCGCAGCCGGGCCTGTCGATATTGCTCGAATGCGCATGCTGAGACCGCCAGGAAAGTGGAGCCCATGGTCAGGAACTGTCGGATGCGAGCGGTCGTCGCGGCGCTCGTCGTCACTGTTCTCTCCGCTTCGGTCGCCGGTTGCAACGACGAGATCCCGCGACCCCGCTCCGCCGGTTCGGCGGTGCAGGTCACATCGTCCCCGGTCGCCCCGCCGCCGTCGGCGACCGTGGCGACGCCGCCACCGGGCACCGCGGCGACGGACACGAGCTCCCTTCCGCGACCGTCCGGCACGACGTCCAGCGCGCCGACGTCCAGCGCGCCGACGTCCAGCGCGCCGACGTCCAGCACACCGACGTCCAGCGCGTCGACGGGCGGTACGAACGTGTCCTCCGTCCGCAAGAAGGGCGTGGGGGGCGTCTGGAGCGCCAACGCGACCCGTGAGCTGGCCGACTCGAAGGTCGGCTGGTACTACAACTGGTCCGCGAAGAGCGGGCAGGTGGCCCCGCCGGGTGTCGAGTTCGTCCCGATGATCTGGTTCGGCCGCGACGCCGTGCCGGCCACGCTCGACCGTGCGAAGAGCGAGGGCGCCGGAACGCTCCTGGGCTTCAACGAGCCCGATCTCCCCGATCAGGCCGACATGTCCGTGGAGGAGGCACTGGACCTCTGGCCCCGGCTGGAGTCGACCGGGCTGCGTCTGGGCAGTCCAGCGGTCTCCCGAAACGGCGACGTCCCGGGAAAATGGTTGGACCGGTTCATGGCCGGCGCCACGTCCCGAGGCCTGCGGGTGGATTTCGTTGCCGTCCACTGGTACAGCAGGGACTTCAGCGACGGGGCCGTTCAGAAGCTGCGGAACTATCTGCAGGCCGTTCACGACCGCTACGGCCGGAACGTGTGGCTCACCGAATTCGCGTTGTACGACTTCGTCGGTTCCCCGTCGGCGCCGCCCGACGCGCGCCAGGCGGCGTTCGCGCGAGAGGCTGCAGCCATGATGGAGGAACTGCCGTTCGTCGAGCGGTATGCGTGGTTCTCGTTGGAGAACGGATCGGGGATGTCGACCGGGCTCTATCGCGGCGACGCCACCCCCACCCCCGTGGGCACGGCATACCGGACGGCCGGTAGCACGAGCTGAGCACCGGCCCCGCCGTCGAGCACGGTCCGCCGCAACGGGCCACTATGCTGGCCCGATGCCACGGCCGCGTCCCGGAGAGGCCGCCAACCCCGCCCCGCCCACGGTGCAGCGCGTCCGCCTGCGGTTCGCGAAGCGCGGGCGGTTGCGCTTCCTGTCCCATCGTGACGTGGCGCGCAGCTTCGAACGGGCCGTCCGGCGGGCCGGGGTGCCGGTGTCGCACTCGCACGGGTTCAGCCCGCATCCGCGGCTGTCCTGGGTCGGGGCCGCTCCCACCGGCACGGCGAGCGAGGCCGAGTACGTCGAGATCGGGTTGACCCGGGCGGTCGATCCGGCTGCGCTCGTCACGGCGCTGGACGCCGCGCTGCCCGCCGGTCTCGACGTCCTGGACGCGGCCGTCGCCGAGGGGGCGTCGCTCCCGGACCGCATCGACGCCAGCAGCTGGGTGGTGGAGCTGCCCGGGATCGAGCCCGCCGTGCTGCGGGAGGCGCTCGACGCGCTGCTGGCGCGGGAGTCGGTGGTGGTCGAGCGGGTGACCCCGTCGGGACGACGCCAGATCGACGTGCGGGCGGCCCTCGTCCGGGCCGAGGTGAGCGAGCCCGACGCGCCGTCGGCCGCCTCCGCGCCGGTCTGTGCGATAATGACGGCGGTCGTGCGGCAGACGACACCCGCCGTTCGGCCCGATGACGTGCTGGGTGCACTCGACGTTGTCGCAGGTCTCAGGCCTCCAGCGCCCCCACGGGCGACGCGGGTGGCCCAGGGCCTGCTCGACGACCGGGGCGACCTGGCCGATCCACTCGGCTCCGATCGGGTCACCGCCCGCACCTGAGCCCGAGTAAGAGGTCACCGCACGCCATCGAGAACTACCAGGATTGCTCGCCGTGCACCGCGCGGTGAGAGAACTGCACGTGCCCCTGCGCGGCCGCCTTCTCCCACGAGGGCGCCCGGGGGCGAAGGAGCTGAATGTCGAATAGTGATGCGCCCGCCGGCAGCCCCGGCGGGCCGGTCCCCGTACCCGGCCTGAACGAGCTGCCCGAGAAGATGCGGGTCCACGCGCTGGCCAAGCTGATCGGGCTCTCCAGCCGCGAGGTCATCGCCGCGCTCGCGGGGCTGGGCGTCGAGGTCAAGGGCGCCCAGTCGAGCATCGAGCGCAAGGTCGCCGAGCAGGTCGTCACGGCGTTGGTGCCGGCGGCCGATCCGGTCGTCCCCGATCCGGTCGTCCCCGATCCGGTCGTCTCCGATCCGGTGGTCCCCGATCC
>CAXTTN010000318.1:0-5117 GCA_964247105.1 uncultured Pseudonocardia sp.
GCCGTCCCCACGGCCGGCGTCCCCACGGCCGCCGTCCCCACGGGCCGGCTCCCCGCGGCCGGCCAGCCCGAGCGGACCCGCGCAGTGCCGGCAGCGGGCCGTCTCCCGGCACGACCCGCACGACAGCCACGGCACGTACCCGGCGCGCGGCACCTGCACCAGCACCGGCCGCCCGGCCCCGAGCGCGCCGCGCGCCGCCTCGAACGCGACGGCCGGCAGCCGCGCCGCGCGGGCCTGGGGATCGCGGACCAGCTGGGCGTCGGTCTCCCCGACGGACGTGACGCGCGGCATCGCCGCCCGCACCGCGTTCCGCTCGGCCACCACCTCCTGCGCCCACCCCGAGTCGACGAGCAGCTGCCCCTCCGCGGTGCGCGCGTACCCGGCGACGAGCAGCGCGGCCCCCGCGGAGTGGGCCCGCAGCACGAGCACGTCCCGGACGTGCGGGTACGGCGCGCGGGGCTCGGCGTGCAGGTCGTCGCCGTCGTCCCAGACGGCCAGCAGCCCGAGCTTCTCCACCGGCGCGAACACGGCCGAGCGGGTGCCGACCACGACCCGCACGCGCCCGCGCCGCACGGCCAGCCAGCGCCGGTACCGCTCGGCCGGCCCCAGCTCCGCGGTGAGCGCCACCACGGCTCCGGCGCCGAGCCGGGCCGCGCAGGCGGCGTGCAGGGCGTCGACGTCGCGCTGATCGGGTACCACCAGCAGCGCGCCGCGGCCGGCGGCGACCGTGGCCGCGGCGGCCTCGGCGAGCCGCTGCTCCCACGCCTCACCGGGCAGCGCCTGCCAGACGGCGTGCGCCGCTCGGCCCCCGCCGAGCGCGTCGAGCAGGGCGGGACCGCGGGGGTAGCGATCCCAGCCGGGGGACGCCGGGGACCCGGTGGAAGCGGGGATCGCGGCGTCACCCGGTGGTTCGGCCTCGACGCGGGCGTGGCGGGGAGGCACCGCGAGCCGCAGCACATCGGCCATCACACCGGCGTAGCGATCGGCCACCGCGCGGCACAGCGCGGCGACCTCGGCGGTGAGCGCAGGCTCGGCGGAGACGATCTTCTCCACCCAGGCGAGCGTGCCGGCGTGGGCCGACCCGGCGGCGCGTTCGAGGAGGTAGCCGTCGACCAGCCGGCCCGCGAACCGCACCCGCAACCGCACACCGGGGACGGCGGCGTCGTCGAGGTGCGCGGGAACCCGGTAGTCGAAGGGGCGATCCAGGTGGGCCAGCGGGACATCGACCGCCACCCGCGCGACCGGCAGCGCGGGGGCGGGCTGCCACTCCCCCCGGTTGCGCGCCGCCACGGGCCCTCCTCGCTGTAGCCGGCCGGCCGGTGCCCGGGTGATGGTCATGCCGGCATGGTGCACCCGGGCACCGACATTCTCGCCGGGCGAGGATCAGACGCCTGCGGCCGACTTCAACTCGTCGGCCCGCGACGTGCTCTCCCACGGCAGCTCGACGTCGGTGCGGCCGAAGTGGCCGTACGCGGCGGTCTGGGCGTAGATCGGGCGCAGCAGGTCGAGGTCCCGGATGATCGCGGCCGGACGCAGGTCGAAGACCTCCGTGATGGCCGACTGGATCTTCGTGGGGTCGACGTTCTCGGTGCCGAACGTCTCGACGAACAGGCCCACGGGCGCCGCCTTGCCGATCGCGTAGGCCACCTGCACCTCGATGCGCTCCGCGAGGCCCGCGGCGACGGCGTTCTTCGCCACCCAGCGCATCGCGTAGGCGGCGGAGCGGTCGACCTTCGACGGGTCCTTGCCGGAGAAGGCGCCGCCACCGTGGCGGGCGAAGCCGCCGTAGGTGTCGACGATGATCTTGCGACCGGTGAGGCCCGCGTCGCCCATCGGGCCACCGACCACGAACCGGCCGGTCGGGTTGACCAGGAGCTTGTAGTCGGAGACGTCGAGGCCGAGGCCGCCGAGCTCGGGCAGCACGACGTGCTCGCGGATGTCGGGGGCGAGCATGCCGTCGAGGTCGATGTCGGCGGCGTGCTGGCTCGACACCACGACGGTGTCCAGGCGGACCGCGTGGTCCCCGTCGTAGGCGATCGTGACCTGGGTCTTCCCGTCGGGCCGCAGGTAGGGCAGCAGGCCGCTCTTGCGCACCTCGGTCAGGCGCCGGGCCAGCCGGTGGGCCAGCGCGATCGGCAGCGGCAGCAGCTCGGGCGTGTCGTTGTTGGCGTAGCCGAACATCAGGCCCTGGTCGCCCGCGCCCTGGCGGGCGATCTCGTCCTCGGACGACTCCACGCGGCTCTCGTAGGCGGTGTCCACACCCTGCGCGATGTCGGCCGACTGCGCGCCGATCGCCACGTTGACACCGCACGAGTTGCCGTCGAAGCCCTTGGCCGACGAGTCGTAGCCGATCTCGAGGATCTTCTCGCGGACCAGGGTGGGGATGTCGACGTAGGCGCTGGTGGTGACCTCGCCCGCGACGTGCACCTGGCCGGTGGTGACCAGCGTCTCGACCGCCACGCGGCTGCGCGGGTCCTGCGCGAGGAGCGCATCCAGCACGGTGTCGCTGATCGCGTCACACATCTTGTCGGGGTGGCCTTCGGTCACGGACTCGCTCGTGAACAACCTCGGACTCGCCACGGTGCACTCCATCTCATGATCGGCTGATCGGCGCGGTTTCCCGCGACCCACGAGCGTAGTCGACCCGCGCGAGCCGCTCCGCGTCGCGTTCATCACCCACCGTCACCTCGCCCAGGACACGCCGGCGCGACGTCCACCGATCCGGTGATGTCACGCCAGGTAGCGAATCGGTAACGGAACCGCTCGTTGGTTCGGGAGGAGACAGATCGCACCACCGACGACGGAGGACCGCTGAACATGAACCCCCGACTGACGATCCGCCGACACGGCCGCGCCCTCGGGATGGTCGGCGCGCTGGTCGCGGTCAGCGCCACCACCACGATGGCCCTGGTCGCAGGCACCGCAGCCGCCGCCCCGCCCGCGAGCAGACCGGGCACGTGCATCGACAACGTGAACGTCCGCGCCGAGCCGAGCACGGACGCGAAGATCGTGGCCGTGTGCACCGCGGGCAAGGCGGTGAAGGTCGCCGAGAGCAAGTCCGGCTTCGTCCACCTCACCGACCTCGACGGCTGGGCCGCCCAGCAGTACGTCTCGGTGAACGGCGCCAAGCCCGCACCCGCCGAGGTCACGACACGAGCGCCCGGCGCGGGGATGTCCGGTGACCAGGACGCACCCGCCACCGGCCCGACGGTCGAGCCGAGCGACGACCCGACCGCGGGCGACGACGGCGGCGACGGCGGCGACGGCACCGACCCCGACCCCGACGCCACCGACGCGGACTCGGACTCGGACTCGGGCACGTCCACGCCCACCGACCGCTCGACCACCCAGGGACCGGCGAACCGCTCGCCGCTCAGCGGCCTGCTCGGCTGACCCCGCGACACACCGCGGCCCGTCCCGACCCTGGGCGGGCCGCGGTGCGCCGATCACCGGCGGCCCGCCACCCTGCCGATCACCGGCCGCCCGCCACCCTGCCGATCACCGGCCGCCCGCCACCGCGTCCCACACCCGTGACGCCAGCAACGCCTTCGACCCGCTCGGGAGCACCGACTCGCTGCCGTCGGCCCCCAGGAGCCACCCCGCGTTGTCGGCCACCTCGAACGCGCGACCGTCCCCGACCGCGTTGACCACCAGCAGGTCACAGCCCTTCCGGGCCAGCTTGAGCCGGCCGTGGTGCAGCGCGTCGCCGTCGGCGTCGCCCGTCTCGGCGGCGAACCCGACCACCACCTGACCCGGCTCGCGCACCCCGACCAGCTCCACGAGGATGTCGGGGTTCTTCGCCAGCCGCAGGGGCTCCGGCTCCCCCGGCCCCTTCTTGATCTTGTGATCGGCGAGCGACACCGGCCGGAAATCGGCCACGGCCGCCGCCATCACGACCGCGTCCGCGCCCTTCGCGGCACCGAGCACCGCCTCGCGCAGCTCCGCCGCCGAGCCGACGTGGACGACCTCGACCGCCGCCGGATCACCCAGGTCGGCGGTGTGCGCGGACACGAGCGTGACCGCCGCCCCGCGCTGCGCCGCGACCCGCGCCAGCGCGTAGCCCTGCCGTCCCGACGAGCGGTTGCCCAGGTACCGGACCGGATCGAGCGCCTCGCGGGTGCCGCCGGCGGAGACCACCACCCGGCGGCCGGCGAGATCGCGCGGCAGGGCGTCGGCGCGCTCCAGCAGCAAGCGGGCGAGATCGGCGATCTCGACGGGATCGGGCAGGCGTCCGGGACCGGTGTCCTTGCCGGTCAACCGGCCCGACGCGGGTTCCAGCACGACGGAGCCGCGCGACCGCAGGGTCGCGACGTTGGCCCGCGTGGCGGGGTGCTCCCACATCTCGGTGTGCATCGCCGGGGCGAAGAGCACCGGACATCGGGCGGTCAGCAGGGCCGCGGTGAGCAGGTCGTCGGCGCGGCCCTGTGCGGCCCTGGCCAGCAGATCGGCCGTGGCCGGCGCCACCACGACGAGATCGGCCTCCTGGCCGAGCCTCACGTGCGGGACCTCGGGGACGTCGGAGAACACCCCGGTGTGCACCGGTTGCCCGGACAGCGCTTCGAACGTGGCGGCGCCGACGAACTCCAGCGCCGACGCCGTCGGCAGGACCCGCACGGAGTGGCCGCTCTCGGTGAACCGCCGCAGCAGCTCTGCGCTCTTGTAGGCGGCGATGCCGCCGGCCACCCCCAGCAGGACACGAGGTCCTGCCACGAGGGCTACTCGCCCTCGGTGTGCTCGAGCAGCCCGGCCTGGATCTCCCGCATGGCGATCGACAGCGGCTTCTCGCGCGGGCCCGGCTCCACGAGCGGGCCGACGTACTCCAGCAGGCCCTCGCCGAGCTGGGAGTAGTAGTCGTTGATCTGGCGGGCGCGCTTGGCCGCGTAGATCACCAGCGCGTACTTGGAGCTCACCTGGCCGAGGAGGTCGTCGATGGGCGGGTTGGTGATGCCCTCGGGAATGGCTCCGGCCACGGGCGGGCCGGTCAGCGGCATGCTCACTCAGTTACTCCTGTAAGGGTGTGGTGCTCTAATCGACCTGGGCCGACCAACAAGTCTACCAACTGCGCGGCGACGACCCGCACGTCGTGGTTGACGAGCGCCACGTCGAACTCGTGGCGG
>CAXTTN010000318.1:5127-5998 GCA_964247105.1 uncultured Pseudonocardia sp.
GGCCGTCTCCAACCTACGCGCGAACTGGGCCGGCGACTCGGTGTTGCGGTGGCGCAGCCGCCGCTCCAGCTCCGCGAACGACGGCGGCTCGACGAACACCGTGATGGCTTCGGGCAGGGCCGTCTTCATGGACCTGGCGCCGTGCAGATCGACCTCGACGAGCACGGGGTCGCCGGAGCGGAGATGCTGCTCGACCGGCTCCCGCGGGGTGCCCGACCGTTGCAGACCGCCGTGGATCTCGGCCCATTCCAGCAGCTCGTCGCCCGCGAGCAGACGGTCGAAGCCCTCGGGGCCGACGAACCGGTAGTGCACCCCGTCGACCTCGCCGGGACGGGGGTCCCGCGTGGTCGCCGAGACGCTGAAGAACAGCTGCGGGAGCTGCGTGCGCAGCTCCCGCACGATGCTGCTCTTGCCGACGCCGGAGGGGCCGGCCAGTACGATCAGCCGGCCCCTCCGGGCGTCGTGCGGGGTGGTCATCAGACCTCGAAGTCGGCCAGCAGTGCCTTGCGCTGCCGGTCGCCGAGGCCACCCAGACGCCGCGACGGTGCGATCTCGAGCCGCTCCATGATCTGGGCGGCCCGCACCTTGCCGACGCCCGGCATGGCCTCCAGCAGCGCGGAGACCTTCATCTTGCGCAGCACCTCGTCGGTGTCGGACTGCGTGAGCACCTCCGGGAGCGTGGTGCCGCCGCGCTTGAGCCGTTCCTTCAGCTCCGCCCGAGCACGGCGCGCCGCCGCCGCCTTCTCCAACGCGGCAGCACGCTGTTCGTCGGTCAGCTTGGGAAGGGCCACGGTCTCCTCCGTCTTTCGTCGTGCACCCCAGGGGGAAGGGGGCTCCTCGAACGTACTCACGCCACGTCCGGAAAGGGAAA
>CAXTTN010000319.1:0-5941 GCA_964247105.1 uncultured Pseudonocardia sp.
GCGCGGCGCGAAGCCGTCGAAGCAGAACCGCTCGCACGGCAGGCCCGAGAGCACCAGCGCCGTCGTCACCGCGGACGGGCCGGGCAGGCACGTCACCGGCAGCCCCTCGGCGGCCGCGGCGGCCACGATCCGGAAGCCGGGGTCGGACACGGCCGGCATCCCCGCGTCGCTGACGACGAGCACGGTGCGGCCGGCACGCACGTCGTCGAGCAGGCCGGGCAGGCGCGCGGCCTCGACGGCGTCGTAGTGGCTGATCACCTTGCCCCCGATCTTCACGCCGAGCGCCGCGGCCAGCGTGCGGACCCGGCGGGTGTCCTCCGCGGCGACGACGTCGGCGGTGCGCAGGGCCTCCTTCAACCGCTCCGACGCGTCACCGGCCCGCCCCAACGGGGTCGCCGCGATCACGAGGAGACCAGGAGCAGATTCCGCCGTCACATCCCGCAGCCTACGATCGGTCTCGTGGCCACCCGTACCGTCGGCAGCCCGCGGCACGGCACCCCCAGCCGTCCCGCCGGTGACGACGACTCCGCGGACGGCAACCCGCCGCTCGGCGAGCTCCCCCCGCTGACCCTGACGCCGCCCGATCGTGGGGGCGGCCTCGGTGTCCCGCCACCCACCGACCGGTTGCGAGGCTGGCTCGTCACGGCCGCGTTGACGCTGGTGGCGGCCGTGGTGCGGTTCGCGAACCTGGGCCACCCCACCGACGGCGGCACCCCGGTCTTCGACGAGAAGCACTACGTGCCGCAGGCCTGGCAGATGCTGCGCAACGGCGGCGTCGAGGACAACCCCGGCTTCGAGCTGGTCGTCCACCCGCCGCTGGGCAAGCAGCTCATCGCGCTGGGCGAGCTGGTGTTCGGCTACAACGGCGTCGGCTGGCGGGTGTCGGCGGCGCTGGCCGGCGTGCTGTGCGTGTTCCTGCTGATCCGCGTGGCGCGGCGGCTCACCCGCTCCACGCTGCTCGGCGGCGTCGCCGGGATCCTGCTGATCGCCGACGGGCTGTCGCACGTGCAGTCGCGGATGGGGATGCTCGACATCTTCTCGGCGCTGTTCGTGCTGGCCGCGTTCAGCACGCTCGTCTGCGACCGCGACGACGTGCGCGCGCGGATGGCCGTCGTCGTGGCGGAGGGCCGGGTGGGCGATTCGCCGTTCGGCCCGCGGATGGGCGTGCGCTGGTGGCGGATCGCCACGGGCGTGCTGCTGGGGATGGGCTGCGCCGTCAAGTGGTCGGGGATCTACTGGGTGGTGGCGTTCGCGGCGCTGTCGGTGCTGTGGGACCTCACCACGCGCCGCAACGCCGGCGTCGAGCGGCCGTGGCTGGGCACGATCCGGCGCGACCTCGTCCCGGCGTTCGGGACGCTCGCGGTGCTGCCGGTGCTGGCGTACCTGTCGTCGTGGTGGGCCTGGTTCGGCAGCGAGACGTCGGTGGACCGGTACGCGGCGGGCGAGAAGATCCCCGCGGACGGCTTCCTGCCGAGCGCGGTGCGGGGCCTGCTCTACTACCAGGGCAAGGTGCTGGAGTTCCACCAGGGCCTGACCACCACGTCGGCGGGCGCGCACCCGTGGGAGTCCAAGCCGTGGACGTGGCCGATGGGGCTGCGCCCGATGCTCTACTACTACGCGTCCGGGCAGGACGTCACCGGCTGCGGCGGCACCGACTGCGTCAGCGCGGTGATGCTCGTCGGCACCCCGGCGCTGTGGTGGCCCGCGATCCCGGTGCTCGCGTTCGGCCTGTGGCGGCTGGTCACCCGCTTCGACTGGCGCTGGGCCGCGGTGCTCGTCGGCTACGGCGCGGGCATCGTCCCGTGGTTCCTCGACATGAGCCGCCAGATGTTCTACTTCTACATGACGCCCGTGGTGCCGTTCCTCGTGCTCGGCACGGTGCTGGTGATGGGCGAGATCCTGGGCCGCGCCGAGGTGTCCAAGGAGCGCCGCCAGACCGGGCTGCTGGTGGTCGGGCTCTGGGTGGGCCTGGTGGTGGCCAACTTCATCTGGCTCTTCCCCATCCTGGACGGCCTGGCCATCACCCCGGCGCAGTGGAGCGCCGAGCTCTGGCTGCCGAGCTGGCGCGCGTAGCGGTCAGGATCCGACGGCCAGCAGCACGCTCGCGCCCAGGGCCAACCCGGCGCTGCTGATCTGCATCCCGGTCAGGCGCTCGCCGAGCACGAACCGCGCGAGCAGCACCACGACCACGGGGTAGAGCGACACGACGACCGCGCTGATCCCGAGGTCCCCGGTGCGGGTGGCCAGCAGGAACAGCACGTTCGCGCCGGTGTCGGCGACGCCGCTCACCACCACCAGCCGCCCCACCCCCGCGCGAGTCGACGCTTTCAGCACGCCGAGTTCGCCGATCGAGCGCGTGCCGGATCGGCTGTCACGGCGTGCCGGATCGGTCGACTCGCGGTGAAAGTGGGCCAGCAGGGCGAGGAGGGGGGCGGTCGTCAGGCGGCCGGCCAGTAGCGGCCAGAGGGCGGAGTCGGCGGGGGTGGCGTCCAGCGCGATGAAGAACAGGGCGAAGCCCATGCCGGCGCCCAGCGCCAGCAGCGGGCCGGTGCGGGAGCCGGTGCCGCGGCCGGTGCCCACGGTGGCCAGCAGGATCGCCACCAGCGCGGCCGCGATCGCGACCAGCGCGAGCACGCTCAGCCGCTCCCCCCACAGGATCCCGACCAGCAGCGGCAGCCCCGCCCCGACCACCGCCGACAGCGGCGCGACCACGCCCATCGGACCCACCGCCAGCCCCCGCAGGTAGAGCAGCAGCCCGGCGGCGCCGGCGAGGCCACCGAGCGCGCCGAGCGCGAACGCCGCCCCCGACGGCGTCCCTCCGACGACGAGCGCCACCGGCAGCAGCGCGACCAGGCCGACGACCTGCACCCCGGCCGTCACCGCCAGCACGGGCGCGCGGCGGGAGGCGAGCCCGCCGGCGAAATCGGCGACGCCGTACGCGAGCGCGGCGGGCAGGGCGATGGGCACGGACATCGTCGTCTCAGTTCACTAGACTGTACTGGGCAGAACATCAGGATAGCCTGTCGTCCATGCAGTCCACTGACGCCGTCGCCGCCGCGGTGGGGCGCAACGTCCGCGCCCTGCGCCAGCAGCGCCGCATGACCATCGACGCCCTCGCGGCCGCGGCCGGGGTCAGCCGCGGCACGGTGATCCAGATCGAGACGGCCCGCGGCAACCCCAGCATCGGCACGCTGGTCGCGCTCGCCGCCGCGCTGCGGGTGGGCGTCGCCTCCCTCGTCGACGGGGACGCGGAGCCGCGCGTCGTCGTCCGCCGTGACGCCGAGGCCGCCCGGCTGTGGAGCAGCGCGGCCGGGAGCAGCGCCGTCTTCCGCATCGGCACCGACCCGCCCGACGTCGTCGAGCTGTGGGACTGGACGCTGCAGCCCGGTGACGGCTTCGACGGCGAGGCGCACCCGATGGGGACCCAGGAGGTGCTGTCGGTGCTGTCGGGGCGCCTGGACCTGCGCGTCGGGGCCACCGACCAGCGGCTCGACGCGGGCGACACCGTGATGTTCCAGGCGCACGCCCCGCACCGCTACAGCGGCGTCGGCGACGTCCCGGTGCGGTTCGTGATGGTGGTGCTGCAGCCCGGCGACGCGGGCCTGGCTCCGCCGACGAGCATCGCCGAGGCCGAGAGCCCACCCGCCTGAGCGCGCTGATCAGGGCGAGCCGCGGATCAGCACGACCCGGGCTGCAGGGGCCGGTGCACCGGGTCGACGGCGAGCGTCACGGGCTCGACCTCGGAGCGGTAGCGGCAGCCGGCCAGCGTCTGCACCTCGACGGTGTCCCCGTCGACGAACCGGGCCGCGAGCGGCGGCGGCGAGCCCTCCACCCCCTGGTAGACGATCGACTCCTGCTCGAACGGCCCGCTGCCCGAGCGCAGCACGACGGCGTAGACCGGGTCGATCGTGAAGGTCGTGGCCTCCAGGACGACGAGGCTCCGCCCGCCGTCCGCGGTTCGGGTCACCTCGCGGTTGTCGCCGGTCAGGCGGGTCGTCGCCACGACGAAGCCCGCCCACCCGAGCACCACGACCAGGCCCAGCAGGAGCACCGTCCCCCGCAGCAGGCCGCGCCGGGCGACGACGGCGAGCACCGCCACCAGCAGCACGAGCGCGAGCCCGACCAGACCGGCGGTGAACCAGCGGGCGTTGCGGAGGTGGAAGGGATCGGCGACCGAGACACCGGCGAGCAGCCCCACCACGAGCACGAGGAGCACCAGGGCCACGACGCTGCGCACTCGAGTCACGCGCGCATCCTGCCCGGGCCGCGGCGCGACGGCTCAGCGGGTGGCGGCTCAGCGGGTGGCAATGCCCCGCAGCCGGATCAGCGCGCGGTGCTGCGCCACGCGCACCGCCTCGGGCGTGGTGCCGACCACCTGGGCCGTCTCCCTCGCGCTGAGCCCGACGGCCACCCGGAGGACGAGGATCTCGCGCTGCCGGGGGGTGAGGAGGTCGAGCAGGTCGTGCACCTGCTCGGCCAGCTCGCCCACCAGGGCGCGGTGCTCCGGGCCGCCGCT
Organism: uncultured Pseudonocardia sp.; assembly: GCA_964247105.1. Classification (GTDB taxonomy): domain Bacteria; phylum Actinomycetota; class Actinomycetes; order Mycobacteriales; family Pseudonocardiaceae; genus Pseudonocardia. The sequence continues at coordinate 4,517 of CAXTTN010000319.1, forward strand.
CTGGTCGATCTCGTCGGGCAGGTCGGCCATCGGGTCGCAGCGGTTCCGCCCGATCACCCGGAACGCGTCGACCACCTTGTGGGACGCGATCCCGTAGACGAACGCGGTGAACGGCGTGCCCGTGATCGAGTAGTTGGGCAGCGCCCGCGACACGGCCAGGCAGACCTCCTGCGCCACGTCGTCGGCCGATCCGGCGGCGGTGTCGCGGTTGCCGAGCCGGGCCCGGCAGTACCGGACGACGAACGGCCGGACCTCGGCCAACAGCTGCTCGCGGGCCCTCGGATCACCGGCGACGGCGGCGGCGACGAGTTCTCCCTCCGCCGTGGGCAGGTCGCCGGCAGGCGGTTCGTCGGGGGCGTCGACCACGGGGGGGTCGGCGAGGAGCAGGGACATCGGTTTCCTCCGGCGACAGTCACCGGCGGGACCCACCGCCTGGCCTGTCATGAGAGAAAGACGCCCGGGGCGCCCCGGCGTTGCGTCGCGGATCCGATCGGATCGCTCAGATCGCGAGGATCGCCGCGGCGAACCCGCCGACCGCCGAGGGCGGGGCCTGCGCGAGGAACATCGAGGGTTCGGTGAGCTCCAGCTCCAGCAGCAACGGTGCTCCGTCCGGCCCATCGACCACGTCCACCCGGGCGTAGAGCAGCGCCGACCGCGGGAACGGCGCCGCGTCCAGCACGGCCTCGGCGAGGTCGCGCTCGGCGGCGGTCGGCACGGTCGGCGACATCTTCTCCGTCGCGAACAGCTTGTCGGCGCTCAGCACGTGGCCCGGGGCGAGAAGCGCCGCCTTGCTCGCCGCGTGGCTGAACCGCCCGCCGACGTAGAGCAGCGCCGTCTCCCCCCGGGTGTCGACGCTTGCCTGGTAGGGCTGCACCATCACGGTGCGCCCGGCCGCGAGCAGGCTCCGGGCGTGGTCGGCCGCGGCGGCGTGCGCTTCCGGGGCGTAGCGGGCGGTGTTGCGGCTGCCCGCCGACACCGACGGCTTCACCACCAGCTCGGTGCCGGGCGGCAGCCTGACGTCGTCGCCGGGCTCGAGGAACGTGGTCGGGACGACCGGCACGCCGGCCAGCTCCCGCAGATAGGACTTGTCGGTGTTCCAGGCCAGCACGTCGGGGCCGTTGCGCAGCCGCGTGCGGCCCGCCGTGTCGCGGGCCCAGCCCATGAACTCGGCCAGGCGCGTGGTGTAGTCCCAGGTGGAGCGGATCACGGCGGCGTCGAACGCGCCCCAGTCGGCCGACGGGTCGTCCCAGGCCACGACATCGACGACCGCACCGGCGTCCCGCAGCGCGGCGAGCAGCATCGGCTCGTCGTCGTCGGTGCCGGCGGCCGCCACGGCGGTGACGATCGCGATGTGCACGACGCGATCCTGCCTCAGCTTGATCTTTAACCTGCCGGCACTGTCGTAGGTCGTTCGTGCTCGGTGCC
>CAXTTN010000320.1:0-5667 GCA_964247105.1 uncultured Pseudonocardia sp.
CCACCTCCGCCACGCCGAGTGATCATCAGGTTTCACAACACTCTCTGAGCCGGCCCGGCACACCGCCGGCCCTGTGACGTCGCTCCGAAGCGGCCGGTCAGGCTCGTGGGTGATTGGCCACCCACGGCTTGAGGACGATCTTGCCGATCGAGCGGCGGCCCTCCAGCAGCTCGTGCGCCTCGGCCGCGCGTGCCAGCGGGAGGACGTGCCCGACGGTCACCTTCACGCGGCCGGCCGCGACGTGGCCGACGAACGTCTCCAGAGCGCGCCCGGCCACGTCCGGGCGCAGGCCGAAGTACAGGCCCAGGTTGAACGCGTGCAGCGACTGGTTGAGGGCGGGGTCGTGGAACACCGCCCGCGCGGCGGCCGCGTCCAGCTCCACGGGCACGCCACTGGCCGTGCCGACGACGACCAGCCGGCCGAACGGGGCCAGCGCGGACAGGGCCGGCCCGAACGTCGCGGCTCCGCCCACCTGCAGGACGACGTCCGCGCCGGGCCCGTTCACGGCCCGCACCCGGCCGGGCCATCCCTCGTCGCGGGGGTCGACGACCTCGTCGGCCCCGGCGGCCAGCGCCGCCGCGCGGCGATCCGGCGTGCTCGCCGAGGCGACCACCGTCGCTCCGGCCAGCTTCGCCAGCTGCACCGCGAACCCGCCGACCCCGCCGCCCGCGCCCTCGACCACCACGGTCTCCCCGGGCTGCAGCCGGGCGACCTCGGTGAGCGCCAGCATCGCCGTCGACCCGGCGACGATCAGCCCTGCGGCTTCGTCGAACCCCGGCCCGGGCGGGATCGGGATCGCCTGGGCCGCGCGGACCAGCGTGAACTGGGCGTATCCGGTCGAGCCGTCGTCGCCGGCGAGAGCGAGGACGGGGGTGCCCACCGGCGGCCCGGCCACCCCCTCGCCGAGCGCGTCGACGGTGCCGGCGACCTCACTGCCGGGCGTGAACGGGAGCGGGGTGGGGAAGGGGTAGGGGTCGTTGCGGCGGCGCATCACGTCGGCGTAGTTGACGGCGGCGGACTCCACGCGGACCCGCAGCTGCCCCGGCCCGGGCTCCGGGACGGTCGACTCGTGGGCGGTGAGGACGTCGGGGCCGCCGAAGGCGGTCATGCGGATGGACTTCACGGCATCGCTCCGGTTCCGGACGCCACGGTGGCGTCCCTGACCCTTCGACGCCGCGAAGCCCGCCCGGAGGACATGTCCTCCCCGCCGGTTCCCGACCGTCGTACTGGTGACATCGCTACAACACCGGGAGCCACCGTGAAGTACCTGCTGCTGCTGGCCAACGCACCCGAGGCCTGGGACGACACCGAGCCGCCCGACTGGGTCGCCTACACCCGGGCGCTCGCGTCCGCGGGCGTGCTGGTCGACGGTTCGGCGCTGCACGGCGCCGACACCGCGACCACCGTGCGGGTGCGCGCCGGGGAGCGGCTGCTGGTCGACGGCCCGTTCGCCGACACCAAGGAGCACCTCATCGGCTACTACGTGATCGACGTCCCGCACCTCGACATCGCGCTGGACTGGGCGGCGAGGGTTCCCAACGCACGCACCGGGAGCGTCGAGGTGCGGCCGATCCAGAGCGCGTCGGAGGCGGCGACGGTCGTGGCCACCGGCCGTGCCCCGAGGTCGGCGTGACCGCGGCCGAGCGCGCGCTGCGCGAGGCGTGGGCGCACGATCGTCCGGCGGTCCTGGCCGCGCTGGCGCGCCGGTTGCACGACCTGCAGCGCGCCGAGGACGCGGTGCAGGAAGCGTTCGCGGCGGCCGCTGCTCGTTGGCCGGTCGACGGGGTGCCGGACCGGCCCGGCGCCTGGCTGACGACCACGGCCCGGCGCAAGGCGCTGGACGTGCTGCGGCGCGACCGCTTCACGGTCGTCGCCGACCCCGACCCGGCCGCCCCCGCCGCCCCCGCCGTCGAGATGAACCGGCCGGCCGACGACGTGCTGGCCCTCGTCCTGACCTGCTGCCATCCGGCCCTGTCGGCGGAGGCACAGATCGCGCTCACCCTCCGGCACGTCGCCGGGCTGTCCGACGCGCAGATCGCCGCCCGGTTCCTGGTGCCGGAGCCGACGCTGACCAAGCGGCTGGTCCGGGCCCGGGCCAAGATCCGCGATGCGCGCATCACGTTCGAGCTGCCCGACCCCGCGCACCTGGAGGACCGGCTGGAGGAGGTCCGGATCGTCGTCTACCTGATCTTCACCGAGGGCTACCTGGCCGACGGTGACCGGCCCGCGATCGTCGCGGAGCTCTGCGACGAGGCCGTGTGGCTGGCCCGGCAGCTGCACCGGCTCGTGCCCGGCGACGCCGAGACCACCGGCCTGCTCGCGCTGCTGCTCCTGCAGCACGCCCGGGCGGCCGCGCGCCAGGACGGCGCCGGCCGCCTCGTCCCGTTCGAGGAGCAGGACCGGGCGCTGTGGGACGGCGTGCTCGTCGACGAGGCGAAGGCGCTGCTGGCCTCCACCGTCCGTCCCGGCGGCCGGCCCGGCCCCTACCAGCTGCAGGCGGCCATCGCGCTGCAGCACGCGACCGCTCCGTCGATCGGTCCGGACTGGGCCACCGTCGCGGCCCTCTACGGGATCCTCATGCGGATCGCACCCTCCCCGGTGGTCGCGGTCAACCGGGCCGTCGCGCTGGGACGAGCGGTCGACGCGCGAACGGGCCTGGACGCGTTGCGGCCGCTGCTGGCCGACCCGCGCCTGCGGACCTACCTGCCGCTGGCCGCCGCGCGCGCCGACCTGGCCGAACGCGCGGGTGACCCGGCCGCCGCGGAGGCGTGGCGGGCGGCCGCCGCCCTCGCCGGCCCGGCCCAGGCCGCCGCCGTGCTGCGGAGGGCGGCCCGGGCCGAGGCCGGGACGTCGGCGTCCACGTCGATCTCGATCGCCGACGCCGCGGTGAAGGCCGGCCGGGCGGCCACCTCGTGCCCCTCCTGACCGATCGATCAGTCGAGCTCCGCGCCGGGGTGCCCAGCGGCCCGTGGTCGGTCCAGGAGCCCCGCCAGGCGCAGTGTTCGCAGGGTCGCGCCGTGGTCGGCCGCGAGCAGCCGGAGCGGCTGTGCCGCGGTGTAGCGCGCGTCGAGCAGCAGGGCGACACCGATGCTGGACAGGTAGGAGACGTCGCGCACGTCGATCTCGACGGGCCCGGACGCGCCGGCCACGGCGGCCAGCAGGGCGCCCCGGAGCCCGGGCACCGTCGCCAGGTCGAGATCGCCGCTCAGCCGGGCCCGCAGCCGCTCCCCGTCCCGGTGCAGCCGCAGGTCGGCCCCGGCCGGAGCCGGACCGGACGCGGCGACCGGCCACGGTGCCGCCGTGGCGGTGGAACGGCCCGCGACGGTGAACCGCAGCCTCGTGCCGCCACCGTCGTGGTCGACGTCGAGGCTGTCGGTCAGGGCCCGGATCGAGCGCAGGCCGTGCCCGCGGAACCCGGGGTCCCGGGGCGGTGGGTGCCAGGTCCCGTCGTCCTCCGTGGTGACCGCGAGCCCGCCGTCGGCCCGCATCTCCAGCCGGTAGCGCATCCGACCGGGCCGGTCGCCGTAGGCGTGCTCGACGGAGTTGGCGAGCGCCTCGCCGAGGGCGAGCTGCAGGTCGCCGACCAGCTCGACGGGCAGCGCGCACAGCTCGGCCCACGCGTCGACCTCGCGGCGCACGCCGGCGAGCTGCGCCGGTACGGCCGGCCGGTCGCCGACCAGGGGGCCGGGCCGCAGGCGTGCCATCACGGCGGCCACGTCGTCACGGGACCCGCTCCCGTCCAGTGCGGTGGCCAGGATCGCGGTGAGGACCTGCTCCACCGGTGCCCGGGGCTCGCTCGACAGGGCGGCGGCCAGCCGGTCGAGGCCCTCGTCGACGACCTCGCCACGCCGCTCGACCAGGCCGTCGGTGTAGAGCAGGACCGCGGAGCCCGGGGCCAGGACGGTCTCGCCCTCGGTGATGGGGACGGTTCCGGTGAGGCCGAGGATCGCGCCCTGGGTCTCGTCCAGGTACCGGGCCGTCCCGTCCGCGGCCTGGACCAGCGGCGGGAGGTGACCGGCCCGGGCCCAGCGCAGGCGGCCCGTCGCGGTGTCGAGCACCAGGCAGATCGCGGTGCTGCCGCGCGCCCCGTCGATCTGGCCCGCGAAGCGGCTCAGCAGCTCCAGCGCGCTCGCCGGCGAACGGTTCTCCAGGAGGTAGGCCGACAGGGCCGCCCGCAGCTGGCCCATGACGGCGGCCGCGCCCGCGCCCTGGCCGACCACGTCGCCGACCGCGATCGCGATGCGGTCCGGGTCGAGCACGGTGACGTCGTACCAGTCACCGCCCGCGGCGGTGCCCTGGACGGCGGGGAGGTAGCGCGCGGCGAGCGCGACCCTGGCCACCTCCGGCAGGCGGGCCGGGAGCAGGCCGAGCTGCAGCGTCTGCGCGATCTCCCAGCGGACGTCGGAGAGCGCGGCCCGGTCCAGCGCGAGCGCGGCCTGGCCGGCCAGCGTCGCCGTGAAGCCGCGCTCGTCGGCGAGGAACAGCCGGGCGGTCGGGAAGCTGAGCGCGAGCACCCCCACCACGCGCGTGCCGACGACCAGCGGAACCGTCGCGACGGCCTGTGCCTCGTCGGCCGCCCCGCGTACGGCCATGTGCGGGTAGCGGCCGCTCCACGTCGTGTGGTCGCCCATCCAGAGGGCCTCCCGGGTGCGGGCGGAGTGCGCGGCGGGGAGGTCCGCGGCCGTCGCGACCGTGGTGAAGGACGTCGCGACCTCGGTGGGATAGCCCAGGGCATGGACCAGGTGCAGGTGGTCCGGGTCGTCGGCGTGGACGGTGTAGACCGCGACGCCGTTCGCGCCCAGCACGGAGTCCATGCTGGCGGCGAGCACCCGGCTGACCTCGGCGACGGTGGCCGCGGCGGCCAGCGCGGCGGTGATGGTGTGCAGGTGGTGCTCGCGCTGCGCGACCCGGTCCGCCTCGACGGCACCGGCCAGCCGCCGTCCCAGCTCCTGCACGGTCTGCAGGTCGCCCGGATCGGGGTCGGTGCCGGTGACCACCATCGAGCCGTGCAACCGGCCGGCCGTCGCGAGGGGCACGACGATGCCGGGGCGCGCGTCGAGCCCGTCGGGAAGCAGCTGCTCGGGATCGTGCCGAGGTGGCTCCCGCAGCGCCGCCTCGGCGACCTCGGGCCGGGAGCGGTGCGCGGCGGCGACCGTCCGCATCCGCCCGTCCGGGTCCTGGAGTGTGATGATCACGAGCTCGCCCAGCGCGGCGGCCGCCCGGGCGAACTCCCGGAGCCGGCCGGGGAGGTCGCCGGGGGCGGCGAGCAGGTCGCCGACCTCGGCGAGCAGCCGGTCGCGTCGCGCGGTGCGGTTGCGCAGCCGGGCCAGGTCCAGGTTGGACCGCACGCGGGCCAGCAGGTCGTGGCTGGAGAACGGCTTGACCAGGTAGTCGTCCGCGCCCGCGGTCAGCCCCTCGATCGCCGCCTCCTCCCCGGCGCGGGCCGACAGCATGATCACCGGGATCGTCGCCGTGGCCGGGTCGGCGCGCAGCGCGGCGACGAGCCCGAACCCGTCGAGCCCGGGCATCATCACGTCGAGCAGGATCAGGTGCGGGTGGAACGTGGCGACCGCAGCGAGTGCCTGCGTGCCGTTCGCCGCGGTGCGGACGTCGTAGCCGACGAAGCGCAGGGCAGTGCCCAACAAGTCCGTGAGGTACTCCTCGTCG
>CAXTTN010000320.1:5677-5930 GCA_964247105.1 uncultured Pseudonocardia sp.
TCGACCACGAGCACTCGGTTCGGTGATTCCTTGCTCGGCATCCCAGTCCTTCAGTCCGCGCGTCGCCGTCGTCGTCGATGCTCATCATCCGACCACGCCAGGTTGGCAGATCCTGATCAGTTCCCTGTGAGAACCCTGTGAGTCGCCGATCCTGCAACTTCTGATCAGCACTTCACAGGCATTTGCCAGGCGGCTGCTGTTGTGTGCTCCGAGTGCCCCTCCACGCCGGAGCGGCCCCACGGAGGAGTGTCAG
>CAXTTN010000321.1:0-5913 GCA_964247105.1 uncultured Pseudonocardia sp.
CCGGTCGACACCGCCGAACCGCCGGCGGTCGCGCACCGGCCGGCTCCGTCGCTGAGCGCCACCAGCCGGCCGACCGGGGCCGGGGCGCGGGGAGCCGGGGCCGCGGTGCGACGCGCCGGCGCCGGCGGTCGACGCGTGCGCGCGATGGCGGCCACCGGTCCGGTGACGGCCGTCGGGGCCGCGACCGGGGCCAGCGGTGGGAGCGTCGGCGTCACGGACGCGATGGTCGGCGCCATCGTGGTCGGCGGCATCGTGGTCGCCTGCGCCGCGGTCTCCGGCGCGGACGTGGTGGGGGCGCCCCCGACGGACCCGGCCGCGACCTCGGGCGTGCGACCGGAGCTGCCGGACGTCGTCGCGACGGCCGCGACCCCGCCCCCGACCAGCACCACCCCGATCGCCGCGAACGCCAGCCGGGACGGACGCCGCGCCCGGCGCCCGGGCCGCGCGCCGCCGGTGTCGCCGGGATCGTCGCTGGTGGTGCCGTCCTCGTGGACCAGGACCCGCCAGTTCCAGTTCCCGTCGTCGGCGACCACCACGGCGGGGACCGGGTGGCCGCACCGGGCCGCGGTGGTCGCGACCAGCGCGATCCCGACCAGCATCGGATCCTGCCCGGCCGGCACGTCGACGCCGAGCCCGTCCACCGTCAGGGTCGGGGCGTCGCCCTCGCCCGCGATGACGATCTCCGCTCGTTCCGACCCGTCCATCCGGTGGTCCCCCGATCGTGTCCCGGCGCCACCGTAGGACCCGGAACCCCCTGCCGTCGATGATTCCCGGCTTCGGCGCCGGTCTTCCTTCCGTGCCTGATCTCGATGACGTACTGAACGCGCACGTGACCGCGCCGGCCGCGGTGGCGCTGGTGGCCCGCGGCGACCGGGTGGAGGTGGGCGTCACCGGCTCCGCCACGCCGGACTCGATCTTCCGCATCGCGTCGCTCACCAAGCCGGTCGTCGCGGCGGCGGCCATGATCCTGGTGGAGGACGGCCGCATCGCCCTGGACGACCCGGTCGACCGCTGGCTGCCGGAGCTGGCGAAGCCGATGGTGGTGCGGACGCCGGACGCGCCGGTCGAGGACGTGGTGCCGGCGTCGCGCCCGATCACGCTGGTGGACCTGCTCACGTTCCGTGCCGGGTACGGCTTCCCGTCCGACTTCTCGCTGCCCGCGGTGCAGCTGCTGTTCTCCGAGCTGCTCCAGGGGCCGCCGCAGCCGCAGCTCGTCGTCCCGCCCGACGCGTGGCTGGCCGCGCTCTCGCGCATCCCGCTGCTGCACCAGCCGGGCGAGGCCTGGTTGTACAACACCGCCTCGGACATCCTGGGCGTGCTGATCGCGCGGGTCGCCGGGTGCTCGCTGCCGGAGTTCCTGGCGCAGCGGGTGTTCGCGCCGCTGGGCATGGTCGACACCGCGTTCTCGGTGCCGGCGGCGAAGCGCGACCGGTTCACCGGCTACTACCGGGCGGGAGACGGCGGCGGGCTGGAGCTCGTCGACGGGCCGGACGGCCAGTGGAGCAGCGAGCCGGCCTTCGCGTCCGGCGCGGGCGGGCTGGTGTCGACCGCCGACGACCTGCACCGGTTCGGGCGGATGCTGCTGGACGGCGGCGGCGACGTGCTGTCGGCCGCGTCCGTGCGGCAGATGACGACCGACCACCTCACGCAGGCCCAGCGGGACGCGGCCGAGCTGTTCCTGGAGGGGCAGGGGTGGGGCTACGGCGGGACCGTCGACGTCACCGGCCGCGACCCGTGGAACGTCCCGGGCCGCTACGGCTGGGTGGGCGGGACCGGCACGGCGGCGCACGTCACGCCCGCCACCGGCGCGGTCGCCGTCCTCCTCACCCAGCTGGAGCTGGCCGGGCCGACCCCGCCGGCGGTGATGCGCGAGTTCTGGACCTACGCCGGCGGGGTCTGAGGCGACGCCGGCCCCGGGGTGCCGGCCCACCTCACGGCAGGTCGCCGCTCACGTGTACCTCAGGTCCGCGGACACGCTCTCGGGGCTGAGTCCCGCACACACCTCGCGCAGGTCGCGCAGGTAGTCGTCGATCCATGCGTCCTCCACCGGGTCGACGGTCAGGTGCAGCAACGGGGGCTCGACCGTGCCCAGGGGCACCCATCCACGCTCGAACAGGCCCCCGGCGATCTTGCCGACGTCGATGGTCTCCGACCCGTAGACGAGGATCGACAGTTCGGTGTCCCACACGTCGAGACCGGGGACGTCACGGATCCCGGCGGTCAGCCGGCGCTTGACCTCCATGGTCCGGGCCGCGATCTCCTCGTAGCCGGAGCGGCCCAGGTGGGTCATCGCCGCCCACGCCCCCGCGACCGCCGCGCCCGGGCGCGATCCGGTGAACCCGTCGGTGTGGTACGGCCCGCTGGGCCAGTCGTCGACGTGGACGGGACCGTACGCGTGCAGCTGCTCGTCGGCGAACACCACCAGTGAGCAGGGCTTGGGCGCGTAGCCGTACTTGTGCAGGTCGGCCGAGAGCGACGACACCCCGGGAACGCTCAGGTCCCAGGCCGGCAGCGGGTGCGCAGCCGGGTCGACGAACGGCGCCAGGCAGCCGCCGAAGCAGGCGTCCACGTGCATCCAGACGCCGTGGTGCTGCGCGAGTGCGGCCAGCTCGCCGATCGGGTCGTAGCGGCCGTAGGGCCATGACGGCGCCGACCCGCAGATCGCGATCGTGTTGTCGTCGATCGCACCGGCGATGGCGGTGACGTCGGCCCGGTGGTCCGCGTCGAGCGGCAGCCGGCGCAACCGCAGCCCGAGGTAGTGGCAGGCCTTGCTCACCGCCGCGTGCTGCGAGTACGGCACCAGCACCTCGGGCTCGGTCGCCGCCGGGCGGTGCACGCGCGCCCACTCGCGGGCGGCGTGCAGGGCGAGGAACAGGCTCTCCGACCCGCCTGACGTGAGCGTGGCCCGGGCGCGCTCACCGCCCCCGAGCAGGCCGGTCCACGCGTCCACGACCTCCTGCTCGAACTGCCGGATGCTCGGCATGATCACACCGAAGATCGCGTTGTAGGGCAGGAAGCGGGTGACGGCGTCGGCGATCACGGCCTGGACTGCTGCCGAACCCTTCAGCGAGTAGATGGTCAGCGCGCCGGACCGCTGCGCGAAGTCGCGCGCCGCGGCCTCCTCCAGCCGCTCGTGGACCTCGGCAACCGGGCAACCGTGCGCGGGGAACGCCTGCGTCGTCATGCGGGCGAAACTACATGTACGAACGTACAACTTCAAGGGCGGAGCGCGGCCTCCACGACGAAGGCCACCGAGCGCTCGAGCGCGTCCCCGTCGACGGACGGGGCCGCGAGGTGGCGCAGGACCACCCCGTCGAGGCACACGACGAGCATGCGGGCCCGCTCCGGGTCGCCCGTTCCCCCGAGCCTGGTCAGCAGGTCGGCGGCGAGTTCCTCGTAGGCCGTCATCAGCCGGGCGTGCGAGCCCGTCCGGTCGGCCCGCCGTGCGGCCTCCACCGCGCCCTCGTACTGGGCGAGCAGCAGCGTGCGCCGGTGGGTGATCTGGTCGAGCAGGAAGGCTGCGAGCGCGGCGACCGAGCCGGCGAGATCGCCCGGCAGCCCGCTCGACGCCGCGAGGTCGCGCAGTGCGGTGATCTCCTGCTCCACGGCATGGGTGATCGCAGCCGTGGTCAGGTCCTCGCGCGAGGCGAAGTAGTAGGTGGTGGAGCCGAGCGGCACCCCGCTGGCGGCGGCCACTGCCCGGTGCGTGAGCCCGGTGGGTCCGTGGGCCGCGAGCAGCTCGACCGCGGTGTCGAGGATGTGGGCACGCTTGCGGTGGCCGCGCTGCCGGCGGCCGTCCGTGGCGCCTGGCGCGTCACCGCTCTCGGGCACGGCGTCACGATACGTGCATGGTCAGGCAGTGGACCGTGCCGCCGCCGTTGGCTGCCACCCGCGCGTCGACGTGCACCACCTCGTGGTCGGGCATCACCCGGGCGTAGGTCGCGAGCGCCTCCGCGTCGGTCGGCTCGCCGAAGGTCGGCACGATCACGCGACCGTTCACCGTCAGGCTGTTGGTGTAGGACCGCCAGACCGGGATGACCCCCCAGCTCAGGTACGGCGGCAACGCGGGCAGGAGTTCGACCCGGAACGGTCGGCCCCGCGCGTCGGTGGTGCCCGCGAGCCGGCGGGCGGCGTCGGCGAGCCGTCCGCGCTGGGGTCCGGTGGGTCGGGTCAGCAGCACGGTTGCCGGCCCGGCGAGCTTGGCGAGCAGGTCGACGTGCCCGGTCACCTCGGCGCGCAACCGGGGCAGCACCACGATCCGCTCCGCGCCGGTGGCCTCCCGCAGTGCCGCGACGGCGTCGGGCCGGTCCGCGTTGCGGGTGAGCAGCGCATCGCTGGTGAGCAGCGTGCCCTCGCCGTCGGACCACAGGTTGCCGCCCTCGAGGCGCAGGTCCAGAGCCCGGAGCGGGAGGTCGACGTGCCGGGCCCACCGTCCGGGCACCGCGTCGGCGGCCGCGTGGTCGGCGGCCGGGGGCGGCGCGTAGACCATGCTCAGCACCCCCGCGGGCCCGCCCGGGCCGGTCAGCGTGACCGGCCCGTAGTCGCGCACCCAGATGTCGTCGGTGGGGAGGGCGAGGAACTCGATCGACCCGGCCCGTTCCCCGCAGGCGGCCAGCACGGCGGGCGCCCAGCGGAGATCCGGCACCAGCACGGTGACCGTCGCCGCCGGGGCGATCGCCGCGACCAGCTCGACGTGGAACGCCCACAGGCCGGGGAACAGCACCGGCCACGTCACCAGGACCGTCCGGACCGGCTCCCACTGCGCGGGGAACCGGCAGGGGCCCTCGACCGCGGGCGCCGGCGCCCCCGCGGCGACCCTGACCTGCTCCGCAGCGGGCATCGGCCCGCTCGTGGACACGTTCCAGCGTCGCAGCCACGCGGCCAGGTCGGCCGGCACCCGGTCGACGGCGTCGACCGGGTAGTGGTGTGCGGCGATCCGTCGGGCGAGTGCCGCGGCCGGGTCGAACCGGACCCACTGCCACCACGGCACGGGCGAGTACCCGAACCGCAGCACGTCCAGTCCAGCCATCGGCACCTCTCCTGCCTTGATAGTTGTACGATAGTACATGTACCTTCTCCAGGCATGGACGACCCCGTGACCTCCCGCGACGCGACGCTCGACCGGGGCGGGTCCTGACCGGTGGCGCTCGTCGGGAACGTCCTGGGGCTCGCGGTCGCCGACAGCGTCAACCCGTTCGCGATCGGTCTGGTCGTCAACGCGCTGGCATCGCACCGCGCGGCGCGACCGGCGGTCGTCTACACCGCGGTGACGATGGTCCTCAACATCGGCGTCGGCCTCACGGTCCTCGCCGGTCTGCGCGGTCTGGGCGACGCCGGACGCGGCAGTGCCGCCGCGACCGCGGGGGTGGCGCTCGGCCTCGCCCTCGTCGGGTGGGGGGTGTGGAGCCTGGTCCGGTCCCGGTTCGGCCGGGTCCGCCGGTCGGAGGCCGTGCCCCCGCTCGTCCCGGCCCGCCCGCTCGGCGCCGCCGCGGTGGCGACGCTCGCCACCGCGGTCTCGCTGCCGTTCGCCGGCCAGTTCCTCCTGGCCCTGTCCTGGATCTCCCAGGCCGACCTGCCGCTGCCGGTGGAGGCGCTCCTCCTCGCGGCGTACTCCCTGGTGTTCACCCTGCCGCTGTGGGCGCTCGTCGCGCTACGGCTCGCGCGTCGCCGTGAGCTCGGACCCGAAGGCCTGCACCGCCTCGCGGTCGTGGGGGATGCGCTCCTGGTCGCGGTCGGCCTGCTCATGGTCGCCACCGCCTGGGCGGACGCGATCGCGGTGACGGGGCACTGATCGCGGCGGCCGCCGGGTGCGACCGGGCCGCCGCCGGCGCCGTCAGTGGTAGGGCTTGTGGGGGATCGCCGCGTCGTTGAGCTGCTGCTCCATGTCCACCCAGATGGCGCCGTCCTCGATCT
>CAXTTN010000322.1:0-5909 GCA_964247105.1 uncultured Pseudonocardia sp.
CCGCGGAGCTGCAGCGCGCCAACGCCGAGCTGGAGGAGAAGGCCGAGCAGCTCTCCGAGCAGAACCGCAACGTCGAGATCAAGAACATGGAGATCGACGCGGCGCGGCGCGGCGTGGAGGAGAAGGCCCAGCAGCTGGCGCTGGCCAGCCAGTACAAGTCCGAGTTCTACGCGAACATGAGCCACGAGCTGCGCACCCCCCTCAACTCGCTGCTGCTGCTCTCGCGGCTGCTCGCCGACAACACCGACGCGAACCTGACGCCGCGGCAGATCGAGTTCGCCCGCACCATCCACGGCGCCGGATCGGACCTGCTGCGGCTGATCGACGACATCCTGGACCTGTCGAAGATCGAGGCGGGCCGGGTGGACGTGGCCGCCGGCGTCGTGGAGCTGGCCGGCGTGTGCACCGACATCGAGCAGACCTTCGGCCCGCAGGCCGAGGTCAAGGGCCTGGCCTTGCGGGTGGTGCCGGACCGGGACCTCCCCGGGACCATCACCACCGACGGGCAGCGGCTCGTGCAGGTGCTGCGCAACCTGCTGGCGAACGCGATCAAGTTCACCGATGCCGGCGAGGTGGAGCTGACGATCAGCCGAGCGCCCGCCGGCACCCGGTACGGCGTGCCCGGCCTCGACGACGCTCGCTCGGTGATCGCCTTCGCGGTGCGCGACAGCGGCGTCGGCATCCCGAGCGGCAAGCTGGAGATGATCTTCGATGCGTTCCAGCAGGCCGACGGGACCACCAGCCGCAAGTACGGCGGCACGGGCCTCGGCCTGTCGATCTCCCGCGAGCTGGCCCGGATGCTCGGCGGGCGCATCGAGGTGGCCTCGGAGGTGGGTGCGGGCTCGGTGTTCACGCTGCTGCTCCCCGACGAGCTGCCCGCCGGCACCGCGTCGCCCGCGCGGGCGCTGCCGCGGCGCTCGGAGGAGCCGGGGCCCGAGGAGCCGGGCCCGATCCTGCGCGCGTCGCCGGGCGGGGCGGCCGGCCTGCGGGCCGCCCCGGAGCTCGCCGGGGCCACCGTCCTCATCGTGGACGACGACGTGCGCAACGTCTTCGCCCTGACGAGCGCACTGGAGATGCACGGGCTGACCGTGCTGTACGCCGACAACGGCGCCGACGGCATCGCGTTGCTCACCCGCCACCCCGAGGTGGACGTGGTGCTGATGGACGCGATGATGCCCGATCTCGACGGCAACGAGACCACCCGCCGCATCCGCGCGCTGCCCGCGTGGCGGGACCTGCCCGTGGTGTTCCTCACGGCCAAGGCGATGCCCGGCGACCGCGAGTCGAGCCTGGCCGCGGGCGCCACCGGGTACGTGACGAAGCCGGTGGACCTCGACGAGCTGCTGGCGCTGATGTCCACCTGGGTGAGCAACGGGCGGGCCCGGGTATGAGCCCGCCGGTGGCGCGGGTGCTCGCGGTGGACGACCGCCGCGAGAACCTCCTGGCGCTGCAGGCGATCCTGGAGGGCCTGCCGGTGGAGGTGGTGTCGGTGACCAGCGGGGAGGACGCGCTGAAGCGCCTGCTCGCCGAGGACTACGCGGTGATCCTGCTCGACGCCCACATGCCCGGCATGGACGGCTTCGAGACCGCGGGCCACGTGAAGCAGCGCGAGCGCACGCGGCACATCCCCATCCTGTTCCTCACCGCGGTGGACTACGACCCGCACCTGGCCTTCCGCGGCTACCAGGCCGGGGCCGTGGACTACATCACCAAGCCGTTCGACCCGTGGGTGCTGCGCTCGAAGGTGGCCGTGTTCGTGGACCTCTGGGCCACCCAC
Source organism: uncultured Pseudonocardia sp. (assembly GCA_964247105.1). Classification (GTDB taxonomy): domain Bacteria; phylum Actinomycetota; class Actinomycetes; order Mycobacteriales; family Pseudonocardiaceae; genus Pseudonocardia. The sequence continues at coordinate 1,778 of CAXTTN010000322.1, forward strand.
GCCGAGCTCGCCGAGCGGGCGGCGGAGTGCGTGGCGCTGCGCGCCGCGGTGGACGACGCGCTGGACCTGCTCGACAGCACCCCGCCCGACGGCCCGGGCGTGATCGAGCAGGCGCGCGACCGCCTCGCCGAGGTGCGCGAACGCCACCGCTGATCACCGCACCAGGCAGAGGCAGAACGGGTGCCCCGCCGGATCGAGGAACACCCGGAACGTGGTGCCCGGCTGGTGCTCGTGCTTGCGGGCGCCGATGGCCAGCACCTGCTGCTCGGCGACGTCGAGATCGGGCACGTCGACGTCGAGGTGCACCTGCTGCGGGTGCTCGGCGCCCGGCCACTGCGGCGGGACGTGATCGGGCGCGAGCTGGAACGCCAGCGCGACCCCTCCGACCGGAGCGAGCTGCACCCACTCCTCCTCGGCGCGTTCGACGGGCAGATCGAGCAGGGCGCTGTAGAACTCGGCGACGACGAGGGGCTCGCGGCAGTCGAGGGCGACGGCGCCGAGCGTGGCGATGGCTGTCATGGCCGCGACGCTAGCGGCGACCCCTGACAGTTTTCGGTTGCGCGGCACGACTCCATCAACGAGAATCTTCACTGTGAAGAGAATCGACGATGGAGACGACGTGCGTCGATCCTGGTTGCCCCCGGCCCTGCTGGTCCTCGCCGCGCTGCAGGCCGTCAGCCCGCTGCTGTTCCGCCTGTCGGGCAGCGGTTTCCTCGACGCCGACCGCCCCGGCGAGCCGGCGATCGTCCCGGCCGGTTACGCGTTCGCGATCTGGGGGCTGGTCGAGGTCCTCACCATCGCGTACGCGTCGTGGGCGTTGGCCACCCGCGACCGGTCCACGCTGCTCAAGGAGCGACTGGCCGCCCCGCTCGCCGTCGTGTTCGCGGGGTTCAGCCTGTGGCTGCTGGCCGTGGTGGTCGAGCCCCGCTGGACCCCGTTGGTGATCTTCGTGGTGATGGTGGTGGCCCTGCTGCGGGCGCTGCGGACCGCGGCCGGCGCCCGGGACGAGATCGCCGGCTGGAGCCGGTTCGGCCGCGGGCTGTTGTGGGTGGGCACCGGCGTCTACACCGGCTGGGCGTCGATCGCGGTGTGGGTGAACCTGACCACCGCGCTGGCCGACAGCGGCGCGCCGGTCACCGGCCCGGCCGGGATCGCCGGGCAGCTCGCCGTCCTCGCCGGGGCGACCGCGACGGCGTGCGCGATCGCCTGGTGGTCCCGCGGGCTCCTGGCCTACGTCGCCGCGGCGGTCTGGGCGTTCGTCGGCGCGGCCATCGGCGCGTCGGCTGCCGGTGAGCAGGTGCTCGCGGCCGCCTCCGTCGTGGGGATCGTCCTGCTCGTCGTGGTGACGGGCACGCGCCTGCGGGCCGTCACGGGTTGGTCGCCCGCCGCGCCAGCCGGGCCAGCGCGGGCGCGATGAGCAGCATGAGGATCACGCGCAGCACCTGCACCGCCACGACGAAGGTCACGTTCACGCCCGCGGAGATCGCCGTGGCGAGCACCGCGTAGACCCCACCGGGCGTGGTGGCCAGGTAGCCCTCCAGCACCGACGAGCCGGTGACCCACGACAGGAGGGCGCCCAGCCCCGCGCACGCCGCGATGATCGCGACGATGAGCGCCGTCGCGAGCGGGAGGACCCCGATCACCAGCCGCAGGCTCTCGCGGGTGAACCGCACCCCGGCCTGCCAGCCGATCACGGCGTACGCGACCTCGACGACGAGGTCGGGCGGGGTGGCGCCGAGCGACCAGCCCGCGAGGTTGAGGGCGATCGCCACCACCATCGGGCCGAGCAAGCCGCCGGCCGGCACGCGCGTGACCCGGGCCAGCACCAGCCCGGCGCCCCCGCACACGGCCAGGAACCCGAGGTCGACGTACCAGGGCGCGCTCGCCGCGACGGGCGCCGCCGCGCCCGTCGCGGTGGCCCCGAACCCGATCGCGGCCACGAGCGGCATGGTGGCGGTGACGATCCCGACCCGCAGGTACTGCACGACGGCGACGACCCGCTCGTCGCCGCCGAGGTCGCGGCTGATCGCCACCAGCCCGGACGCCCCGCCCGCGGTGAGCGCGAGCATCCCGGTCAGGGGCGAGACGCCGCGGCGCAGGCCCAGGAGCAGCCCGGCCCCCATGCTGACCGCCAGCGTGCCGGCGCCGACCAGCAGCACCGGGAGCCAGTCCTGGGCCAGCCCGGCCAGCGTCGTGGGTTGGGCCAGCACCCCGATGACGACGCCGATGACGGCCTGCCCGGCCGTGGTCGCCGCGCGCGGCACCTCGGCGGGCGCCCGTCCGAGCAGTGCGAGCACGGTGGCCACCAGCAGCCCGGCGAACAGCGCGGGCGAGGGCACGGACAGCGCCGCCAGCCCGAGCGAGAGCGGCAGCGTCAGGCCGGCGAGCAGCAGCCAGCGCCGGGTCACCGCTCGATCCTCCGTCCTGTCGGTGGCCGGGTGCACACTGGGCGGGCCGAGAGTTCCGTCACCGTGAAGCCACGAGGGAGCAGCCCCATGACGCAGACCGAGCAGGCGCCGACGCAGGCCGCCACCACCGGCCCGTCCGGGAGATCCCTCTACATGGCCCGCCCGCCGGTGTTCGACACCGTCGAGGAGGAGCGCGCACACCGCAAGGCGAAGCTCGCCGCGGCGTTCCGCATGTTCAGCCGAGCCGGCCTCGACGAGGGCGTGGCCGGCCACATCACCGTCCGCGATCCGGCCGAGCCCGAGACGTTCTGGGTCAACCCGTTCGGCCACCACTTCGCCATGATGCGCAGCAGCGACCTGGTGCGCGTCGACGAGGACGGCCAGGTCGTGGAGGGCGAGCGCGCCGTCAACGGGGCCGCGGTGGCCATCCACTGCGCCGTGCACGCCGCCCGGCCCGATGTGCTCGCCGCCGCCCACGCCCACGGCCCCGCGGGCAAGACACTCTCGTCGCTGGAGGTGGGCATCGAGCCGCTCACACAGGACGCGTGCGCGTTCTACGAGGACGTGGGGGTGCACGACACCTTCACCGGCGTGGTGCTGGACCGGGAGGAGGGCCGGCGGATCGGCGCGGCGCTGGGCGCGCACAAGGCGGTGATCCTGCGCAACCACGGCATGCTGACGGTCGGCACGTCGGTCGACAGCGCGGCGTGGTGGTTCCTGACCCTGGAGCGCACCGCGCAGTGCCAGCTCGCCGCCTACGCCGCCGCGGCCGGGCTGGGCAGACCGCCGCGGCAGATCCCGCGGGAGGAGGCCGAGCTCACGCGCAGCCAGGTCGGCTACGAGTTCGCCGGCTGGTTCCAGTTCCAGCCGATCTGGGAGCGGATCAGCCGGGACGAGCCGGACCTGTTCGAATAGGCGACGTGCTGGAATCCATCGAGCCCTTCGGGCTGGCGTTGCTCGCCGTGGCGGGGGTGGTGTTCGTGGCGCTGCTGTCCAACCGGATCGGCGCCCGGCTGCGCATCCCGGCCCCCGCGATCTTCCTGCTCGGCGCGGCGGCGGCGTCGGACCTGGTCCCCAGCCTGGGCGGGCTGTCGATCGGGACCGTCGAGCAGGTTGTCACCGTCGCGCTGGTGCTGATCCTGTTCGACGGCGGGATGGGCATCGGGGTGCGGCGGCTGAAGGTGGCGCTCGCGCCGGTGCTGGTGATCGGGGTGTTCGGCACGCTGCTCACGGCGGCGGCGGTGGCGGTGCTCGCGCACGTCCTGTTCGGCATCCCGTGGCTGTTGAGCCTCCTGCTGGGCACCGCGCTCGCCCCGACCGACCCCGCGGTGGTGTTCTCCGTGCTCGGCAACCGCGAGGTCCGCGGGCGGGCCGGGGTGATCATCGAGGGGGAGTCGGGCGCCAACGACCCGGTCGGCATCGCGTTGCTGCTGAGCCTGCTGACGCTCGGCGACGCGCTGGACGGCGCCGCGGTCGGCACGGCACTGCTCACGTTCGCGGTGCAGATGGTGGTGGGTGCCGCCGTCGGCGCCGCGGGCGGCTGGGTGCTGCTGTGGACCATGCGCCGGATCGCCCTGCCGGGCGAGGGGCTCTACCCGCTCCGGACGCTGGCCGTGGCGATCGGGCTCTACGGCCTCGCCACGGTGGCGCACGGCTCCGGCTTCCTCGCCGTGTTCGTCGCCGGGATCGTCATCGGGGACGCGTCCGCGCCGTTCAAGCGGGAG
>CAXTTN010000323.1:0-3929 GCA_964247105.1 uncultured Pseudonocardia sp.
TCGGCCAGCAGCTGCCCCCGGACCACCCCGAGGGCTGGCAGGTCGTCGGCCCGTCCGACGTGCCCTACGGGTTCGGCAAGCGGCCCTACCCGGTGCACGCGCTGACCGTCGAGGAGATCAGGACGATCCACCGCCAGTACGCCGAGGCCGCCGTCCGCGCGGCCGAGGCCGGGTACGAGTGGCTGGAGATGCACTTCGCGCACGGTTACCTCGCCGCGAGCTTCTACTCGCCGCTGGCCAACAAGCGCACGGACCAGTACGGCGGCAGCAAGGAGAACCGCGCGCGGTTCCTCATCGAGGCGATGGACGCCGTCCGCGAGGTCTGGCCGGAGCACCTCCCGCTGACGTTCCGCCTCGGCGCCGACGACTACCACCCCGACGGCGTGCAGTGGGAGGACTCGATCGAGGTCGTCGGCTGGCTGAAGGAGCACGGCGCGGACATGGCCGACCTGTCCATGGGCGGCAATACCGACGACATGCGCGACCCGTTCTTCGGCGACGTCAGCGCGTGGGTCGAGCGGGGCGCACAGGTCAGGCGCGAGATCGGCATCCCCACCACGGTGAGCTGGAACCTCGGCGTCCCGCAGAACGCCGACCGGGCGATCCGCGACGGGAAGATCGACCTGGTCCTGCTGGGCCGCCCGGCGCTGGCCAACCCGCACTGGCCGGTCTGGGCCGCCCGCGAGCTCGGCCACCAGGACCCGTTCGCGCTGGTGCCCGAGGACTGGGGCTGGTGGCTGCAGAACTTCCGCGGCCACGACCCGAGCATCGGCTGGCCCGTCGTGGAGGACGCGGACGTGGACGCGTCGGAGAGCACCGAAGCCGCCTGACCAACCCCGCGAGTCGACCGATCCGGCACACGGAGTGTGCCGATCGTGCGCATGCCGGATCGGCGATCACCGCGTGTCGAGAAGGTCGACTCGCGCTCTGGGCGGGGGTGGCGTCAGCGGAGGGCGCGGGGGTGGCTCGTGGCGTAGACCTCGCGGAGCGTGTCGACCGTGACGTGGGTGTAGATCTGCGTCGTCGTCACGCTGGCGTGGCCGAGCAGCTCCTGCACCACGCGCACGTCGGCGCCGCCGGCGAGCAGGTGGGTGGCGAAGCAGTGCCGCAGGGTGTGCGGGGAGACGTCCTCGGTCAGGCCGGCCGTCTCGGCCGCGGAGCGCAGCACGTGCCACGCGCTCTGCCGCGACAGCCGGGCCCCGCGGGCGTTGAGGAACAGGGCGGGCGTGCCGCGGCCCTTCGCCGCGAGGGCGGGACGCGCCCGCACCAGGTACGCGTCGACGGCGGCGAGCGCGGGCCGCCCGACCGGCACGATCCGGCTCTTCCCGCCCTTGCCGTGCAGCAGGACCGTGCGGTGTGCGGCGTCGAGGTCGTCGACGTCCAGGCCGGTCGCCTCGGAGATCCGGGCGCCGGTGGAGTACAGCAGCTCCAGCAGGGTCCGGTCCCGCAGCGCGACCGGACCGTCCCCCACGCAGCCGGCGAGCAGCTGGTCGACGTCGTCGACGGTCAGGGTCCGCGGCAGCCGGACGGGCAGCGCGGGCGGCGCCACCTCCCGCGCCACGTCGTCGGCCACCAGCCCGTCGCGCGCCGCGAAGCGGTGCAGGCCCCGCACCGCGGCGAGCGCCCGCGCGGCGGACGAGGCGGCGAGCGGCACCGGGCCGCTGCGCAGCGCGACGACGAACCCGCTGACGTCGGCCTCCCGGACGGCGCCGAGGTCGTCGATCCCCCGCGCCGTCAGGTGCTCGAGGTAGCGGCGGAGGTCACCGGTGTACGACCGGAGCGTGTTGGCCGCGCTCCCCCGCTCGACGGCGAGGTGGTGCAGGAAGGCCTCGACGACCCGCTCAGGCGAGGGCAGGGATCACCTCGCGCTCGAACAGCTCGATGCCCGAGCGGTCGTAGGCCGCCTCGGCGAAGTTGAAGATGCCGTAGGTCATGCCCGCGTCCTGGAGCTTCGTGAGGTTCTCGACGATCTGCTCGGGCGTGCCGCAGGCGGGCAGCCCGCGCACCGCGGAGAGCGCGGCCTCCGCCTTCTGCTCGCCGACGTAGGGCGCCAGGCGGCCCTTCGCGTCCTGCAGCCGCTGCTCGACCTCGGCCTCGGTCGCGCCGATCGCGACGTTGTAGTTGGCCGAGCGCACGATCGCGTCGAAGTCGGTGCCCACCGTGGCGCAGTGCCCGCGCAGCAGCTCCGACTTGTGCGTGAAGCCCTCCAGCGTGCCGTCGAAGTTGGTGTACTGCGCGTACTTCGCGGCGATCTTCAGCGTGACCTTCTCCCCGCCCCCCGCGATCCAGAACGGGATGCCGCCCGGCTGCAGCGGCTGCGGCTGCACGATGGCGCCGTTCACCTGGTAGTGCTTGCCGTCCAGGGTCGCCGACCCGGTCTCCCACGCCTGCTTCATGATCTGCACGCCCTCGTCGAGCATGCCGAGGCGATCCGGCGCGGCCGGGAAGCCGTAGCCGTAGGCGCGCCACTCGTGCTCGTACCAGCCCGCACCGATGCCCATCTCGACGCGACCGCCGGAGATGATGTCGGCCGTGGCGGCGACCTTGGCCAGGTAGGCGGGGTTGCGGTAGCTCATGCACGTGCACATCTGGCCCAGCCGCACCCGCTCGGTGACCGCGCCGAACGCCGACATCAGCGACCACGCCTCGTGCGTGGCCTGGTCGGTGGGTGCGGGCACGGTGTGGAAGTGGTCGTAGACCCAGATCGACTCCCACGGTCCGGCGTCGGCGTGCTGGGCCAGCCCCTTCATCACGCCCCACTGGTCGGCCGGCTCGATGCCGACGAGATCGTGACGCCAACCCTGGGGAACGAACAATCCGAAGCGCATGCGACGAGCCTATCCTCGGCGGCATGACGATGTCCGGCCCGCCGATCCGCATCGGCAACGAGGAGCGTCAGGCCGCGGCACACGCGCTGGGCGACCACTACGCGCAGGGCCGGCTGGACGCCGACGAGTACGAGCAGCGGGTGAGCGCCGCGTTCGTCGCCCGCACCAGCGCCGACCTCGACGAGCTGTTCGTCGACCTGCCGCGGCCCCCGACCCTCGCCCCGCCGCCGCCGGCCTGGCCGGTGCCGGTCGTCGACCGCACCGCCCCCTACGGGCGCGAGCCGCGCACCGGGCTGCCGTACTCGGACCGCTCCAAGGTCGTCGCCGGGATCCTGCAGATCTTCCTGCCGTTCGGGATCGGCCGGTTCTACAGCGGGCACACCGGCATCGCCGTCGCGCAGCTGCTGCTCTCCTTCGTCGGCATCGGCGTCCTCTGGGCCTTCATCGACGGGATCGTGCTGCTCGCCGGGCAGCCCACCGACCCCTACGGCCGCCCGCTGCGGAGCTGATACACACGTCAACCTGGGGTTGACGACAGCGCTATCGTCAACCTAGAGTTGACGCATGGTGGAACCCACGAAGATGACCAACCCCGTCCGGCTCGACGATCTCATCGACGCCATCACGAAGGTCCACTCCGACGTCCTCGAACAGCTCTCGGGCGCCGTGATCGCCGCCGACTCGCTCGGCGAGGTGGCCGACCACCTCATCGGCCACTTCGTGGACCGCGCCCGCCGCTCGGGCGCGTCGTGGACCGAGATCGGCCGCAGCATGGGCGTCACCAAGCAGGCCGCCCAGAAGCGCTTCGTCCCCAAGGACTCCACGCCGGACCTGGACGCGAGCCAGGGCTTCGCCCGCTACACGCCTCGGGCCCGCAACGTGGTGGTCACCGCCCAGAACGAGGCCCGCGCCGCGAGCAACGACACGATCACCCCGGCGCACCTGCTGCTGGGGCTGCTGGTCGACCCCGACGCGATCGCGGCCCGCGCGATCGTCGCGCAGGACGTCGCGCTCGACGCCGTGCGCGCCGCGGCCACGGCGGAGCTGCCGCCCGCGGCCGAGCAGATGCCCGCCCTCGTCCCGTTCGACGCGCCGGCCAGG
>CAXTTN010000323.1:3939-5858 GCA_964247105.1 uncultured Pseudonocardia sp.
CCAGGAAGGCGCTGGAGCTGACGTTCCGGGAGGCGCTGCGGCTGGGCCACAACTACGTCGGCACCGAGCACATCCTGCTCGCGCTGCTCGAGCTCGAGGACGGCTCCGGCGTGCTCAGCGGGGCCGGGGTCACCAAGCCGGCCACCGAGGCCGCGATCGCCGCCCTCCTGGACGCGGTCACGGCCGGCCGCGATCAGGCCTGACGCGCGCGGAACCGGGTGGGCCGGTCGGGCCACGGCGCGTCCACCGGACGCCCGGACCCGCCACCACCCGCCACCGCGCTGGCGGCGAGCACGGCGGCCACCGTGATGCCGTTGACGATCGTGCCGGCCAGCACCATCCGCACCGCCACCGACAGCGTCACCCAGCGCGTGGTGAGGTCGGCCTCCTCGTCGTCGCCCAGATCGGGCCGGCCGACCTCGGTGAGCCCGCGGGCGAGGAAGACCCGCACCGACTCGTCGGAGAAGCCGGGCGAGGACGCCACGTCCACCAGCACCGACCAGTCGGTGGCGGCGAGGCCCGCCTCCTCCGCCAGCTCGCGGCGTGCCGCGTCGACCGGGTCCTCGCCGGCGAAGTCCAGCAGGCCCGCCGGCAGCTCCCACAGCCTGCGGCCCACCGGGTGGCGGTACTGGTGGATCATCATCAGCCGGTCGTCGGGATCCAGCGCGACGACGGCGACGGCGCCCGGGTGCTCCAGGATCTCCCGCGCGGCCACGCGGCCGCCGGGCATGACCACGTCGTCGCGGCGCAGGGCCATCACCGTGCCGACGTAGATGTCCGTGCTGGACTGCACCGGAAAGTCGTGGCTCACGCGCTCGCCCCGCTGGTCACGTGCTCGCGCGCCGGTCCGTCGAAGGGCAGCCGGTCCTCCGCGCGGTACCCCAGCGCGGCCTTGACGAACGCGGCGAACAGCGGGTGCGGGCGGGTGGGGCGGCTCTTGAGCTCCGGGTGGGCCTGCGTGCCGACGAAGAACGGGTGCCGCTCGGCGGGCAGCTCCACGAACTCGACGAGCTTCCCGTCCGGCGAGGTGCCGCCGAACACGAGCCCGACCTCCTCCAGCCGGGACCGGTAGCCGTTGTTCACCTCGTAGCGGTGCCGGTGCCGCTCGGACACCTCGCGGCTGCCGTACGCGGCCGCGACGACGGTGCCCGCCCCCAGCAGGGCCGGGTAGGCGCCCAGCCGCATGGTGCCGCCCATGTCGCGCTCACCGGCGACGACGTCGCGCTGGTCGGCCATCGTCGAGATCACCGGGTGCGGGGTGCGCTCGTCGAACTCGCTGGAGTTGGCGTCGGCCAGCCCGGCGAGCGAGCGGGCGGCCTCGATCACCATGCACTGCAGGCCCAGGCACAGCCCCAGCGTCGGGATGCCGCGGGTGCGGGCGTGCGTGATCGCGCCGAGCTTGCCCTCGATGCCCCGCACGCCGAACCCGCCGGGGATCAGCACGCCGTCGACGCCGGCCAGCGCGGCCGCGGCGCCCGCGGGGGTGCGGCAGTCGTCGGACGGCACCCATCGCACCTCGACGCGGGCCCGGTGCGCGAACCCGCCCGCGCGCAGGGCCTCGGTGACCGACAGGTAGGCGTCGGGCAGGTCGACGTACTTGCCGACCAGCGCGATCGTGGTGGTCTCCCCCGGCGAGTGGACGCGGTCGAGCAGGTCGCCCCAGATCGTCCAGTCGACGTCGCGGAACGGCAGACCCAGGCGGCGCACCACGTACGCGTCGAGGCCCTCGGTGTGCAGCACGCGCGGGATGTCGTAGATCGACGGCGCGTCCGGCGCGGCGGCCACGCCGTCCAGGTCGACGTCGCACATGAGGCTGATCTTGCGCTTCATGCCGTCGGGGATCGCCCGGTCGGCGCGCAGCACGAGCGCGTCGGGCTGGATGCCGATGTTGCGCAGCGCCGCCACGGAGTGCTGCGTCG
>CAXTTN010000324.1:0-5824 GCA_964247105.1 uncultured Pseudonocardia sp.
GGGGCGTGCGTTGTCGCAGTCTTCGTCGGTGGTGCGGTCGGTGCCGCCGCACTGCCCGGCGGTGCGGGCACGGTGGTGCTGGCGCTCGGCCTCGGCGTGAGCGCGGCGCTCGTGGTGGCGCTGCGGCGTACGCACGGCCCAGGCGTCCCGTTGTCGACCGTCGGCCGGGGGCGGCTGTTGCGCTGGCTGGTCAGCGCCGTGGTGCTGATCGCCATCGCGGGCGCGCTGCTGGGTCTCGCAGGGCTCGGGGAGCTGGCGCCGCCGCTGGCCTGTGCCATCGTCGGCGGGGTGCTGTTCCCGCTGGCGTCGCTGCTCGACGAGCGGTCGCTGCTGGGCGCGGGCGGCGCGCTGCTCGTGCTCGGCGCGGCGGGGGCGCTGCTGGCGCTCGACTCCGCAGGCACCCTGTACCCGCAGGGCGTCGTCGGGATGGTCGCCGGAGCGGTGCTCTGGCTGGTCGCGGCGGTCCGCACCGGGCTGCTCGCGGAGGCGCAGGGCCGCGTCCGCCGCTGAGCTGGCACCATGGAGGGGCCATGACCTCCCTGCCTCTCGTGTTCGACGCGCCCCGCCGCGCCCTGCCACCCCGCCACCTCGCCGATCTCGACCCGTCGCAGCGCCGCGAGGTGGCCGCCGAGCTCGGCCTGCCCGCGTTCCGGGTCGACCAGCTGGCCCGCCAGTACTTCGGCCGCTTCAGCGCCGACGTCGACGCGATGACCGACATCCCGGCCGACGCGCGCTCGACGTTGACCTCGCTCCTCCCGGCGCTGGTCACCCCGGTGCTGGAGCAGGACTGCGACGGCGGCGCCACCCGCAAGACGCTGTGGAAGGGCCACGACGGCACGCGGGCCGAGTCCGTCCTGATGGGCTACCCCGACCGCGCGACGGTGTGCGTGTCCAGCCAGGCCGGGTGCGGGATGGCGTGCCCGTTCTGTGCCACCGGCCAGGGCGGGCTGGAGCGCAACCTCTCGACGGCGGAGATCGTCGAGCAGGTGCGGCAGGCCGCGGCCGCCGCCCGCGACGGCGCGCTGGGCTCGCCGGCCCGGCTCTCCAACGTCGTGTTCATGGGCATGGGCGAGCCGCTGGCCAACTACAAGCGCGTCGTGGCCGCGGTGCGGAGGATCACCTCGCCCGCCCCGGACGGGCTGGGGATCTCCGCGCGGGGGGTGACGGTGTCGACCGTCGGTCTCGTCCCGGCGATCGACAAGCTGGCCGGGGAGGGGCTGGCCGTCACGCTGGCGGTGTCGCTGCACACGCCCGACGACGAGCTGCGCGACACGCTCGTGCCGGTCAACAACCGGTGGAAGGTCGCGGAGGTGCTCGACGCCGCGCGGCGCTACGCGCAGGCCACCGGGCGCCGCGTCTCCATCGAGTATGCGCTGATCCGCGACGTCAACGACCAGCCCTGGCGCGCCGAGCTGCTGGGCAGGCTCCTGGCCCAGCGGATCGGCAGGCACCGCGTGCACGTCAACCTGATCCCGCTCAACCCGACGCCCGGCAGCGAGTGGGACGCCTCCCCGCGCCCGGTGCAGGACGAGTTCGTGCGGCGCGTCCAGGCGGCCGGGGTGGCGTGCACCGTGCGCGACACCCGCGGCCGGGAGATCGCCGCCGCGTGCGGCCAGCTGGCAGCCACCACCCCCGCGAGTTGACCGATCGAGCACGCCGAGTTGGCCGATCCCTCCCACCCCGGCCCGCGAGTCGACCGTCTCGACACGCAGTCGTCGCCGTTGAGGCCCGCGTCGGCAGGTGTGCCGGATCCGCCATCACGGCGTGTCGTGGAGGTCGACTCGCGCGGTGGGTCAGGTGAGCCCCAGCACCTCGGCCAGGTCGAACTCCACCGCCACCTCCAGCTGCGCGTACGTGCAGGAGGCCGGTTCGCGGTCGGGGCGCCAGCGCACGAACTGCGCGGTGTGCCGGAACCGCACGCCCTCCATGTAGTCGTAGCGCACCTCGACCACGCGCTCGGGGCGCAGCGGCACGAACGACAGGTCCTTGCCGGCGTTCCAGCGGCTGGTCTCGGACTTGCGCGGGGTGCGCTCGCCCTCCTCCTGCTTGGCCCACGCCCACGGGTGGTCGTCGAACGTGGTGACGAGCGGCTGCATCTCCTCGAACAGCTCCCGGCGCCGGGCCATCGGGAACGCGCCGATCACGCCGACGGACGCGAGCACGCCGCGGCCGTCGTACAGGCCCAGCAGCAGCGAGCCGATCGCGTCGGGCCCGGACTTGTGCACCCGGTAGCCCGCCACCACGCAGTCGCAGGTGCGCTCGTGCTTGATCTTGGTCATCACGCGCTTGTCGGGCTGGTAGGTCTGCTCGGGCTTCTTCGCGATGAGCCCGTCGAGCCCGGCCCCCTCGAACTGGTCGAACCACGTCGTGGCCAGCGCGTGGTCGTCGGTGATCGGGGTGATGTGGACGGGCGGCGCGGCCTTCGCGAGCGCTTCTTCGAGCCGGGAACGCCGTTCGTGGAAGGGCAGGCCGGTGAGATCCTCGTCACCCAGGGCCAGCAGGTCGAAGGCGACGAAGCTCGCCGGTGTCTCCTGCGCCAGCAGGTTCACCCGGCTCGCGGCGGGGTGGATGCGCTGCTGCAGAACCTCGAACTCCAGGGAGTTGCGCTCGCGGTCCAGCACCACGATCTCGCCGTCGATCACCGCGCGTTCGGGGAAGTTCGCCAGCACGGCGTCGACGATCTCGGGGAAGTAGCGGGTCATCGGCCGCTCGTTGCGGCTGCCGATCTCCACCTCGGCGCCGTCGCGGAAGATGATCGAGCGGAACCCGTCCCACTTGGGCTCGTACAGCTGGCCCGTGGGGATCCCGGGCTGGGGTTTGGCCAGCATCGGCTTGACGGGCGGCATGACAGGCAGGTCCACCGGGCCCATCCTGCACGGTGACGCAAGCGCGCACCGTGCATGATCAGCCGTTCGGGGTTCCCCGCCCCTGGCGACGACCGTGGAGGGTGCGTGCGACGGTTCACACCGGCCGAGCTGGAGGCGGCTCGCTCCCGCACCATCGACGACGTCCTGCCCGGCCCCGGCGACCCGCCGCTGCACCTGCTGTTCTGCGGCATCAACCCCGGCCTCGTCTCGGCCGCCACCGGCCACCACTTCGGACGGCCGGGCAACCGGTTCTGGCCGGTGCTGCACGGCGCCGGGTTCACGCCGCGCCTCCTGTCACCCGCCGAGCAGGGGGAGCTGCGGGGGCTCGGCCTGGGCATCACGAACATGGTCGCGCGCGCGACGGCCCGGGCCGACGAGCTCACCGCCGCCGAGATCGTCGCCGGCGGGGTGCGCCTGCGCGAGCTCGTCCGGGCCACGGCGCCCGCGTGGCTGGCCGTCGTCGGGATCACGGCGTACCGCACGGCGTTCGCGGCGCCGAAGGCCGTCGTCGGGGAGCAGGAGGCGCGCCTGGGCTCCACCCGGGTCTGGGTGCTGCCGAACCCCAGCGGCCTCAACGCCCACTGGCAGCTCCCGGCGATGGTGGACGAGTACGCCCGCCTCCACACCCGAAGCGCGAGTCGACCTTTCCGGCACGGTGAGGTCGCCGATTGAACACGCGACGCGGTTGTGCCCGATCGGCGCAGACGGCGTGTAGGGAAGGTCGACTCGCGGGGCCTGGGCCGGCGAGTCGACCTGTCGGACAGCTCCATGTGCCGATCCGATCGGCGATGACGGCGTGCTGAGAAGGTCGACTCGCGGGAGTCAGTCCAGGTCCTGGGGGTCGGGGTCGGGCGGGGGCTCGGCGCCGTCGCGGGCGTCGCGGTCGGCCCACTCCAGGAGCTCGTCGAGCGGGAAGACCGCGTCGTCGATGCCGGCGTGCAGGTCGCCCAGCTCCGCGAAGCGCTTCGGGACCGTGGCGATGGTGAAATCGGCCGGGTCGGCGTCGTCGATCTCGTCCCAGCGGATCGGGGTGGACACCACCGCCTCGGCCACCCCGCGCACCGAGTACGCGGCGGCGATGGTGTGGTCGCGGGCGTTCTGGTTGTAGTCCACGAAGATCGACGCCGGGTTGCGGTCCTTGCGCCACCACGTGAGGTCCACGAGCGAGCAGCGCCGGCCGACCTCGCGGGCGAACGCGTGCGCCGCGCGGCGCACGTCGGAGAAGCCGTGCTCGGGCGGGACCCGCACGTAGACGTGCATGCCCTTGCCACCGGACGTCTTCGGGAACCCGGTGGCGCCCAGCTCGTCGAGCACCTCGTGGGCGACGTGCGCGACGCGGCGCACGTCGGCGTAGGACGCCTCGGGCATCGGGTCGAGGTCGATGCGCCACTCGTCGGGCTGCTCGACGTGGCCACGCCGGGAGTTCCAGGGGTGGAACTCCACCGTGGACATCTGCACCGCCCACACGACGTCGGCGGGATGCTGCACGCACAGCTCGTCGGCCGTGCGGTTCCAGCGGGGGAAGTGCACGTGGACGGTCTCGACCCAGTCGGGCGCGCCGCGGGGGAGCCGCTTCTGGTGCACCTTCTCGCCGGTGACGCCGGTGGGGAAGCGGTGCAGCATGCAGGGCCGGTCGCGCAGGGCGCGCACGATCCCGTCGGAGACCGCGACGTAGTACTGCGCCAGGTCGAGCTTGGTCTCGCCGCGCGTCGGGAAGTAGACGCGGTCGGGATTGCTCAGCCGGACCGTGCGGCCCGCGACCTCGATCTCGACGGACGACCCCGCCGCGGTCACGATTCCGCCTCCGCGGGACGGATCACGTCGACGGTGCGCTCAGCGCCGCCAGGAGTTGCGCTTCTTGCGGACCTGGATGATCATCCCGGCCAGGACGACCACGATCACGCCGATGAGCCACAGGTCCTGCGTGCGGCTCTGGTAGGGGCCGAACAGGAACGCCGCGCACGCGATGATCGTGACGACGCCGCCGACGATCGTGCCCTTCGGGAACCCGCCGTGCCAGCCCCACTCGGCCGACGGCTCCCCGTAGGGATCGACCCGGGCGGGGTCGACCTCGGCGTGCTGCTGCTGAACCAGCTCTCCAGAGTCACTCGCCACGGCCGTATCGTCGCACAGCGCGGGGGCGAGGATGATGTCGAGTGATGACTCGTTCCCGATCCGTGCTCGTCCTGGGCTCCACCGGCTCCGTCGGCACGCAGGCACTCGACCTGATCTCCGAGAACCCCGGCTCGTTCACCGTCGCCGGGATCGCCGCCGGCGGCGGTGACGTGATGCTGCTCGCCCGCCAGATCCGCGAGCACGACGTCCCGCGCGTGGCCGTCGCCGACGTGGACTCCGCCGCCGCCCTGCGCCGGATGCTGCCCGGGATGGGGCTGCGCCGGGTCGAGGTGCTGTCCGGGCCGGGCGCTGCCACCGAGCTAGCGGGCTCGGGCGCCGACACGGTGCTCAACGGCATCACCGGCTCGGTCGGGCTCGGCCCGACGCTCGCCGCACTGGAGTCCGGGGCCGTGCTCGCGCTGGCCAACAAGGAGTCGCTGATCGCGGGCGGGCCGCTGGTGACCGGCGCCGCGAAGCCCGGGCAGATCGTGCCGGTCGACTCGGAGCACTCGGCGGTGGCGCAGTGCCTGCGCGGCGGGCGCGCCGAGGAGGTCGACCGGCTGGTGATCACGGCGTCGGGCGGGCCGTTCCGCGGCCGCACGCGCGACCAGCTGGCCGGCGTCACCGTCGAGCAGGCGCTGGCCCACCCCACCTGGGCGATGGGCCCGGTGATCACCATCAACTCGGCGACGCTGGTCAACAAGGGCCTGGAGGTGATCGAGGCCCACCTGCTGTTCGGCATCCCCTACGACCGCATCGACGTCACGGTGCACCCGCAGTCGATCGTGCACTCGATGGTGACCTTCACCGACGGCTCCACGATCGCGCAGGCCAGCCCGCCG
>CAXTTN010000325.1:0-5775 GCA_964247105.1 uncultured Pseudonocardia sp.
GGCCGGTGCTGCCCGAGCACGACGTCGTGGTGGTGGACGAGGCGCACGAGCTGGTCGACCGCGTCACGGGCGTCGCGACGGCCGAGCTGACGGCCGGCATGGTCGGGATCACGGCGCGGCGCCTGGGCAAGGTCGTCGACCAGGCCACGGCCGACCGGCTCGCCGAGGCCGGCGAGGGGCTGGGCCTGGTCCTGGAGGATCTCCCGCCCGGACGCTGGGACACGCTGCAGCAGGCCCCGTCGGGGGCGCTGTCCGCGATCGTGAACGCGGCGGGCGCCTGCCGCACGGCGCTGGGCTCGGAGCGGCGGGAGGATCCCGAGGTCGCGGCCGGGCGCAAGATCGCCCAGGCCGCGCTCGACGAGGTGCTGGACACGGCCACGCGGCTGCTCGGCGCGTTCGAGGAGCCGGATCCCGCGAAGCGCCGCGACGTGGTGTGGCTGGCCGAGCAGGGGCCGGACGGCATGCGGCACAAGGTGCTGCGCGCCGCGCCGCTGTGGGTGGGCGGGTTGTTGCGGGAGCGGCTGTTCGGCCGCTCGACCGTCGTGCTGACGAGCGCGACGCTGGCCCTGGGCGGGAACTTCGACGCCCTGGCCCGGCAGTGGGGGCTGCCCCCCTCGACGTCGGCGCCGTCGTCCACCACCGGGACCGACGACCCGATCCCCGATCCCGACGCCCCCAAGTGGTCGGGCATGGACGTCGGCTCGCCGTTCGCGCACGCCCGCAGCGGCATCCTCTACGTCGCGAAGCGGTTGCCGCCCCCGGGCCGGGACGGCCTCCCACCCGCCTACCTGGACGAGATCGCCGGGCTGGTCGAGGCCGCGGGCGGGCGCACGCTGGGGCTGTTCTCCTCGATGCGGGCGGCCAAGCAGGCCACCGAGGCGCTGCGCGGCCGGTTGGAAACGCCGCTGCTGTGCCAGGGCGACGACTCCACGATGTTGCTGGTCAAGCGCTTCGCCGAGGACGAGGCCACGTCGCTGTTCGGCACGCTGTCGCTGTGGCAGGGCGTGGACGTGCCCGGCCCGTCGCTGTCCTGCGTGATCATCGACCGCATCCCGTTCCCCCGCCCCGACGACCCCCTCGTCGCCGCGCGCCAGCGCGCCACCGACGCCCGCGGCGGCAACGGCTTCCTCTCGGTCTCGGCCACCCATGCGGCGTTGTTGCTGGCCCAGGGCGCGGGGCGGCTGCTGCGCGGGATGGACGACCGCGGCGTCGTCGCGATCCTGGATCCGCGCCTGGCCACCGCCCGCTACGGCGGCTTCCTGCGCGCCAGCCTGCCGCCGTTCTGGCCGACCGAGGACCGGGAGAAGGTCCACGCCGCCCTGCGGCGGCTGCGCGGGGCGTCCTGACCACAACGGCGCCATCCCCAACGCAACAAGCCCGCGCGATGCGTGTCAGGGCCGTCCGAAACCGCAATGAGCCCGCGGGATGGGCCACGGGTCAGCTGAGCGTGGCCCGTACGGGCGAGGGGAAGCGGACGGTGAAGCGCACCTCTCCCAGCAGCTGCTCGATCATCGCCGCCCGTTCCCGCAGCGCCTCCCGTGCCCCGGCACCGACGTCCCGGGTCAGGTGCAGCGCCACCGTCCCGTCCTTGCGGTGGTGCCAGCCGCCCACGATCCGGCCGTCGACCCAGGCGGTGGGGCCGCCGTTGCCGTTGCGGTCGAACAGCAGCGGCACGTCGGCGGGGTCGAGGTGGAAGTCGCGCTGCTTCCACCCCATCGTCGACGGGTCGAGGCCCGGCAGGAGCGCAGCCGAGGGCGGGGCGGGCGGCGGCGCGTCGACGTCGTCGGGCAGGACGTGGCCCACGCCCTCGTCCAGCTCCACCTCCACCGCGCCGACGTCGGCCAGCGCCCTGGTCGTGGTGGCGACCGTCCAGCCGGCCCACCACTGCAGGTCCGCGCGGGTTCCGGGGCCGAACGCCGCCAGCCAGAGCCGGGCGAGCCCGGCCGCGGCCTCGCGGGTGTCCAGCTCCCCGAACCCGCCGGGGAACCAGTCCCCGACGGCCGCGTAGCGGTACTGGCCGTTGATCCACGTACCGGTGGGGCGGGCGCGGAGGATGTGCCCCTCGAAGCCGAGCTGCAACAGCACCCGGGAGTGGGCGGCCTGCGTGGTGGCGAACTTGCCGCCACCCACGGGGATCGGGATCGCCAGCGCCGGTAGCCGCGCCCCGATCTCCCGGGCCGCGAGCGGGCCGGCCTCGGCGAGCAGCGCCGTCACGTCGGCGGCCGCGGCCTTCAGCCACGGGTCCGGGTCGTCGACGCCCCCGGCCTCCAACATGCCGAGCAGCCGCCGCCGCTCCGCGCGTCCGACGGCCAGCGTCGCGCTGTGGTGCGCCAGCCGCGCCGCGTCGTGGCCGAAGATCCACAGGGTGCGGCGCATGGCGTGGTGGCGCAGCAGGGAACGCTGCTCGTAGAGCGCGGCGTCCACCGCTGCCAGGTTCGGGTGTGCCATCCGCGCCGCCGCCGACAGGTACACCGTCACCGGATCGCTGGAGTGCAGCGCGAGGAGGCTCGCGGTGATCTCCTCGACGGAGTCGACGCGCTCGCCCGCGACGAGCCGGTGCCGCACGGCGAGGCGGGAGCGCCGCTCCGCGGCGTCGATGTGTCGGACGGCCATGGACCGAGCATGCCAGTGCCGGACCGGGCCCGATCGGCACATACGGCGTGTCCCCGTCGTCGACTCGCGCCAGAACGGGGCGCGAGTCGACGAGATGGACACGCCGTGTGGGTCATTCCAGCCCGAGCAGCTCCCGGAGGCGGGCCGGGCGCAGCCCGAGCTTCCCGGTCGCCGGGTCGTCCGGCGGCGCGGCGGCGATCAGCGCGAGCAACGCGGCGCGACGGGTGGGGTCGGCCGCCGCGGCCCGCGGGCTCAGTCCGTCCAGGGCGGGTGTCGGCTCGTCGCACCAGCGCTGCTCACGGCGTTCCTGCAGCTGCAGCACCACCGGCGCGACGGCCGCCGGGCGCGCGGGCGGTGGCGGCGCGTGCAGGACCGTGCGCGGCTCCAGGACGTCGACGGCCAGCAGGTCGAGGACCGCCATCGCGTCCCGCTCCGCCAGCACGGACATCACCAGCCCGACGGCGTCCCGCTCCACGGCGACGGGGGCCACGAGCAGGTGGCGTCCGGCGCCGTCGGGCAGCGCCCGGGCGCAGACGAACCCGCCGGCCACGACCCCGGCGACGGTGAGCCGCTCACCGGTGCGGACCTCCCGGACCTGGCCCCCGCCGAGGACCTCGAACAGGCTCCGCCGCACCGGCAGCCACTTCGCGGCCAGCTCCCGCTCGTCGGACGGCAGCAACGGGCCGCGGTCGGCCAGGAACCGGGCGAACCAGCCGCCCTC
This sequence comes from uncultured Pseudonocardia sp., assembly GCA_964247105.1. Taxonomy (GTDB): domain Bacteria; phylum Actinomycetota; class Actinomycetes; order Mycobacteriales; family Pseudonocardiaceae; genus Pseudonocardia. The sequence goes on from CAXTTN010000325.1 coordinate 3,335, forward strand.
GTCGAGCACGGTGTCGGCCACGATCGGGTCGTCCTCCGTGTCGTCCAGCGCACCGTGGAAGACCTCGGCGTGCAGGTCGAGCAGCTCGGTGGCCGCGCCGCCGCGCCGCTCCAGGTACCCGACGGCCTTCTGGTGGAGCCATCGCGCGCGCTCCGCGAGCGGCGCCGCCGCCGGCCGGCCGAGGTGGCACTGCTTGTACTTGCGGCCCGACCCGCAGCAGCACGGCTCGTTGCGCCCGGGTTCGGGACCGGACGCGGTCGCGAAGGGCCGGACGACGACCACGTCCGGGTCGTCGTCGCCGGCGTCGAGCGCGAGCCAGCGCCCGAGGGCCGCGGCCGCGTCGCCGCGGTCGGACTCGTAGGCGGCCAACCGGTCCTCGACGAGCTCCCAGCCCTCGGCGGCCGCCGCGGCGGCGCGCAGGTGCGACTCGGCGTCGAGCACGCGGCCGTCGCGCTCGGCGGCGACGGCCGCGATCCAGCCCGCCACCGCGGCCCGGGGCGAGCGGCCGGCCACGGCGAGCAGCCGGTCGGCCAGGGCCACCAGCGCCGCCACCCGATCGGCGTCGGACGGGTCGCCGTGCTCGTCGAGCAGCTCGTCGACCACCACGAGCAGGACGTCGGGCTGCCCGAGCAGGTCCAGCGCCCGGCGGAGCACGGCGGGGTCGGGGCTCGACAGCAGCTCGAGGGCCTCGCGGGCGACCGCGGCGTCGTCACCGAGCAGGTCCAGCAACCGGATCTCGCGGTCGACCTCGTCGGCGGCGGCCCACACCGCCGGATCGTCGGCGAACTCGTCGCCGCGCTGCTCCAACCCCGCCGCGGCCGCCAGCTCCGTCAACGGCGGCAGCGGGCGCGCGAACGCCTCGCGGTCGCGCAGCAGCATCCCGACCACCAGCAGCTCCGCCGGGACGGGCAACCGCGTCTCCGCCACCTCCGCGGCGTAGGCCGCCCGGAGCGCCTCGACGGGCCCGGCGGGCGGATCCTCCTCCAGCACCGAGACCTCGACGGACCCGTCGCCGAGGACGCGCACCGCGAGCAGCGCGTCTAGCGGGAGGGCGGCGAGCCAGCCCGGCGGGCCGACCCAGGCCAGGTCGTCGACCTCGAGCGGCCCGGACGGCACGTGCGGATCGCGGACGCGCAGGAAGCCGGCCAGGTCGGTGTCGAGGTCGAGGTACTCCGCGACGTGCTCGGCGGCCGAGAGGCGGTGGGTCAGCACGATGCCCGCCGTGAGCGCCGGGACGTGCACGACGAGATCGGGCGCGACGGTGACCAGCGGCGACCCCGGATCGTCCAGGAGCTCGGGACCGTCCAGCCCGGGATCGCGCCCGAGCCGCGCCGCCACCAGCTCCCGCAGCCGCGCCAACGGGAGCGCGACGTGCTCCCGCGCGACATCGGTGTAGGCCTGCTCGACCGAGGTCATGGCCTCACGGTAGTGATGCACGTGATGGTGCCCGGCGCCACCTCGGTGAAGCCGCCGTCGCGCACGGCGACGGCCTCACCGCGCTCGACGGCGGCGCACAGCTCCGCCCAGCGGGGCGGCGCGGCGTCGCGCACGGCGAACGCGGGCACCTCGGTGAGCCCGTGGGCGGCGGCGAACAGCATCGACGCGTGGCCGACCTGCGCCGCGGCCTTGCCGACGGTCATCCCCAGCGCGGCGTTCACCCAGATCACGGGCGCATCGGACGCCGGAGGGCCGGGCGCGTCGGCGTCGAGGTCGGTGCCGCCGATCTGCAGCCGCGCGAGCGCCCTGGGCACCTCGTCGACGGGACCGGGGAGCAACGCGCGGGCCTCCGCTCCCCCGACCGAGCAGGTCACGCCGGGCAGCTCCTGCACCGCCTCCCAGTGCGCGCCCCGCGCCCGGCGGGCGATCTTGCGGATGCGGGCCGCGACCCAGACGGCGACGGCGTCGTGCCACTCGCCCCCCGGCTCGGAACGGGGATCGAGGCAGAGGGCGAGCGCGGCGGCGGCGGCCGCCTCCAGCACGGCCGTGCGCGGCGCGGGCGGGCGCTCCAGCCGCAGCACGACGGGCATCGCCCGCGTGACCCCGTCGACCTCGGGAGGGATGACGGCAGCGGCGGTCCCGTACCGCGCGGCCAGCAGGAACAGCACCGCCTCTTCAGAACGAGTGGCACTCTCGTTCGACAGGTTGCGACGAGAGTGCCACTCGTCGGAGGTGGGGGCGGGAGCGCTCAACTCAGGGGGACTCTTCTGAGCACGCCCTCGGCCGCGTCCGCGCGCTCCACCTCGTCGCGGGTGATGCCCAGCACGAACAGCACGACGTCCAGGTACGGATGGCTCAGCGCCGTGTCCGCCACCTCCGCGAGCGCGGGCTTGGCATTGAACGCGATGCCCAGCCCCGCGGTGGAGAGCATGTCGATGTCGTTGGCACCGTCGCCGACGGCCACGCACTGCTCCAACGGCACCTCGAACGTCTCCGCGAACCGG
>CAXTTN010000326.1:0-5767 GCA_964247105.1 uncultured Pseudonocardia sp.
GGTACTGCACTCGTTAGGGTGTGGGAGAGTAGGTCGCCGCCGACATCAAACCTTGGGTAGGCCCCCGCCGTGAGGCGGGGGCCTACTTTTTTGTACTCTCTACAGGTGAGTATCGCGGATGGTTCCGGCGATAACCGCCCGCGACGAGATGATCGCGCCGGCGCCGGGGACCGCAAGGACAGGCCCAACCGACCCGCCGAGGCACGAGGTGACCGTTCCGGCGGTGCCGAGGGACGAGAGACCGCGAGCCGGCGGGACGCCCGTGGACGGGACGATCGACCGTCGGGGTCCCGCGTCGGCAGCGGGTGGTCGCGGGACAAGAGCGCTGGACGCCCGGCCGGTGGCGGCTTCCAGGGACAGGGCGGTACCCGCCGTACCGAGCCCGCTACGGGCGCCGGCCGTGACGCGGCACGACGCGAGGGTCGACGGCGGGACGATCGCCCGGCCGTCGACTCCGGTGTGGCGCGCTCGTCGTGGCAGGAGCGCGCGGCGGGGCGGACGGGCGGCGATCGCCGCGCGGGAGGTGCGCCGCGCCGTGATGGCGTGGAGGGCGACCGGAGCGGTCAGGATCGGGCTCGTCCCGCGCGGGACGACCGCCAGCGCCCCGACGACCGCCGGGGGGAGGGCCGTCCGCCGTACCGGGGAGGCTCCACCGGCGGCGGCTACCGCGCCGGCGCTGATCGCCGTCCCGAACGGACGGGCACGGAGGACCGTGGGGGGCCCGATCGGTGGAAGTCCGGTCAGCGCGGCGGGACGGATCGCGATCGTTCCGGTGGCTCGCGGGGCAGCTGGACGCCACAGACCGAGGGCGGGCGACGCGCGGCCGCCGGTGGCGACCGCGACGACGACTCCCGCCGATCGGGGTGGCGCGGCGGACAGGACGGGCGGGGCGGCGAGCGCCGGCCCCCCGAACGGTCGACGAGCCCAGGCGACCGCCGCGGCGGCCCCGACCGGCGCCCCGCGCGCGGTGACGGCGGTGATCGGGCCGGTCGGCCGGACCGCGGCTCGCGGCCCGGATCAGCCCGGGAGACCGGTAGCGACCGGGCCGGTAGCAACCGGGCCGGTAGCGACCGGGCCGGTAACGACCGGGCCGGTAACGACCGGGCCGGTAACGACCGGGGCAGGACCGAGCGGGCCACGGGATATGGCCCGGCCTCGGGCGGGCGCGATGCGGCTGCACCGCGCGGTGCGCGCCGGGACGGGCGGGATGCGGCAGGTCCGTCGTGGGGCGGATCGCGTCCGACCGGTGGTGCACGAACGGACAGGTCGGAGCAGGCCCGGGGCGAGCAGCGATCGGCCGGTGCGGGCCGGGACAGGCCCGAGCCGGGACGGGGTGAGCAGCGGCCGGCCGGTGGCGTGCGCGGGCCCGGGTCGGAACCGGCGCGGAGCGGGTCGCGGCCGAGCGGAGGCGCGGGCTGGGATCGCACGCGGAACGACCGCGGCGACGGACCCGACAGGGGTCGCGACGGACGGGACCGCGGCGATCGGCGGCCGTCCGGAGACGCGCGTCGCGGTGCGGATCGGCGTCCGTCCGGTCACGGGGATCGGCCCGAGCGGCGCACGCCGGAGGGTGTGACCACCGTCCGGGTCCCCGAGCCCGACCTGCCCGAGGGCGTCACCCCCGGAGAGCTCGACGCCGAGGCACGCCGTGACCTGCGTGGCCTCCAGAAGGACACGGCCGAAACGGTCGCGAGACACCTGGTGGCGGCCGGGATGCTGGTGGACGAGGATCCTCAGCGCGCGTTGGAGCACGCCCGTTTCGCGCGGCGCCGCGCGTCGCGCATCGCCGTCGTGCGGGAGGCTGCCGGGATCGCGGCCTACCACGCCGGCGAGTGGAACGAGGCGCTCGGCGAGCTGCGGGCGGCGCGTCGCATGGGCGGCGGCCCTGGCCACCTGGCCGTGATGGCCGACATCGAGCGGGCGATGGGGCGCCCGGAGCGGGCCCTCGAGCTGGTGCGGTCGCCCGAGGCGAGGGAGCTCGGCCGGGCGGAGACGATCGAGCTCGCGATCGTCGCCGCGGGTGCCCGCCGCGATCTCGGCGAGCTCGACGCGGCAGTTGTCGGCCTGCAGATCCCGGAACTGGATCCGTCGCGCCGCGAGCCGTGGAGCCCGCGGCTGTTCTACGCCTACGCCGACAACCTGCTCGCGGCCGGGCGCGAGTCCGATGCGCTGCAGTGGTTCGTGCACGCCGTCGACGCCGACGAGCTCGGCGAGACCGACGCCGCCGAGCGGATCGCCGAGCTCACCGGCGAGCCGATCGACGACAGCGGGGTGGAGTTCCAGGGCGAGGTCGAGGTCGAGCCGGGGAGCAGCGACGAGGACGAGGGCGGCGGCGGTGCCGACCAGCCGCCCGCCGACGTCCTCGCGGAGCTGACGGGGGCCGTGGCGGCCCCGGAGGCGGCACCTGATGGCGGCCAGGCCGTGGCGCCGGATGGCGGCCTTGCCGTGGCGCCGGATGGCGATGTCGCGGCGGCGCCGGATGGCGACGACGCCGTGACGCCCGAGGGCGGCCCCGCCGCGGCACCCGATGACGACCACGCCGTCGCACGGCATGGTGACGTCGCCGCGGAGCCGGACGGCGTCGAGGTGCTGCCCGAGGATCCCGCCGTCCCGGCCCTGGCGGACGGCGCCCCTGCCGAGGTGGAGGGCGACGAGCCCGCTCGCGTCGTCGTCGTCGGTGTCGAGGAGGAGCCGGAGCGGTGACCGACCTGCTGGCCCTGCACGACGTCCTCCTCGCCGACCTCGACGGCACGCTCTACCGCGGGCCGGAGGCGGTGCCCGGGGCCGTCGAGGCGGTGCGGGGGGCCGCCGAGCGCGGCGTCCGCACCGTGTACGTCACGAACAACGCGTCCCGACGCCCGTCCGACGTCGCGCACCACCTCGCCGAGCTGGGGTTCCCCGCAGGCGACGACGACGTGGCCACCAGCTCGCAGGCGGCGGCGGCGATGCTGGCCGCCCAGCTGCCGGCCGGGTCACCGGTGCTGGTGGTGGGCACGGAGGCGCTGGGCGGTGAGGTGCAGCTGGCCGGGCTCTCCGTCACGACCGATCCCGCCGCCGCGGCCGCCGTGGTGCAGGGCCACAGCCCCGACACCGGGTGGCGCCTGCTGGCCGACGCGTCCGTTGCGCTGCGGGCCGGGGCGGTCTGGGTGGCGTGCAACCTCGACCCGACCCTGCCCACCGAGCGCGGGCCGCTCCCGGGCAACGGCTCGATGGTGTCGGTGCTGCGCACGGCGACGGGGCTGGAGCCGCAGGTGGCGGGCAAGCCCGCGCCGGCGCTGCTGCTCGACGCGGTCCGCCGCACGGGTGCACAGCGGGCACTGGTGATCGGCGACCGGCTCGACACCGACATCGAGGGCGGCCGCGCTGCCGGCCTGGCGACGCTGCTCGTGCTCACGGGCGTGTCCGACGCGACGGAGCTGCTCGCGGCGCCACCCGCGTTGCGCCCCGACTACGTCGCGGCCGATCTCGCCGCGCTGACCAGCGAGCCCACGGCGCTCCAGCCGGGTGCGCCGTCCGGCTGGGTGGTGACGGCCACGGGCGAGGGCGCGCTGCGGCTCGCGGGTGAGGGCGATCAGGTGGACGCCCTCCGCGCGCTCTGTGCCGTGCACTGGGCGGCCGGCGGCGGGCCGGCCGTGGTCGTGCCCGACGGCGACGGAGCCGGGCGGGCGCTGAACGATCTCGGGCTGGGCGGGGCCGCGCGCCGCTCGGCTACCGTGGCTCCATGAGCGTTCCCGTGCCCGGCCCTCCGCGCGCGGCCGATCCCTCCGACGCCGTGGCATCGGCGATGGCCGCCCTGGAGGGTCTCGGCGAACGGCCGCTGGCCGAGCACGTCGATGCCTTCGAGCGCATCCACACCGCGCTGGGCGAGGCGCTGGCCGCCGGCGCGGCGTGAGAGCGGTGGTCACGCGCGCCCGCCTGGACGCCGAGCTGGTACGCCGCGGCCTCGCCCGCTCCCGGCAGCAGGCGGCCGAGCTGATCGAGCAGGGCCGCGTCGCGGTCCACGGCGTGACGGCCGGCAAGCCCGCCACCGTCGTCGACCGCGACACCCCGGTCACGGTGCAGGAGACGGGCGAGCGCGAGTGGGCGTCGCGCGGCGCCCACAAGCTGGTCGGCGCGCTGGACGCGTTCGGGGTCGACGTCACGGGTGCCCGCTGCCTCGACGCGGGCGCCTCCACCGGCGGGTTCACCGACGTGCTGCTGGAGCGTGGTGCGCGCGAGGTCGAGGCGGTCGACGTCGGCTACGGCCAGCTGGTGTGGCGGCTGCGCACCGATGAGCGGGTCCGCGTGCACGACCGCACCAACGTCCGCGCCCTCACCCCGGACGCGATCGGCGGCCCGGTGGATGTCACCGTCGCCGACCTGTCGTTCATCTCGCTGCGCACGGTCCTGCCCGCGCTCGACGCCTGCACGGAGGGCACGCTGTTGCCGATGGTGAAGCCCCAGTTCGAGGTCGGCCGGGAGCGCCTGGGCTCCGGCGGCGTGGTGCGGGATCCGGCGCTGCGCCTCGCCGCGCTCGTCGACGTCGCCGCGGCGGCCCGCACGCTGGGCCTCCGGCTGCTCGGCGCCGTCGCGAGCCCCTTGCCCGGACCGTCGGGCAACGTCGAGTTCTTCCTGCGGCTCGCCCGCACCGGCGACGACGTCGGGGACGGCGCGCTCGCGGCGGCGGTGGAGGCCGGTCCGACGTGACCCGCCGACGTGCTTTTTCCCGCGGAGGGGGCAGATGACGCAACGCGAGATCACCGTCGTCCTGCACGCCGGGCGCGAGACCAACCGGCGCACCGCGGCGTACGCCGCCCGGCGGCTGGCGCGTGACGGCGTCCGCCTGCGCGTCATCGGTGAGGAGTGGGCCGAGGTGCCGGACGGCGACCTGCCCGCCGGGCTGGAGCCGCGGATCGTCGACGGCAGGCCGGGGTGTGCGGAGGGCTCCGAGGTGGTGCTCGTCCTCGGCGGCGACGGCACGCTGCTGCGCGCCGCGGCGATGGCGCGCCCGGTGGGCGTCCCGCTGCTGGGGGTGAACCTCGGACGGGTCGGCTTCCTCGCCGAGGCCGAGGAGGAGCTGCTCCCCGAGGCGCTGGACGCGCTCGTCGAGGGCGCCTACTCGGTGGAGGAGCGGATGACGCTCGACGCCGTCGCCCGGTCGAACGGTGACGTCATCGCGCGGACCTGGGCGCTCAACGAGGCCACGGTCGAGAAGACCACGCGCGAGCGGATCCTCGACGTGGTGCTGGAGGTCGACGGGCGTCCGGTGTCGGCGTTCGGCTGTGACGGCGTGTTGTGCGCGACCCCGACGGGCTCGACCGCCTACGCGTTCTCCGCGGGCGGTCCGCTGATCTGGCCGCAGGTGGAGGCGCTGCTGCTGGTGCCGAGCAACGCGCACGCGCTGTTCGCCCGGCCGATGGTGATCTCACCGGACAGCCAGGTGGCGATCGAGGTGGACGCGGCCGGCTCGCCGGCGCTGCTCGACTGCGACGGCCGCCGCACCCATGCCCTCCCGCCCGGCGCGCGCGTCGAGATCACGCGCGGCGAGATGCCGGTCCGGATGGTGCGCCTCGACGGGCGCCCGTTCGCCGATCGGCTGGTGCGCAAGTTCGACCTGCCGGTGCGGGGCTGGCGGGGTGCGCCCCGCGCGGACGGGTAGGTCGTACGCTTCGCCCCATGCTGGCCGAGATGCGGATCCAGGGGCTCGGCGTGATCGACGACGCCACGCTCGACCTGGATCCGGGGCTCACCGTCCTGACCGGGGAGACCGGTGCGGGCAAGACCATGG
>CAXTTN010000327.1:0-5739 GCA_964247105.1 uncultured Pseudonocardia sp.
CGCCCGAGAGGTCGACGACGCACGCGCCGACGTGGTCCACCCCGATCTCGACGCCCAGCCCGGCCGGACCGGACCGGTTGAGCTGCAGGGGATTCGCCGGCCGCCCCGGCCCGCCGCGGGTGGCGGCCAGCTCGGTGACGAGGTCGGCCGCGAGCAGCTCGTCCACCAGCGACGACACGGTGCCCCGCGTCAGGCCCGTCCGTGCGGCGACCTCCGCGCGCGACACGGGCTCGCCGTCGGCGACCTCCCGCAGCACGAGCGCGAGGTTGTGCCGCCGCACCCCGGCGGCCCCCATCCGCCCCACCCCACCCCGCGAGTCGACCTTCTCGCGCGCCGACTGTGCCGTTCCGGCACGCCGCACCACCGGCTGCCCCGACGCGCCGCCGCACTCGTGGTAGAGCACGGAAGGCGAACTCGGCGTGCCGAGATGGTCGACTCGCGTCATGGTTGGGGGATCGTCAGGTCGCGGGCCTGCGCGTAGCGGGCGCGGACCGGCGGCGTCGGCTCGGCCTCGAACACCTCCGTGTCGGCGGCCGCCCACTCCGGTGGCGACGCCGAGCCGGCCAGCACCCAGGCGGCCTGCCGGGCCGCGCCGTCGGCCACGTACTCGCCGGGGGTCGGGCGCAGCACGGGCCGCCCGAGCACGGCGGGCGCGATCCGCGCCACCGCGTCCGAGCGGGCGCCACCTCCGACCAGGAACACCCGCTGCACCGGCACCCCGGCTGCGACCAGCGCGTCGAGGGCGTCGGCGAGCCCGCACAGCAGCCCCTCGACCGCCGCCCGCGCCAGGTGCGCCGGCGTCGACGTGCCGAGCGTGAGGCCGTGCAGCGCGCCGGTCGAGTCCGGCTTGTTCGGCGTCCGCTCGCCCTCCAGGTACGGGACGAGCACGAGCCCGCCGGACCCGGCCGGCGCCGACAGCGCGAGCGCCGACAGCCCGGCGTGGTCCACCGACAGCAGCGCCGCGGCCGCGTCGAGCACGCGCGCGGCGTTGAGCGTGCACACCAGCGGCAGGTGCTCCCCGCTTGCCGACGCGAAGCCGGCGATGATGCCGGTCGGGTCGGCGGTGGGGGTCCGGCTCACCGCCGAGACGACGCCGGACGTGCCGAGCGACACCACCACATCGCCGGGCCCGGCGCCCAGCCCGAGCGCCGCGCCCGCGTTGTCGCCGGTCCCGGGCCCGAGCAGGATCCCGTCCGGGGTGCGCCCGGCCGGCTCGGACGGCCCGAGCACCCGCGGCAGCACCACGTCGGAGCGGCCGAACGCGCGCGTGAGCAGGTCGGGCAGGTAGCTGTCGGTGACGGCCGAGAAGTAGCCGGTGCCGGACGCGTCGCCGCGGTCGGTGACCAGGTCGTCCAGCGATCCGGTGCCGCGCAGCTTCCAGGTCAGCCAGTCGTGCGGCAGGCAGACCGCGGCGGTGGCGGCGGCGTGGGACGGCTCGTGCGTGGCGAGCCAGCGCAGCTTCGTCGCCGTGAACGACGCCACCGGCACGCTGCCGGTCGCCTCCGCCCACTCCTTCGCCCCCAGCTCGGCGACGAGGTCGTCGGCCGCGCCCGCCGAGCGGGTGTCGTTCCAGAGCAGGGCCGGGCGCACGACGTCCCCGGACGCTGCGAGGCAGACCATCCCGTGCTGCTGCCCGGCCACGGCCATCGCCTCGACGCCGTCCAGCCCGCCGGCGTCGGCGAGCGCGGCCCGGAGCGCGTCCCACCAGGCCGCGGGATCGACCTCGGTGCCGGCCGGGTGCTTCGCGTGGCCCTCCCGCACGAGGGCGCCGGAGGACGCGTCCCGGATGACGACCGTGCACGACTGGGTCGACGAGTCGACCCCGGCCACCAGTGTCACCGCGCCCCCATCAGATGCTCCACCGCCAGCTGGTTCAGGCGCACGTAACCGTAGCCGCGTTCGCCCGCCTTGTCGGCGTCGTAGTCCTCGAACGCCCCGCGGTCGGCGAGCAGGTCGGCGACGGTCTCGCCGGCGTTCAGCGTCGGCTTCGCCAGCTCGGCGACGCCCGCCGTGGCCAGCGCGTCGGCCACCTCGGGATCGGACCGGAACGCCGCCGCCCGCTCCTTGAGCAGCAGGTAGGTGCGCATGTTCGCCGCCGCCGACTCCCACACCCCGCTGATGTCCTCGGTGCGCAGCGGCTTGTAGTCGAAGTGGCGCGGGCCGCCGTAGGCGGGACCACCGCCCGGCGCCCCGTGCTCGAGCAGGTCCACCAGGGAGAACGCGTTGATCAGGTCCCCGTGCCCGAACACCAGGTCCTGGTCGTACTTGATGCCGCGCTGGCCGTTGAGGTCGATGTGGAACAGCTTCCCGGCCCACAGCGCCTGCGCGATGCCGCTCGCGTAGTTGAGCCCGGCCATCTGCTCGTGCCCGACCTCGGGGTTCACGCCGACGATGTCGCCGTGCTCCAGCTCGGCGATGAACGCGAGAGCGTGCCCGAGCGTGGGCAGCAGGATGTCGCCGCGCGGCTCGTTGGGCTTGGGCTCGATCGCGAAGCGGATGCCGTAGCCCTGCTCCTTGACGTACGCGGCGAGCAGGTCGATGCCCTCGCGGTAGCGGTCGAGCGCGGCCTGGATGTCCTTGCCGGCGTCGACCTCGGCGCCCTCGCGGCCGCCCCAGAACACGTAGGTGGACGCGCCGAGCTCGGCGGCCAGGTCGAGGTTGCGCAGGACCTTGCGCAGCGCGAACCGCCGCACGGAGCGGTCGTTGCTGGTGAACGCCCCGTCCTTGAACACGGGATGGGTGAACGTGTTGGTCGTCATCATCGGCACGACGAGGCCGGTCTCGTCGAGCGCGGCGCGGAAGCGGGTGATCAGCCGCTGACGCTCCTCGGGGGAGGAACCGAACGGGATCAGGTCGTCGTCGTGGAAGGTGACGCCGTAGGCGCCCAGCTCGGAGAGCCGGTGCACCGACTCGACGGGATCCAGCGCGGGGCGCGTCGCGACGCCGAACGGGTCGGCCGCGGGCCAGCCCACGGTCCAGAGCCCGAAGCTGAAGCGGTCGTCGCGGGTCGGCTGCATCGTGGAACCCCTTTGTTCGTTCATCGTACAAACTGGGTCACGGTAGCGTGCCGGGCGTGCGTCTGGCTACGTGGAACGTGAACTCCGCCCTCTCCCGGCTCCCCCGGCTGCTGCCCTGGCTCGACGAGCGCGCGCCCGACGTCGTCTGCCTGCAGGAGACGAAGCTCGCCGACGACGCGTTCGCCGAGTCCTTCGACGAACCGCTGAAGGAGCGGGGCTACGCCGTCGCGCACGTCGGCGAGGGCCGCTGGAACGGGGTGGCGCTGCTCTCCCGCGTCGGCCTCGACGACGTCGAGCGCTCGCTCCCGGGCGCCCCGCGCTTCTCCGACGCGCTGGAGGCCCGCGCGGTCACCGCGACCTGTGGCGGGCTGCGCGTGACGTCGGTGTACGTGCCCAACGGCCGCACCCCCGACGACCCGCACTACGCCTACAAGCTGGAGTGGCTCGCCGCGCTGCAGGCCTCGGTGAAGGACCCCGCGTCGACGGTCGTCGCCGGCGACATGAACATCGCCCCCACCGACGCCGACCTCTGGGACCCCTCGCTCTTCGTCGACTCCACCCACGTGACGCCCGCGGAACGCGGCGCCCTGGCCGCGCTGCAGGAGCTGGGCCTGCACGACGTCGTCCGCGACCGCTGGCCGTCGGAGCGCGTCTTCAGCTACTGGGACTACCGCGCCGGCCGCTTCCACCAGGACAAGGGCATGCGGATCGACCTGGTCCTCGCCGGCGCCGACCCGGCCGGCCGCGTGCGGGCCGCGTGGATCGACCGCAAGGCGCGCAAGGGCTCCGGCCCGTCCGACCACGCGCCGGTGATCGTCGACCTGGACACCGCGCCCGACGGCGACATCGGCCCGGTGGTGCCGCCCCCGTCCACGCCGGCGAAGCTGCCGCACCGCTCCTGAGCGGACCAGCCCGGACGGCGGCGGTGGGCGCGCACCCGCACCCCCGGGCCCGACGCGACACCCCTCGTCGACGGGGTGTGCGGGGCTGCGGGCGGGGGTGTGGGCGCTCGAGCCTGGGCCCACACCCCCTGCCCGACGCGACACCCCCCGTCGACGGGGTGTGCCGAGCCGCGAGCGGGGGTGCGGGCGCACGAGCCTGGGCCCACACCCCCTGCCCGATGCGACACCCCCCGTCGACGGGGTGTGCCGAGCCGCGAGCGGGGGTGCGGGCGCACGAGTCTGGGCCCACACCTCCTGCCCGACGCGACACCCCCCGTCGACGGGGTGTGCCGAGCCGCGCGGGGTGTGTCAGGCCGGTGCCGCGGCCCGCCCGGCCAGCACCGCGCCGAGCACGGCCAGCGCCGCCAGCCCGGCGACGAGCACGGGCAGCGCCACAGCCGGTCCGGCCAGGAGCGCGATCAGCGCGCCCCCGAGTCCGATCATCGTGGCGGTCGTGAGCTGGTCGGCCATCTGCGCGGCCGAGCTGTGGAACCCCACCTCGGACGCCGCGGACTGCTGCAGCAGCAGGTAGGACACCGACGAGAAGCCCAGCCCCATCCCGACGCCCGCGAGCACCCAGAACGGCAGCGCGAGCCAGGCCACGCCCCAGGACGGCGCGACGAGCAGCATGCCCGCGGTGCCGACGGCGAGCGAGCAGAACCCGATGCGGAGCAGGCGGCTGCGGGACAGGTCGGGATGGCGTCCCTGCCACGCCGACGCGCCCGACCACCCCAGTGACCCGGCGATCAGCGGGATCCCGGCGGCGGCCAGCGACCAGCCGTGGGTGCCGTGGAGCATCAGCGGCAGGTAGGAGTTGACGGTGAAGAACACCCCCGCGAGCAGGCCGCGCGACACGACGACGGCCGGGATCCCGCGCGCGGCGCGGAACACCCCGCGCGGGACGAGCCGCGGCACGGCCGGGACGAGCAGCACGACCGCCACCCCGGGCCACCACGGCGGCGAGCAGGCCCGGCTGCTGCGCCGCCCAGCTCAGCGCCGAGACCCCCACGGCCGCGGCGAGCGCGCCGGGCACCAGCCCGGGCCGTGGCGCGGCGGGGTTCCGGCCGGGATCCGGTGGGCCGAGCCTCCGGACCGCAGGCACCACCAGCGCCACGGCCAGCGCCACGAGGGGTACGAGCCCCAGGAACACCCAGTGCCAGGACAGGGCCTCGGTCACCACGCCCGCCACCGGCGGCCCGATCAGCGACGGCAGCACCCAGGCCGAGGACACCAGCCCGAACACCGCGGGCCGGGCCCCTTGGGCGTAGACGACGGAGATCAGCACGTAGACGCCCACCCCCAGGGTTCCGGCCCCGAGCCCCTGCACGAGCCGCCCGGCGAGCAGCTGCGCCATCGAGCCCGCCGTGCCCGCCACGAGCAGCCCGATCCCGAACAGCACCGGCGCGACGACGAGCGGGACCCGCGGCCCGGCCCGGTCGCACCACCGGCCGCCGATCACCGTGCCGAACACGGCCGCCGCGGTGAACGCGACGAACGGCCAGGCGTACATCGAGACCTCGCCGAGGTCGGCGACCAGCGCGGGCATCGCGGTGCCGACCCCCATCGCCTCGAACGCGACCAGGCTGATCAGCAGCACCAGCCCGACGGTGGTGGCGCGCCGGTCGGGCCCGAACAGCTCGGTGCGGACGGCGACGGGACCGGTCATGCCGATGATCGTGCGCCCTCAACCCCGGTTGAGGTCAAATGCGATGCGCCGTGGCAACCTGACTGCCGTGACCACCACCGATGCCGACGCCGTCCGCGAATCGGCCCGGCGCGCC
>CAXTTN010000328.1:0-5609 GCA_964247105.1 uncultured Pseudonocardia sp.
AACGGTGCGCACGAGCGTCGCCCCGGGCGGGGCGGGCCCGATCGGGGTGGGCCCGGCGGCGTACCCGGCGGTGGCGGCCGGAGCCGGCACGGCAGGGACGCCGCCGCCGAGCACCGCGGCGGCGGCGTCGACCACCGCGCGGCACGTCGGCGTGCGCCGGCCCGGGTCCTTCGCCATCGCCGCCGCGACGACGTCGTCGAGCCCGCGCGGGAGGTCGGGACGCAGCTCGCTGACCCGCGGCGGCGCGTCGTCGAGGTGCGCCGCCCGCACCGCGGCGGGATCGCCCCGCACGAAAGGCGCCCGCCCCGTCAGGCACCGGAACAGCAGCGCGCCCAGCGCGTACACGTCGGTGCGGGGGCCGACCGGTGCGCCGCGCACCTGCTCGGGGGCCGGGTCCTCGTCCGCGGGCGCGAAGCCGGTCTCCGGCGCGATCCCGAAGCCGCGCAGGCAGGGCACGTCGTGCGGCTGGGCGAGCACGATCGCGCTCGGCCCGATGCCCCGGTGGGTGAGCCCGGACCGGTGGGCGAGGTCCAGCGCCTCCGCGGCCGGGCCGAGGACCGTGACGACGTCCGGCACCGGACCGGACGCGAGCCGCGTGCCGAGATCGGGCCCGTCCACGAACGGGCTGACGGTGTACACGGCCCCGTCGAGGTCGCCCACGGCGAGGACGGGGATGACGTAGGGGTGCCCGAGCCCGGCCGCCTGCGCCGTCTCACGGGTGAGGCGGGCGCGCAGCGCGGGATCGCCGGGGAACACCTCGACGGCCACGTCCTGGCCGCTCCGCTCGTCGGTCGCGCGGTGCACGGCGTGCGCGGGGTCCGACGACAGGGTGGCGACCCAGCGGTACCCCGCCGGCATCACGACGTCGTTCACGGCGCCCCCTCGCAGGACTGCACACCGGGGCGCCCCGGGCCACCCGACCGGGTGGGAAGTAGATCACGTTCGGGTGGTGTCGACCAGTTCTGTGAGGGATTCGGCGAGCGCGTCGGCGAGCACGTCGACGTCGGGCATGGCGTCGCGGTCGGCGGTGAGCCCGTAGTGCATCCCGCCGTCGTAGGAGGTGACGCCGATCGCGACGGCCTGGCCGCCGCCGAGCGGCACCACCGGGTACATGTCGAGCATCCTGGCCCCCATCGCGTAGAGCGGGCGGGGCGGTCCGGGGACGTTCGTCACCAGCACGTTGTAGAGCCGGCTGGAGTACTGGCTGGCCAGCCGCGCGCCGAGGCTGTGCAACACCGGAGGCGCCAGCCCGACGAGCCCGACCAGCGCCGCGGCGCCGACCGCCCGGCCGGAGCGCTTGTGCTGCTCCATCGCGTCCCGGACGCTCGCCAGCCGCGCGAGGGGGTCGTTCTCCGCGACGGGCAGGTCGACGAGGTACGCGGAGAGCGAGTTCCCCGACGACGTGCCGGCGCGCGCCCGCACGCTCACCGGCACGAGCGCGCGCACCACCGTCCGCTCGGTCAGCGGCTCCCCGCGGCTGATCAGCCAGCGCCGCAGCCCGCCCGTCACCACGGCCAGCACGACGTCGTTCACGGTGCCGCCGTGGGCCCGGCGGACCGCGCGGTGATCCGCGAGCGCGGTGCGCACCATCCCGTAGCGGCGCTGGGCGCCGGTGGCGGCGTTGAGCGCGGGCACCGGCCGGGACGTCGCGGTGGCCCGCCCCGTCGACACCAGCCCGCCGACGGTGCGCCCCACGGACGCGGCCGTCTCGCGCACGTCGCCGACCGCGCGGCCGGCGACGTCGAGCACCACCCGCGGCCGGCGCAGCGCGTCGACCGTCGCCGACGCGGCCAGCTCGATCGCCGACGGCTCCCGCGCGGGCTCCCACTCCCCCGCCGGCGTCTCGCGGGGCTCGGGGGTGAGGTCGAGCAGCACCGCGCCGATGTCCATCGACGCCAGCCCGTCGACCATCGCGTGGTGGGTCTTGGTGACCACGGCGAGCCGCCCGTCGGACAGCCCTTCGACCAGGTAGACCTCCCACAACGGCCGCTTGCGGTCGAGCTGGCGCGCCAGCAGCCTGCCCACCAGCTCGCGCAGCACGCCCTCGGTGCCCGGCCGGGGCAAAGCGGCGTGCCGGACGTGGAAGGCCAGGTCGAAGTCGGGATCGTCCACCCACACCGGCAGCCCCAGCCCGCCCGGCACCTCCCGCACCTTCTGCCGGTAGCGCGGGACGAGCGCGAGCCGGTGCCCGATCAGCCCCGTGAACGCGGCGACGTCGAACGGCCGCCCGTTCTCGGGCGGGGCGAACGTCATCACCGCCCCGACGTGCATCGCGGCGGTGCGGCTCTCGGCGAACAGGAACGACGCGTCGAGCGGGGAGAGGCGATCGGGCACGGGCCGGTTCTACCAGCCCCTCCACGGGAAGCCGGACCGGCCGCGGTCGCCGACCTTCACGCCGAGCACCTGGTGCAGCTGGATGTTGTCGCGCTCGAAGCCCAGGCGGCACGCGGCCATGTAGAGCCGCCACACCCGGGCCCGGCCGACACCGACGTCGGCGACGGCCTCCTCCCAGTGCTCCTCCAGGTTGTCGCCCCACGCGTGCAGCGTCTTCGCGTAGTGCTCCCGGAAGTTCTCCTCGTGGCGCACCTCGAAGCCGGCGTCGTTCATCTCCGAGATCAGCAGCCCGATCGGCTCCAGCTGGCCGTCGGGGAACACGTACCGGGCGATGAACGGGTCGAGCCTGCGCTTGGTGGGCGTGTGGGGCTGGGTGATGCAGTGGTTGAGCAGCCGTCCCTCCGGCTTCAACCGCGCGTGCAGCGAGGAGAAGTAGCCGCGCAGCTGGGCCTTGCCGATGTGCTCGGTGAGCCCGATCGAGCTGATCGCGTCGAACTGCGACTCGGGCGCGTCGCGGTAGTCGAGGTGGCGGATCTCGGCCAGCGCACCCAACCCGCGCCGCTCGATCTCGGCCTGTGCCCACTGCGCCTGGTTCTTCGACAGCGTCACGCCCAGCGCCTTGACGCCGTGCTCGGCCGCGGCGTGCATGACCATGCCGCCCCAGCCGCACCCGACGTCGAGCAGCCGCATCCCGGACTTCAGCGCCAGCTTCTGCGCGACGAGCTCGTGCTTGGCGGCCTGCGCCTCCTCGAGCGTGGTGGTGTCGGAGTCGTAGACGGCGCACGTGTAGGCCATCGACGGGCCGAGCACCCACTCGTAGAACTGGTTGGAGACGTCGTAGTGGTGCGAGATGGCCTTCTTGTCCCGCGCCTTGGAGTGCAGCCGGCCCGGCGGCCGGTACTCGAGCTCCGGCGGCGGCTGCCGGTGCCGCAGCCAGATCGGCACCATCCTCCGCGCGAGCCGCAGCTGGTCGGCCCGGGTGATGTCGTTCAACGTGAGGTCGGCCATCGCGTCGAGGACGTCGTACAGCTCGCCCTCGACCTCCAGCTCGCCCTCGACGTACGCCCGGGCCAGCCCGAGCGTGCCCGGGGCCGTCGCCAGCCGGGCCAGCGCCCGCGGCGAGACGATCCGCAGCGCCACCTCGGAGCTGTCCGGCCCTGCCTTGCTGCCGTCGTAGGCGATCACCCGCACCGGGACGTCCGCCCCGACGACCCTCGCGATGAGCTCAGCGACCTGCATCATGCCCTCCCTGATCCAGTCACCTTCGTATAGAGATCGGGCAGCCGCCCGTGCGGGTCGTAGCGCCCCTTCAGCGCACGGTAGGCGGGCCCGTTGTAGTGCTCCCAGAACTCACGCTCGCCGTAGTGAACCGTCGAGTACAGCGATTTGTGCCCGCCCAGCTCGGCGACGAGCTCCTCGATCCGCAGGTTGTGCGCATCCGGCCGGCCCGGCACCTCCTCCACCGAGGACCAGAACCCGACGTTGACGTACAGCTCGTCGGCCTTCATCGGGTAGAGCGGCCAGGTGGTGTCACCCCTCAACCGCAGCGGGCACAGCCAGAACGGAGCGATCCCGATGTCACGGTGGAACGCCTCCAGGAACTCGGTCAGCCGGCCGACGGGGATCTCGACGTCCTGGACGACGAGCTCCTCCTGCGGCTTGCCGAGCAGGCCGCGGATCCGCCCGCTGAACCGGGTGCGGCGGTCCAGGGCCACGAGCCTGCGGTAGACGTCCGAGCGGCGGTAGCGGCGCGGCCAGAGCCGGCGGATCACGGGGTTCTGCACACCGAGCGCCCGCGAGCACCAGAACCAGTCGGTGTCCCAGCGCCAGATGTAGTCGTGGACCGTCAGGACGTCGGTGGCGCGCCGGTCGATGGAGCGGTAGAAGACCTGCTGGCCGGTGTAGTCGCTGGGGCCGGCCGCGCCCGGGTCCTCGGTGAACCAGGCCAGCGTCAGGTACTGCTCGCCGTCGGCCAGCACGGTGGCGTCGACGAAGTCCGGGCCGTTCCCCGCGTCGAGGTCGCAGGCCGCGGTGATCGCCTTCTCCAGGTCGTCGGTCTCGACGCGGTGGTGCTCCAGGCGCACGAACGGTGCAACGGGCTGCACGTCGATCACGATCCGCAGGGCGTAGCCGAGCGTGCCGTAGGAGTTCGCGAAGCCACGGAAGAGATCGGCGTGCTCGCCGTCGGGCGTCACGGTGACGACGTCGCCGTCGGCGGTGAGGATGTCCATCTCGCGCACCGACTCGTGCGGCAGCCCGTGCCGGAACGACGTCGACTCGATGCCCAGCCCGGTCACCGCGCCGCCGAGCGTGATCGTCTTGAGCTGCGGCACCACCAGCGGCATGACGCCCCTGGCCAGCGTGGCGGCGACGAGGTCCTCGTAGGTGGTCATGCCCTGGACCTCGGCGGTGAGGCCGACCGGGTCCACGGAGATCACGCCCGTCAGGTTGCTGGTGTCGAGCCGCGTCGTGACCTCGTCCCGCCCCCCGAAGCGGAACAGGTTCGACGACTTCTTCCCCAGCCGCATCCGGGTGCCCGCCGGCAGCGCGCGGAACCGCCGCAGCAGGTCGGCGACGGCTGCGGCGTGGGAGGCGGGTGACACCAACGGCGGGGCGTCCAAAAAGGTTCCGACCACGCCCGCGACGGTAGTCCGGCCGGGGCAGGGTTTCCCACCCCGTCCGCCAGGCACTTTCGTCACACCGACCCCGATCGCGCCCGTTTGGTCCGGTTCGCGACGGTCGGCCGGGTTGCAGCATGGTGGCTCTACTCCAATCTCGTTGGAGCGAAGCCACCATGCTGCAACCCGGGGGGTCAGCTGCGGACCAGGCGGCCACGCACCAGCGCGGGGATCGCCGACGCCCCCGTCACCGGCCGGAACGCCTCGGCCGCGGCGGTGAGGGCGGCGTGCTCGTCGTCGGTGAGGACGATGTCGGCCGCGGCCGCGTTGCTCTCCACCTGCGCCACGCTCGACGCCCCGGGGATCGCGACCACGTTCGGCAGGTGGACCAGCCAGGCCAGCGCGACCTGGGCGGGCGTGGCGTCGTGCGCCGACGCGAGGTCGCGGAGCAGGTCCAGCAGCGGGCGGGCGGCGTCGAGGTTCTCCGGGAGGAACAGCGCGTTGGCCGAACGCACCCCACCGGACGGGCGGTTCGACGCGGAGTAGCGGCCCGACAGCAGGCCCTGCCCGAGCGGGCTCCACGCCATCACGACGTGCCCGGTCCGCTGCGCCCACGGCAGCATCCGCGCGAGCGGCTCGCGCGCGACGAGGCTGAAC
>CAXTTN010000329.1:0-5592 GCA_964247105.1 uncultured Pseudonocardia sp.
GGCCCTCGCGTGCTCGGTGATGCACTCCTCCATGACGAGGCTGGCCGCCCAGATCACCACGTCGGCCTCGGCGATCCGCCGCGCCCCCCGCAGCGTGATCAGATCGGCCGCGCCCGGCCCGGCCCCGACGAACGACACTCTCCCGCGCTCCACGGCGGACAGTCTGTGCTCCGCCCGGCGCCCGCGTCCAACGCGCGGGACGCGAGATCCGCCACTGCCCCCGCGGTCACGCCGCCTGGACCGCCGCGGCCGGCGCGCCCGCCGACGTGGTGAGGGCGGTGTCGAGCACGCGCTCCCGCCGCCGCGGGTTCATGAGGTTGCCGCCCGTCGCCGCGAGGTCCGCGGGCCCGGGCGTCTCGCGGCCACCATCCGGATCAGCGAGCTCATCCGGCCCCGTCCGGCCGGCAGCAGGCCGGCGGCCGCGATCACCGGGTTGATCGAGAGCGGGTGGGTGACGGCCGCCGCCACCAGCCGCGGCGAGCCGGTCCACGGCCGCGCACCGGTCATCCAGGCCGAGCCCAGCAGCCCACCGGCCCCGAGCACGAGTCCGATCCTCGCCGTGGCACCTCCACCGTCCGGAGTTACCCGACGGTAGCCCTCTGGGCCCACATCAGGCAGCACCCGAGGAGAGTGGCTGGACGCCGTAGTGGTGCGCGAATCCGTTCTCGATCATGGGGAGGATCTCGACGACCTCGAAGTAGGTCCCCCAGAAGAGCGTCTCGCGCAGTTCCTCGACCAGCGCCTGGTAGGCGAGCACATCGGTCGTCTCCCACAGCAGCATGTCGGTGTAGCGGGCGCTGAACGCCTCCGCGTCGAAGAACCGCAGGGTGACGGCGGGATGGCAGGCGAGCAGCGGTCGGATCTCCTCGTCGACGAAGGCGAAACGCTCCGCGGGCGGCAGGCGCAGCCAGGTCGGAGTCGTACGGACGAGCATCGTGAACGCGTGGTTCGGAGTGGTCATGCACCTACCGTCGCAGCGCAGACCGTTGCCGTCCAGTGCATGAATGATGATCTGACATTGCATGCCATGCAACACTTTCCGCGTGCGCCTGCCCGACCTCAACCTGCTCCCCGCCCTCGACGCGCTGCTGCGCGAGCAGAGCGTCACCGGCGCGGCACGGGTGCTGTCCCTGTCCACCCCGGCGATGAGCCGCACGCTGGCCCGGCTGCGCCGGGTCACCGGTGATCCGTTGCTGGTCCCGGCCGGTCGCGGGCTCGCGCCGACGCCCGCCGCCCTCGCGATGCGGCCCCGCGTGGAGGCCGCGCTGGCCGCGGCGCTGGCGGCGCTCGGGCCCGTCGACACCACCGACCCGGCGACGCTGCGCCGCACGTTCACGATCCGGTCGAACGACGCGGTGTCGGCGCTGCTGGCCGCGCAGCTCGTCGCGCGGACCAGCCGCGAGGCTCCCGGCGTCACGCTCCGTTTCGTGGCCGAGGGCGACGAGGATCCCGCGGAGCTGCGCGACGCCGTCGACCTCGACGTCGGGGTGCTCGGGCCCCAGCCGCCCGACATCATCACCGAGCACGTGCTCACCGACGACGTGGTGGGGCTGGTGCACGCCGACCATCCGCTGGCCCGCGGCCCCGTCACGCTGGCCGCGTTCGCCGCGACCCCGCAGGTCACGGTGTCGCGGCGGGGACGCGTGCACGGGCCGGTCGACGACCTGCTCGCCACCGAGGGCCTGGAGCGGCGGGTCGCCCTGACCGTGCCCGGCTACACCGTCGCGATCTGGGCGGCCGCGAGCGGCGATCTGCTGGCGCTGCTGCCGCGATCGCTCGCCGAAGGGGCCGGGCTGACCGGGCCGCTGCGTCCGGTCGAGCTGCCGCTGGCGTTGCCGCCGCTGCGCGTCGGGTTCGCCTGGCACCGCCGCCTCGACGCCGACGGCGGGCACCGGTGGCTGCGCGGGATGGTCCGGGCGGCCGTCGTATCACACGCGCGCTGAGCGGGCGACGAACCGCGCCACCGCCTCGGGGTTGCCCGCCGGGTGCGTGTGCAGGAAGGACGCGTGGACGCCGCCCTGCACCCAACCCTCATGTACCGGGCCCTCGGGGCCCCCGTCGCGCCACACCCACGCCGCGTTCCCGGCCCGCGGCGTGACGGCGCAGCGGTGGAACTCGTGGCCCGCCGCGCGCGAACCGGCCGGGAACAGCGCCGACCCGACCGGCGCCACGGCGTCGCGGTAGCCCAGCGTGAGCCGGCCGGTCATCGCGGCCGCGGCGGGCAGGACCCCGCACATCGGGGCCCCGTCCAGGGACGCGCAGAGGTAGAGCAGCCCGCCGCACTCGGCGTGCACCGGCGCCCCTGACGCGGCGAGCGCGGCGACGTCCGCGCGCAGCCGCGCGTTGGCCCCCAGCTCGGCGACGTGCTCCTCGGGGAACCCGCCGGGCAGCACCAGCGCGGTCGTCCCCGGCGGCAACGCCTCGTCGCGCAGCGGGTCGACGACCACCACCTCGGCCCCCGCGGCCGCCAGCATCTCGACGTGCTCGGCGTACCCGAACGTGAACGCCGGGCCGCCGAACACGGCCACCCGCGACGGGGGCCCCGCGACGGTCGGCGGCGACCAGGCCGGGCCCGGCGGCAGCGGCCGCGCCAGCGCCACGACCGCGTCCAGGTCGACGTGGGCCGCCACCAGCTCGGCCATCGCGTCGACGGCCGCGACGGCCGCCGCCCCGTGCTCCGCGGCCGTCACCAGCCCGAGGTGCCGCGACGGCACGGCCAGCGCGTCCCGCCGCGGGACCGCGCCGAGCACCGGCAGCCCCACCTCTTCGGCCGCGGCGCGCAGCACGGCCTCGTGCCGCTCGCTGCCGACGCGGTTGAGCACCACCCCGGCCAGGTCCACCGTCTGGTCGAACGACCGGAAGCCGTGCAACAGCGCGGCCAGGCTCCGCGACTGCCCCCGCGCGTCGACGACCAGCACCACCGGCGCCCCGAGCAGCGCCGCGACCTGCGCGGTGGACCCGTAGCCGTCGGCCAGCCGCCCGTCGAACAGGCCCATCACGCCCTCGACGACCGCCACCTCGGCCCCCGCCGCGCCGTGCCGCGCCAGCGGCGCGATCCGTTCGGCGCCGACGAGCACCGGGTCGAGGTTGCGGCCCGGGCGGCCCGCGGCGAGCGTGTGGTAGCCCGGGTCGATGTAGTCCGGCCCCACCTTGAACGGCGCCACGGCGGTGCCCCGCCGCCGCAGCGCGGCCACGAGCCCGGTGGCGACGGTGGTCTTGCCCGACCCCGAGGAGGGTGCGGCGACGACCACCGTCCGCGGCCCGCTCACGCCCGCGTTGCAGCATGGTGGCTTTGCTCCAACGGCGTTGGAGCAAAGCCACCATGCTGCAGTCCGGGGGGCACGCTACTGGTGGCCCAGCACGGGGTGGGGAACGTAGGGCCGCTCCAGCGCCGCCAGCTCGTCGTCCGACAGCTCGACGCCGACCGCCGCCACCGCGTCCTCGACGTGCCGGAGCTTCGTCGCCCCGACGATCGGCGCGCTGATCACCG
This sequence comes from uncultured Pseudonocardia sp., assembly GCA_964247105.1. GTDB lineage: Bacteria > Actinomycetota > Actinomycetes > Mycobacteriales > Pseudonocardiaceae > Pseudonocardia. The sequence goes on from CAXTTN010000329.1 coordinate 3,491, forward strand.
GCCGGTGCAGCATCCAGGCCAGCGCGACCTGCGCCATCGGCAGGTCGCGGGCCTTCGCGACGTCGGCGACGGCGTGCACCACGGCGTCGTCGGCGTCGGAGTACATGCGGTCGGCGATGGGGTCGCTCCCGGCCCGGACCGTCGAGCGCTCCTCGGGCAGGCGGGTCAGCCGGCCGCGGGCCAGCGGGCTCCACGGGATCACGCCGACACCCTGGTCGTCGCAGAGCGCGTGCATCTCGCGCTCCTCCTCGCGGTAGATCAGGTTGTAGTGGTCCTGCATGGCGACGAAACGCGTCCATCCGCCCAGGTCGGCGGTGTGCTGGGCCTTCGCGAACTGCCACGCGTACATGCTCGACGCGCCGATGTAGCGGGCCTTGCCGGCGCGCACGACGTCGTGCAGCGCCTCCATCGTCTCCTCGATCGGCGTGTGCGGATCCCAGCGGTGGATCTGGTAGAGGTCGAGGTGGTCGGTGCCCAGCCGCTTCAGCGAGCGGTCGATGCTCGCGAGGATGTGCTTGCGCGAGAGGCCGCCGTCGTTGGGGCGGTCGCTCATCGGCATGAAGACCTTCGTGGCGAGCACGTAGTCGTCGCGGTCGGCGAACAGCTCGCGCAGGAGCGTTCCCGTGACCTCCTCGCTGGCGCCGACGGAGTACATGTCGGCGGTGTCGAAGAACGTGATCCCGGCCTCCACGGCCGCCGTGACCAGCGGCCTCGACGCGTCGAGGTCCAGGACCCAGTCGCGCCAGCTCGGCGAGCCGTAGCTCATCATGCCCAGGCAGATCCGCGAGACCTGCAGGCCCGTGCCGCCCAGCCGTGTGTACTCCATGGGCTCCTTCCTACCTCATGGCATCGCGCGGGCGCGTTGTCGTCCTGAATGCCCCTCGACGGCATCGCGCGGGCTCGTTGTGGCGGCGGGTCACCACTCGATCCCGCGCTGGCCCTTCTGCCCGGCGTCCATCGGGTGCTTGATCTTCGTCGTCTCCATCACCAGGTCGGCGGCCGCGATCAGCTCCGGCGCGGCGTCGCGTCCGGTGACGATCACGTGCTGGCGGCCCTCCCGGCGGGCCAGCACCTCGACGACCTCCCGCACGTCGACCCACCCCCACTTCAACGGGTAGGTGAACTCGTCGAGGACGTAGACGTCGTGGACCTGGGCCTCGATGCGGCGGCGGATCTCCGCCCACCCCTCCGCGGCCTGCGCGGCGTGGTCGGCGTCGGAACCGGGCTTGCGTGCCCACGACCAGCCCTCCCCCATCTTGTGCCACTCGACGGGCCCGCCCTCGCCGGTCTCGGCGTGGACGCGCCCGAGCGCGCGGAACGCGGCCTCCTCCCCGACCTTCCACTTCGCCGACTTCACGAACTGGAACACCCCGATCGACCAGCCCTGGCTCCAGCCCCGCAGCGCGAGCCCGAACGCGGCGGTCGACTTCCCCTTCATCTCCCCGGTGTGGACGACGACGAGCGCGCGGTTGCGGCGCTGGCGGGTGGTGAGCCCGTCGTCCGGCACGTCCGTGACCTGGCCCTGTGGCATCCGTCCTCCTTTCAGGCGGCCCGAGCGGACCGGACGACGCCGGCCACGCCGTCCGCCGACAGCTCGCCGATCGTGGTCAGCTCGCCGTCCGCCGCGGCCGCGACCCGGGCCGCGAGGCCGAGGCGGACCGGGCCGCTCTCGCAGTCCACCACCACGGTCGCGACGCCGTCGGCGGCCAGGAGCGCGGCGGCCCGGCAGGCGTCGACCACGGGGTCGCCGGAGACGCCGACGGTGGCCCGGCCGTCGGTGAGCAGCACCAGCAGCGCGCGCCGCCGCGGGTCGCGCAGCCGCTCCACGGCCAGCACCTTCCGCGAGCGCAGCAGCCCGTCGGCCAGCGGGGTGCGGCCGCCGGTGCGCAGGCCGGCGAGCCGGGCCTGCGCCGCCGGCACGCTCGACGTGGGTGGCAGCACGAGCTCCGCGCCACCCGCCCGGAAGCTGATCATCCCGACCTTGTCGCGCCGCTGGTAGGCGTCGCGCAGCAGCGACAGGACCGCGCCGGTCACCGCCGCCATGCGCGTGCGCGCGGCCATCGACCCCGACGCGTCGACGACGAACAGCACCAGGTTGCCCT
>CAXTTN010000330.1:0-5574 GCA_964247105.1 uncultured Pseudonocardia sp.
CGACGATCAGACGACGCGCACGCCCTGGGCCTGCGGGCCCTTCTGGCCCTGGCCGATCTCGAACTCCACGCGCTGCCCCTCGTCGAGGCTGCGGAAGCCACTGCCGTCGATCTCGGAGTAGTGGACGAAGACGTCAGCGCCGCCGCCGTCGACGGAGATGAAGCCGTAGCCCTTCTCCCCGTTGAACCACTTCACGGTTCCCTGTGCCATGCAACTGCTCCCTGCAGGTGGTGATGGGGCCCGCACCGTGCGGTCCCCGGCCGCCCTGTTCCCGCGAGCGTGTAGCACACGACACCGAAACCACGACCGACCGGTGAAACTCTCGCATGCGCGGCGATCGTTCGCAGAAGCGGGTGGTCCTTCAGGCGCGGCGAGCGGTCACGGCGGCGGCCAGCGCGTCGAGGAGGGCCGCTGTGGTGGGCCAGTCCATGCACGCGTCGGTGACGCTCCGGCCGTAGGTCATGCCCGGGCCGAGCTCCTGGCGGCCGGCCACGAGGAAGCTCTCCAGCATCACCCCGGCCACGCCGCGCTCGCCCGCGGCGATCCGGCCTGCGATCTCCCGGACCACCTCGGCCTGGCGGACGTGGTCCTTGCCGCTGTTGCCGTGGCTGGCGTCGACGATGACGCGCTGCGGCAGGCCGGCCCGGCCCAGGAGGTCGAGCGCTGCGGCGACGGACGCGGCGTCGTGGTTGGGGCCGCCCGCGGCGCCGCGGAGGATCACGTGGGCGTCGGGGTTGCCGGCGGTGGTGATCAGCGCGGCGAGGCCGTCGGGGTTGATGCCCATGAAGACGTGGCTCGCGCCCGCCGCGCGGACCCCGTCGACCGCGACCTGGACGTCGCCATCGGTCGGGTTCTTGATCCCCACCGGCATCGACAGCGCGCTGCACAGCTGGCGGTGGACCTGGCTGGCGGCCGTCCGGGCGCCGATGGAGCCCCAGGTGACGACGTCGGCGAGGAACTGCGGCGTGATCGGGTCGAGGAACTCGCAGCCGACCGGCAGCCCGAGCGCGGTGATGTCCAGCAGCAGCCTCCGCGCCGTGCGCAGGCCGGTGTTGACGTCGAACGTGCCGTCCAGGCCCGGGTCGTTGATCAGGCCCTTCCAGCCGACGGTCGAGCGCGGCTTCTCGAAGTAGGTGCGCATGACGATCCGCAGCTCGCCCGCGACGCGGCCGGCGTGCTCGGCGAGACGTCCGGCGTAGTCGAGTGCGGCGGCGGGGTCGTGGATCGAGCACGGGCCGACGACGACGAGCATCCGGTCGTCGCGGCCGTCGAGGATGTCGACGGTGTCGGCGCGGGCCCGCGTGACGGTGTCCGCGGCCGCCGCGTCGACGGGCAGTTCGTGGCGCAGCAGGGCGGGGGACAGCAGCGGGCTGATCCGGGAGGTGCGGTGTTCGTCCAGCGTGTGCGGGGCGACCAGCATGACGGGGCCTTTCGGTGCGGCGAACCGACCCGTCGAGACCCGCCGAGCCGGTTCGGAGATCCGGCTCGGGTGGGAGGTTCAGCGCAGCGGTTCGCCCGCCGACCCGTCCCGGGCCGGTGCGGTAAACCAGTAGGAGCGTTGCACGGCACGCACTGTACCCGATCTGATGAAAGGTCCGGACACCGGCAACCGAACCGGGCCCGTTCGCGATGACCGGTTGTCCGTGACGACACGATCACCAGGAGTCGAGATGACCACCGACCTGCGCTGCCGCTGCGGCCACAGCATCGAGGCCCACGAGCACTTCCGCGCCGGCCGGGACTGCGCCGCCTGTGGCGACCACGGCTGCCGGCGGTTCACGCCGAGCCGCGCGGTGGCCGGGCTCCCGGTGGTGCCGGGCGTGGCGTGGAACCGGTTCCGCGGCCGCTGAGATCAGCCCCCGGCCGCCGCCACCTGCTCGGAGATCGCCGCGGCGAGCGCCGTGTCGAGGTCGGTGATGCCGCCCGCGGAGTGCGTCGAGCAGCGGAACGTCAGCGTGCGCCAGCGGATGTCGATGTCGGGGTGGTGGTCGTTGTCCTCCGCGATCGCCGCGACCCGGTCCACCACCGTGACGGCGGCGGGGAACGTGGGCAGCTTCGCGGTGAGCACGAGCGAGCCCCCGTCGCGTTCCCATCCCGGGAGCGCGTCGAGTGCGGCGGTGACGGCGGCGTCGTCCAGCAGGTGGGCCATGGTGCCCATCATCCCCCGCCCCCACCCCACCCCCGCGAGTCGACCTTCTCGACACGTCGAGTTCGCCGGTCCGGCACGCGTGTTCGATCGGCCACCACCAGGTGCCGAAACAGTCGACTCGCGGTCAGGTCCGGCGCGAGTCGACCTTCTCGACACGTCGAGTTCGCCGACCCGGCACGCGTGTTCGATCGGCACACACCGCGTGTCGAGATCGTCGACTCGCGGGGTGGGGTGGGTCAGGCGTCGCGGGTCAGCATGCGGTAGGTCGTGAGGCCGGTGCCCACCGCCAGGTAGCAGAGGGCGCGCAGGGTGCTCTGCCCGAGGCCGGCGAGGGGGAGGGGGTCGCGCAGCGCGTCGGCGCCCGCGCCCCAGCCCGACGTCAGCAGGTAGGGCTGGAGCCACTCCAGCGACGGGATCGCGCCCAGCACGCCGAACACGATCAGCCCGCCCAGCACCGACGCCAGCACCACCAGCGGGTGCTCGGTGAACGCGGAGATCGCCAGCGCGACCGCGCCCACCGCCGCCAGCTGCACCACGGCCCACCCGACGACGAGCGCGACCCGGCCCAGCGCGCTGCCCAGCCCGACCGACGTCCCGGACAGCGTGACGAGCTGCCCGTCCGCCCCGCCGACCACGAGCAGCCCGGCGGCCACCCCGACGACGGCGATCACGAGCGTCGCCAGCACGGCGACGACGAGCACCCCGAACGCCTTCATCCCGACCAGCCGCAACCGGCTGACCGGCGAGATCAACAGCCCGCGCAGCGTGCCGCTGGCCGTCTCGCCCGCGATCGCGTCCGCGGCGGCCATCGCGACGGCGAGCGGGAGCAGCAGCGTCAGCGACAGCGTGATCGCGACGATGGGGAGCACCAGCCCGTTGCCGCCGATCTGCCCGATCAGCCCACCGGACGGGCCGCGGCTCGCCACCGAGACGCCGATCGCGATCAGCACCGGCACGAGCGCGAACACGGCGAACATCACGAGCGTGCGGGGGCGGCGCAGCACCCAGCGCAGCTCCGAGCCGAGCAACCGGGTCACCGGCGCGGTCGGCGAGGTCATGAGCTGCCCTCCGTCAGTTGCGCGAACAGCTCTTCCAGGTTGGCCCGGGTGCGCCGGGCCTCGTGCACGGCGACGCCTGCGCGCACCAGCAGCGCGACGACCTCCGGGGCGGGCGGCCCCCCGTCCGGGACGACGACGGCGGGCTCGTCCCCCTCCGCGCGGTAGGCGGTGGCGCCGATGCCGCGCAGGGCGTGCAGCGCGAGGTCGACGTCCGGCGTGGTGACGACCAGCCCGCCGGTGCCGGCGTCGAGCAGCGCCTGCAGCTCGCCCGCGGCCACCAGCGACCCGGTCTGCAGCACCGCGACGTGCGTGCAGGTGGCCTCCACCTCGGCCAGCAGGTGCGACGAGACGATCACCGTCGCGCCGCCCGCGTGCAGCTCGGCGATGATCCGCCGGACGTCGCGGGTGCCCGCCGGGTCGAGCCCGTTGGTCGGCTCGTCGAGCACGACGAGCCGGCGCGGGATCAGCAGCGCGGCGGCGAGGCCGAGGCGCTGCTTCATGCCCAGCGAGTAGCCGCGGTAGCGGCGGTCGGCGGCGCCGCCCAGCCCGACCCGTTCCAGCGCGGCCCCCACGGCCGACGGGATGTCGCGCGTCGCGAGCAGCGGCTCGGTGGCCGCGACGCGTCGCAGGTTCTCCCGGCCGGACAGGAACGGGTGGAACCCCGGCCCCTCCACCAGCGCGCCGACGTGCGGCAGCGCCTCGGCGGTGTGCTCGGGGATCGCGTGGCCCAGCAGCTCGGCCGAGCCCGCGGTGGGGCGGGTGAGCCCGAGCAGCATCCGGATCAGGGTCGTCTTGCCCGAGCCGTTCGGGCCGAGCATGCCCAGCACGGAGCCGGTGGGGACGTCGAGGTCGATGCCGTCGACGGCCACCGTCCCGCCGAACACCTTGCGCAGCCCGACGGCGCGGGCGGCGAGCGTCGTCGTCGCGACGCCCGCCTCCACGAGCGTTGTCACCTGGTCAGAGCCTCGGTGAGCACCTGCTGCGGCACGGCCCCGACGGCGATGCGGCCGTCGTCGGTGACGATCGCGGTCGCGACGGCCGTGGTGATCAGCCGGCCGCTGCCCCAGGCCCCGCTGACGGGGGTGCCGAGCGCGGACAGGTTCGGGCCGCCCTCCTGCTCGGGAACCGCCGCCACCAGCACCCGGTCCCAGCCGTCACCCACGACGGTCGGCGCGGTCGCACCGGCCGGCTTGCCCTCCGGCTTGCCCTCCTGCTTGGCCTCCGGCGCGGTGACGGTCGACCCGGCCGGCGGCGTGAACGTGAACAGCGACGGGTCCTGCGCGCCGAACGTCAGGTCGCGGTACCCGATCTGCAGGGCCGGGTCGGTGGAGCCGTTGGCCAGCACCGTGAGCTCCAGCGGCATCCGCGTCTGCGCGTCGACGGCGACGCGCACCTCGCGCAGCAGCGTCCGCTCGGCCGGCGCGGGCGTCAGCACCAGCGCGTACGCCGGGCGGCCCGCCACCTCGGCCGTCCCGTCGACGGCGACGGTGCTGGTGGCCCGCAGCTGGGCGATCGCCCGGGTCGCCGCGGCCGCAGGATCCGATGTGGACGGCTGGTCCGCGGGCTTCTCGGCCGACTTCGTGACGCTCTTGTCGGCGGAGTTCCACGACCAGACGGTGGTGCCGTCCGCGACGATCGTGCGCTCGCCCGTCGGGGACGGGACCTGTGCGCGCCCCTTGCCCGTGCCGTCGGACCACACGCGGGCGGTGCTCGTGCCGTTCGCCGCCTGCGGGAGGTTCGGCAGGGCCGGCAGCCCCAGGTTGTTGTCGAGCTCGACGGTGCCGCCGAACGCGCCCGGCTTCGCCGCCAGCACCGAGCTGACGAGATCCTCCGCGCTCACCGGCGGCAGTTGCGGCGCGGCCCCGGCGCCCGCCGGGATCGCCAGGAGGCCGAGCCCGACCACCCCGGCCACCGCTAGTCCGGCCGCGACCCTGCGTCCTGTTCCTGTGCCCATGTCCACAGCCTGACTCATGCGGGCTGAGAGTGTTCTGAGGTGGGCTGCACGCGCGGCCGGTAGGTTCCGCCTGGATGGCACGCGTACTGGTGGTCGACGACGAACCGGGCATCCGGACGGCGGTGGCGCGCGGCCTGACGGCGGAGGGCATGGAGGTCGTGGCCCTGCGCGACGGCCCGTCGGCGCTGAACGCGGCGCTCACCGGCAGCTTCGACGCGATCGTCCTCGACATCATCCTGCCCGGGCTCTCGGGCTACCGCGTGCTCGAACAGCTGCGCGAGGCCGGCGTCGACACGCCGGTCCTGCTCGTGTCGGCGAAGGACGGCGAGTTCGACCAGGCCGACGGCCTCGACCTCGGCGCCGACGGCTACCTCGTCAAGCCGTTCGCGTTCGTGGTGCTGGTGGCGCAGCTC
>CAXTTN010000331.1:0-2197 GCA_964247105.1 uncultured Pseudonocardia sp.
ATGGCTCCAGTCTCCTTGTTAGATCAGGAGCCTCTCCCGCACCCAGGGCGGTTCACAACGCGCGCACCGCTGCCCCGCCGAGCCCAGCTGCCCCGCCGAGCCCTGCTGCCCCGCCGAGCCCTGCTGCCCCGCCGCGCAACCGCCCTGCTGCGCGCTGCTGCCCGACCCCGCCCGCTCAGCCGCGCACGCGCCTCACCCACCGCGCGCGCTCGGCAACGTGCGCGGGGGCACGGAACGCGGGCGGGCCGGCGTCAGAAGCTCGTGATCCGGTCGGGCTCGATCGTCAGGATGATGCGGACCTGGTCGCGGCCGCCGTACCACGGGTACGGGGTGCCCAGGTAGCGCTGCGCCAGCGCCTCGATGTGGTCCACGGCGCCGTCCGTCGTCATGTGGACGACGCGCCCGCGCACGCCGAAGTAGCGGGACGGGGCGTCGGGGTCGGCGACGGTGACGGCGACGCGCGGGTCGCGCTCGACGTTGCGCACCTTCTGGTGGGTCTGCACGGAGTTGATCAGGACGTTGGCGCCGTCGGTGTCGACCCACACCTGGGTGAGCTGGGGCGAACCGTCGGGCATCAGCGTGGAGACGTAGCAGGGGCTGGGACGGTGCAGCAGCTTCACGAGATCGTCCGGGAGCGTGACCTGGGCCATGGGCCGATGGTAGGTCCGGGTGATCGCTATCGCGCGCCGGCGTCGGACAGCGGGAGGGCCTCCGGACGCTTCGGCAGGAAGCCGTCGCCGGTGTTGCGGCCCTGCAGGCGCTTGCGGACGAACGGGAACACCCACTCGCGCATCCAGCGCAGGTCCTCGGCCTGGCGGGCGCGCCACGGGGTGGGCTCCGCCTCGGGCAGCGGCACGCGCCAGTCCTCGGCCACGGGCTCGCCGAGCGTTTCCAGCACGCGGAGCATCACGCGTTTGTGGCCCTCGGCCGTGAGGTGCAGGCGGTCGCTTCCCCACGTGCGGGGATCGGCCAGGGAGGCCATCCCCCAGAGGTCGACGACGGTGCTGCCGTGGCGCTCCGCGCTGGCCCGCATCAGCTCGTTGTAACAGGCCACGCGGCCGCGCAGGCGCCGGATCAGTGGGTGCATGCGGCCCAGGTCGAAGCCGGTGAACACCAGCACCTGCGCGCCGGTGGCCGTGACGCGCTCCAGCGCGGCGTCGAAGCGGCGGGCCAGGTCGTCGGTGTCGCAGGAGAACCGGATGATGTCGTTGCCGCCGGCGCAGAAGGCCACCAGGTCGGGCCGCAGCCGCTCGGCGACGGGGAGCTGGTCGTCGACGATCTGGTCGAGCAGCTTGCCACGGACCGCCAGGTTGGCGTAGCGGAACCCGGGGTCGCCCACGGCGAGCTGCTCGGCCACGCGGTCGGCCCAGCCGCGCGGGGTACCGTCGGGTCGCAGGTCGTCGAGGCCCTCGGTGAAGCTGTCGCCGATCGCGACGAACGTGCTGAAACGACTCACGAGCCGACTCCTCTCGTTCACTTCTCCGCCACCCCAGGATCACCCACGAACAGTGATCTCCGCCAGGGTGGTGATCCAACCGATGCGAATAGGGCACCCTTACCTCATGTCCCGCGCTGTCAGCTCCGAGCCCGAGTCGCTGCGGGAGCTGCTCGGTGGCCGCAGCGGAGCGATCGACGCGACGGTGCCGGTCGTCGCGTTCGTGGTCGGGCTCACCGCCACGCAGCAGCTGGCCTGGGCGGCCGGCGCGGCGGTGCTGGTGGCCGTCGCGTTGGGCGCGTTCCGGCTCGCGAGGGGGCGGCGGCCGCGCGCGGTGCTGCTCGGCCTGCTGGGCGTGGCCGTCGCCGCGCTGGTGGCGCTCTACACCGGTCGCGCCGTCGACTTCTTCCTCGTCCAGATCGTGACGAACGCCGCGAGCGCACTCGCCTGGGCCGTGTCGATCGTGATCCGGTGGCCGCTGCTCGGGCTCGTCGCCGGGACGGCACTGGGCAACCGCACCGCGTGGCGCCGCGATCCCGATCTCCTGCGCGGCTACCAGCGGGCGTCGTGGGCGTGGGTGGCGCAGTACCTCGTCCGGCTCGCGGTGTTCGTGCCGCTGTTCGCCGCCGACGAGGTGGTGGCGCTCGGGGTGGCGCGGGTGCTGCTCACGTGGCCGCTCGTGGCGGTGTCCGTGGCCGTGTCGTGGCCGCTGCTCCGATCGGCGCTGCCGTCCGCGTCCCCCGCGGCCGGAGGTACCGACGA
>CAXTTN010000331.1:2207-5519 GCA_964247105.1 uncultured Pseudonocardia sp.
AGGGCACCCGGGCATCCGTCATCCGGTGGAGCCTCCGCGGCGTTCGCCCGAGGCAGGGTGAGAGGGCTCACGAACGGTGATCGTCCGGAGCGATCCGGGCGACGCCGGCGTTGGGGCCGGTGTAGCCCTGCCCGTCACCGACCGCGTTCCAGGAGCCATGCCGCAGCCTCCCGCACCCCGCCCCGCCCGTACCGACGCGCCGACCGTCCCGCACCTGGAACCCCCTTCCGTGCCGGTCGCGGCGGCTCCACCGGCCAAGGAGCTGAGCGTCAACAAGATCGTGGCCGGGGCCGGGGCGGCGGCCACGACCGCCGTGCTCGGGTCGTTCTTCGGGGCCGCGGGCACCGTGGCGGGCGCCGCGCTCGGTTCGGTGGCGAGCACCGTGGCGACGACGATCTACCAGCGCTCGCTGGACCGCACCCGCGAGACCATCGTGGCGCGGATCCGGCCCGTGGCCGGCGCGCGGGTCGGGGACGCCGACGCGACGGTTCGGCTGCGGGTCGAGCCCGCGGTGCCGCCCGCCCGGCCCCGGCGGCGCTGGGCCGTGTGGGTCGGCGCCACGGCGCTCGTGTTCCTGCTGGGCCTGCTGGCCGTCACCGGCATCGAGTGGATCAAGGGGTCGACGATCACGGCCGGCGACTCCGGCACGTCCGTCGGGCGGGTGCTGGGCGCGGACCCGGCCACCCCCGCCCCGACGGAGGCCCCCTCGCCGACGTCGGACGTGACCGAGACGTCGACGCCCGACCCCACGTCGTCGGCGGACCCCGTCGCGACGCCGTCGAGAACGACCGAACCGAGCGGGAACACGCCCCGCTCGGGGGTCGAGTCCACCGGCTCACCGACCACGGCCGCCGTCCCCGGTCCGGGCGGCCTACTTCCCCGGCAGGGCTGATCGGAGCGCCGCGGCCGCGGCGCGCGGATCGTCCGCCTCGGTGATCGCGCGCACCACCACGATCCGCTCGGCGCCCGCCGCGAGCACCTCGTCGAGCCGCCCGCCGTCGATGCCGCCGATGGCGAACCACGGCCGGGACGGCGCGCGCCCGGCGACGGTGCGCACGAGGTCCAGGCCCGGCGCCGGGCGGCCGGGCTTCGTCGGCGTCGGCCAGCAGGGGCCGACGCAGAAGTAGCCGACGCCGGGCTCGACGGCGGCGGCGAGCGTCTCGTCGGCGCTGTGGGAGGAGCGGCCGATCACCACCTCCTCGCCGACGACCCGGCGCGCCCAGGCGACGGGCAGGTCGTCCTGGCCGAGGTGCAGGACGTCGGCGCCGGCGGCGAGGGCGACGTCGGCCCGGTCGTTGACGGCGAGCAGCGCACCGTGGCGCGCGCATGCCGCAGCGAGCACCTCCAGCGCCGCCAGCTCGTCGCGGGCCTCGATGCCCTTCTCGCGGAGCTGGACGACGTCGACGCCGCCCTCCAGCGCCGCGTCGGCGAACGCGGCGAGGTCGGGCCGGTTGCCCGTGCAGAGGTAGAGGCGGGCGGCGTCCAGGCGCGCGCGCCGGGCGGTTCCGTCGAGTCCGGGCACGGTCGCCAGAGTAGGGTGCCGAGCAGGTGACGCACGGGAGCCCGTTCGGGCTGAGAGGGGATCGCCGGGATCCCGACCGTCGAACCTGATCCGGGTCATGCCGGCGCAGGGAGCGAAGATGATCGAACTTGTGGTGCTGGGCGCGGGCGTGATCGGCATGTCCTGCGCATGGCGCGCCGCGGCGGCGGGCCACGCCGTGACGGTGCTGGATCCGGCACCGGCCCGCGGCGCGTCGTGGGTGGCGGGCGGCATGCTGGCGCCGGTCACGGAGGCGTGGCCGGGGGAGGAGCACCTGCTCGACCTCGGCGTCGAGTCGGTGCGCCGCTGGCCGGGCTTCGCGGCCGATCTGGGCGGGGCGGGGCTGCGCACCGAGGGCACGGTCGTCGTCGCGACCGGAGCGGGCGACCGCGCCGAGCTGGACACGCTCGCCGCGTTCCTGGGGCGTCTCGGACGCGACGTCGAGCGGCTCACCGGCCGTGAGCTGCGACGGTGGGAGCCCGCCCTCGGCCCGGACGTGCGCGGCGGGCTGTCGGTGCCCGGCGACCTGGCCGTCGACAACCGGGTGCTGCTGGCCGCGCTGCGCTCGGCGTGCGAGCGGGCCGGGGTGCGGTTCGTCGCGCAGGCGGTGAAGCAGGTGCTGGACGACGGGTCACGGGTCACGGGCGTCCGCACCGAAGGGCCGCTTGCGGGCCCGAGCATCGGTACCGAAGGGTCGCTTGCGGGCCCGAGCATCGGTACCGACGGGCACGACATCGATGCCGACGCCGTGCTGGTCTGCGCGGGCGCCCACTCCGCCGAGCTGCACCCCGCGCTCGACGGGCTGGTGCGCCCGGTGAAGGGCGAGATCCTGCGGCTCGGGCACCGGCCCGGCGCGTTCCCGCCGCCGTCGCGAACGGTGCGGGCGCTCGTCGACGGCCGTCCCGTGTACGCGGTGCCGCGCGACGGCGGCGGCCTCGTCGTCGGCGCCACGCAGTACGAGACCGGCTTCGACACCGACGTCACGGTCGGCGGGGTGCGTGACCTGCTGCGCGACGCCGAGCGCGTGCTGCCCGGCATCGCCGAGTACGCGCTGGTGGAGAGCGCCGCCGGCCTGCGCCCCGGCAGCCCTGACAACCTGCCGTTGATCGGTGTGCTCGGTCCCGAGGGCCTGCTGGTGGCCTCCGGCCACGGTCGCAACGGGATGCTGCTCGCCCCCGTGACGGCCGACGCCGTGCTCGCCCTGCTGCACGGCGACCCCGTGCCGGAAGCGGCGCCGGCAGCTGATCCGTCCCGATTCGCCAGGAGGTAGCCGGTGCAGGTGTGGATCAACGGAACCGCGCACGAGCTGGGCGACGGCGCGCGGGTCCCCGACGCCCTCGGCGTGCTGGGCGCGCCCGCGAGCGGGGTGGCGGTGGCCGTCGACGGTGAGGTGGTGCCGCGGGCCTCGTGGGCGGAGACGCCCCTGGTCGACGGCGCGCGCGTCGAGGTGCTCACGGCGGTGCAGGGTGGATGACCTCGTCATCGGCGGCCGCAAGATCGCCTCGCGGCTCGTCATGGGCACGGGCGGCGCCGCCAACCTGGAGATCCTCGAACGCGCGCTGGTGGCGTCGGGGACGGCGTTGACCACGGTGGCGATGCGGCGGGTCGACGCCGTGACCGGCACCGGCGTGCTCGAACTCCTGCGGCGCCTGCACATCGAGGTCCTCCCCAACACCGCGGGCTGCCGCACCGCCGCCGAGGCCGTGCTCACCGCCCGGCTGGCGCGCGAGGCCCTGGAGACCGACCTCGTCAAGCTGGAGGTGGTGGCCGAC
>CAXTTN010000332.1:0-5474 GCA_964247105.1 uncultured Pseudonocardia sp.
TCTGCTTCCAGGCGATGGTGCGCAGGATGAAGCTGGTGAAGAACGGGGCGATGACCAGCACGAGCAGGAGTCCCTGCAACAGCGGCCGGGTGCGGCACCGCACGCCGATGACGTAGGCCAGGGGGTAGCCGATGGCCAGGGCCAGAACGGTGGCGACGGTCGCGTAGAGCAGCGAGCGGCCGAACTGGGGGGCGTAGTCGACGATCGCGTCGGTGTAGTTGCCCACGTCGAACGCGGGCCGCGTCGCTCCGACCGCGCCACCGGGCACGCGCTCGTAGAGCGAGGTCAGCAACAGGACCGCGACCGGGGCGACGAAGAAGACCAGCAGGTAGAGCAGTCCGGGGGCCAGCAGCAGCCACGCCACCCGGCTGCGGCGCCGCGCGCCGGCGGCCTCCGGGCTCGGGCCGGCTTCGAGCGGGGCGCTGACCCCGAGTGCGGCGCTCATCTCGCCTCCGCGGGAAGGCGCACGTCGGCGGTGCTCATCTCGCCTCCGCGGGAAGAAGCACGTCGGCGGCGCTCATCCGGCCCCGGCCCCGGCCGTGACCGGCTCCGGGGCGAGGGCCGTCTCCGGCTCGCCGACGAGCGCGAACGCGTGCTCGGGGGACCAGGCCAGCCGCACCTGGTCGCCGAGGGCGGCGCTCACCCCGGTCAGGTTCTGGGCGAACACGCTCATCCGTCCGGTGCCGGGGATGTCGACGAGGTACTCGGTGCTGACGCCGGTGAAGGACACGTCGGCCACCGTCCCGGGCCCGAGTGTGGTGGTGGCCGGGGGCGCGTCGTGGCCGGCCGGGAGCAGCGTCATCTTCTCGGGGCGGATGCCGACCAGTACCGATCCGGTTCGGGTGACGGCCCGCTGGGCGGGGACGAGCACGCGGGTGCCGGCGGTGTCGATGCCGAGCAGGCCGTCGTGTTCCTCGACGACGGTGCCGGGGATGAGGTTGGAGCGGCCCAGGAAGTTCGCGACGAACGGGGTGCGCGGCAGGTCGTAGAGCTCCTGCGGGGCGCCGAGCTGCTCGATGCGTCCGGCGTTCATGACCGCGACGGTGTCGGCCATGGTCATGGCCTCCTCCTGGTCGTGGGTGACGTGGACGAAGGTCAGCCCGACCTCGTTCTGGATGGCCTTGAGCTCGACCTGCATCTGGCGGCGGAGCTTGAGGTCCAGCGCGCCGAGCGGTTCGTCGAGCAGCAGCACGGCGGGGTTGTTGACCAGGGCCCGGGCGAGCGCGACGCGCTGTTGCTGGCCGCCGGAGAGCTGGGCGGGTCGGCGGGTCGCGAGGTGGCGCAGCTCCACGAGATCGAGCGCTGCGAGGGCCCGCTCGACCACGTTGGGCTCCTTGCGCCTGCGCAGGCCGAACGCCACGTTCTCGGTGACGTCGAGGTGGGGGAACAGGGCGTAGCTCTGGAACACGGTGTTGACCGGGCGCTGGTGGGCCCGGGTGGCGGTGACGTCCTCCCCGCCGATGAGCACCCGCCCGGCGCTCGGGCTCTCCAGCCCGGCGATCATCCGCAGCAGGGTGGTCTTGCCGCACCCGGACGGGCCGAGCAGGGCGAAGAACGAGCCGGACGGCATCGTCAGGGACAGGGTGTCGACGGCGGTGAAGTCGCCGAAGCGCTTCGTGACCGCGTCGAGCTCCAGGTCGCGGCCCCCGGGGACGGTGTCGGTGGCCATGTCAGTTCCCGATGGCGGTCTGGAACTGGCCGCCGAAGTCGGTTTCCTCGTCGGGGGTGAGGGTGCGGAAGACCTTGACCTTCGACAGCGTCGCCTGGTCGGGGAAGATGCTGGTGTTGGAGACGAGGGTGGGGTCGATCTTCTGCATGGCTTCCTGGGCGCCGACGACGGGGCAGATGTAGGTGACGTAGGCGGCGACCTGCGCGGCGATCTCGGGGTCGTAGTAGTAGTTGAAGAGGGTTTCGGCGTTCTTCTTGTGGCGGGCGCCGATGGGGATCATGAGGTTGTCGCTCCAGAGGGTGCCGCCGGCGTCGGGGACGGCGAACTGGAACTTGTTGTCGTTCTCGCTGTTGAGCTGGGTGATGTCGCCGGACCAGCCGATGACGGCGACGGCGTCGCCGGAGACGAGGTCTTCTTTGTAGGAGTTGCCTTTGACCTGGCGGATCTGGCCGGAGGCGATCTGTTTCTTGAGGACGTCCATGGCGGCGCCGAACTCGTTGGCGCCCCACTTTCCGGAGATGTCGACACCTTGTTCGGACATGATGAGGCCCATGGTGTCGCGCCATTCGTCGAGGACTTCGACGCGGCCTTTGAGCTCGGGTTTCCAGAGGTCGGAGACGGTACGGAGGCCGCCGGGTACCTGTTCTTTGTTCCAGGCGATGCCGCCGAACCCGGATTGCCAGGTGAGGGTGTGGGTGCGGCCGGGGTCGAAGTCGACGTTCTGGAGGGAGGGCAGCAGGTTCTTGGCGTTGGGGATGAGGGAGCGGTCGAGTTCCTGGGTGTAGCCCATGCGGATCATGCGGGCGGCCATCCAGTCGGTGAACACGACGATGTCCTTGCCGATGTCCTGGCCGCCGGCGAGTTGGCCGGAGATCTTGCCGTAGTAGGTGTCGTTGCCGTCGATGTCCTCGCTGTAGGTGGTGGCGATGCCGGTGGTCGCGATGAACTTCTCCAGCGTGGGGTACTTCTTGGTTGTGGCGTCATAGTCGAGGTAGAGGGTCCAGTTGGCCCAGTCGAGCTTCTTCTCGGTGTCGGAGACGTCGGCGGCGGGCGGGGGTCCGGCTGCGGTGGTGGGCGCGCCGGGTGTGGTGGTGGTGGGGGTGCCGGCGGTGCCGCAGGCGGCGAGGAACGCGCTGATGCCCAGTGCTCCGGCGCCGCGCAGGACCGAGCGGCGGGACAGGCGGCCCTGCTCGTTCTGGAGTGCCAGGAGGGCCCGGACCTCGGGTGGGAGCGGGGAGCGAGGTCGGTTCATGTCTGGAGTCCTTCACACGAGAGGCAGGCGGGCGCCTGGACTCTAGTTGGCCACGGGCCGGTTCTCCACGGGATCATGCAGATTTAACGATCGGAACCCACCGGATTCGTCGACTGCGCCGCCCGCGACTGATGGAATCAGTACTTTGCCGTTTCAAACCTGCTGCCACGGCGCACACGACTGCTCACTGTCGGTGTCGAGGCGACGGAATTAGTGTTCTGGTACGGCCGATGCGATGAAATTCGTGTTGCGCCTTCGATCTGACGACGAAATGAGTGACGCCGGGGTGGGGTCTCGGCTACCGTGACCGGTGTGCTGACCCCCGCCACCAACGGCGTGCCCGTGCGTGCCCTGCTCGACGACGTCGGCAAGGCCATCGTCGAGCAGCTCCAGGAGGACGGCCGGCGACCCTACGCCACGATCGCGCGAGCGGTCGGGCTGTCGGAGGCCGCCGTCCGGCAGCGGGTCGCCCGGATGCAGGAGGCCGGCGTGATGCAGATCGTCGCCGTCACCGACCCGTTGCAGCTGGGTTTTCGCCGGCAGGCGATGGTCGGCGTGCGGGTCGACGGGGATCTCGTCGCGTTCGCCGACGCGCTGGGCGCCATGCCCGAGGTCGACTACGTCGTGATCACGGCCGGCAGCTTCGACGTGCTGGCCGAGGCGGTCTGCGAGGACGACGAGCACCTGCTGGATCTCGTCGGGAGGCGGATCCGGGCCCTGCCCGGCGTCCGGAGCACGGAGACGTTCGTCTACATGAAGCTGCACAAGCAGCACTACAACTGGGGAACCAGATGAGCACAACGCCCATGGGCACGTCGCGCGACGACGCCGCCCGCGACCACCTCTGGATGCACTTCGCCCGCCAGTCGGTGGCGCCGCCCATCATCGTGCGGGGGGAGGGATGTCGGATCTTCGACGACGCCGGCCACAGCTACCTCGACGGCCTCGCGGGGCTGTTCACCGTGCAGGTCGGGCACGGCCGCCGCGAGCTGGCCGAGGCCGCCGCGAAACAGGCGTCGGAGCTGGCGTTCTTCCCGCTCTGGTCCTACGCGCACCCCGCGGCGATCGACCTGGCCGAGCGGCTCGCGCACTACGCGCCGGGCGATCTCAACCGGGTCTTCTTCACCAGCGGCGGCGGCGAGGCCGTCGAGAGCGCGTGGAAGCTCGCCAAGCAGTACTTCAAGATGGTCGGCAAGCCCCTGAAGACCAAGGTCATCAGCCGCGCCATCGCCTACCACGGCACCCCCCAGGGCGCGCTCGCGCTCACCGGGGTGACCGAGTACCGGGCGCCGTTCGAGCCGCTGGTGCCGGGCGCGTTCAAGGTGCCCAACACGAACGCCTACCGCTCCGACATCGAGGGCAAGGAGTTCGGGCTGTGGGCGGCCAACCGCGTGGAGGAGGCCATCCTCGCCGAGGGGGCCGACACCGTGGCCGCGGTGTTCGTCGAGCCCGTCCAGAACGCCGGCGGGTGCTTCCCGCCGCCGCCCGGGTACTTCGAGCGGCTGCGCGAGATCTGCGACACCCACGACGTCCTGCTCGTGTCCGACGAGGTGATCTGCGCGTTCGGGCGGATCGGCTCGATGTTCGCCTGCGACGACTTCGGCTACGTCCCCGACATCATCACCTGCGCCAAGGGCATGACCTCGGGCTACTCGCCGATCGGCGCGATGATCGCCAGCGAGCGGCTGTTCGAGCCGTTCTCCGGTGGCGACGCGGTGTTCCTGCACGGGTACACGTTCGGCGGGCACCCCGTCTCGGCGGCCGTGGCGATGGCCAACCTCGACATCTTCGAGCGCGAGGGCATCAACGGGCACGTGAAGGAGCAGTCGCCGGTGTTCCGCGCGACCCTGGAGAAGCTGCTGGACATCCCGATCGTCGGCGACGTCCGCGGGGAGGGGTTCTTCTTCGGCATCGAGCTGGTGAAGGACAAGGCCACCAAGGAGACCTTCGACGAGGACGAGAGCGAGCGGTTGCTGCGCGGGTTCCTGTCGGGTGCGCTGTACTCCAGTGGGCTGTACTGCCGCGCCGACGACCGCGGCGACCCCGTCATCCAGCTCGCGCCGCCGCTGATCGCCGGGCCGGCCGAGTTCGACGAGATCGAGCAGATCCTGCGCGGGGTGCTGACGGAGGCGTGGGCGAAGCTGTGAACCTCTGGTTCGAGCAGGTCGCAGCGGATGGCGACCCGCTCACCCCGCGCCCCGCCCTCGACGGCGACACCGACGCGGACGTGTGCGTCGTCGGCGCGGGCTACACCGGGTTGTGGACGGCCTACTACCTGCTGCGACACGATCCGTCGCTGCGCGTGGTCGTCGTCGAGCAGGCCGTCGCGGGGTTCGGGGCGAGCGGTCGCAACGGTGGGTGGTGCTCGGCCCTGTTCCCGGCCAGCACCGCGAAGCTCGCCCGCCGCCACGGCCGCGACGCCGCTCTGGCCATGCGGGCGGCGATGCGCGACACCGTCGACGAGGTGGGCAAGGCAGCCGCCGAGGACGGCATCGCGTGCGACTGGGTGAAGGGCGGCACCGTCACCCTCGCCCGCACGCCCGTGCAGTGGCG
>CAXTTN010000333.1:0-5425 GCA_964247105.1 uncultured Pseudonocardia sp.
CCCCACGCCCATGACGTCGGAGAAGGACGAGCTGCGCCTCTCCGAGAACATGGACGCCACAGGTGCGCTCACCCCGGAGGGCGCCGGTGCGCTGCTCCGCACCGTCGCCCGCGCCCGGGATTCCGCCGCGGCGGCCGGCTGCGCGGATCTGCTCGCGTTCGCCACCTCGGCCCTGCGCGACGCCACCAACTCCGCCGAGGTCCTCGCCCGCGTCCGCGACGAGACCGGCGTCAGCTTGGCGGTCCTCCCCGGCGAGGACGAGGCCCGTTACACCTTCCTGGCCGTCCGCCGCTGGTACGGGTGGTCGGCCGGGCGGCTGCTGGTGCTCGACATCGGCGGCGGCTCGCTGGAGCTGGCGGCCGGTCGCGACGAGCACCCGGCCGCGGCCGCGTCGCTCCCGCTGGGCGCCGGCCGGCTGACGCGCGAGTGGTTCCGCTCCGACCCGCCGTCGCGCCGCGAGATCGACGCGCTGCGCGCCCACCTCGACGCCCGGCTGGAGCCCGCGGCCCGCCGCCTGCGCCGCGCGGGCGAGCCGGATCTCGCGGTCGGCACGTCCAAGACGTTCCGCTCGCTGGCCCGGCTCACCGGAGCCGCGCCGTCGAGCGCGGGCCCGCGGGTGCGGCGCCTGCTCACCGACGTCGGGCTGCGGCAGCTCGCCACGTTCATCACCCGGATGTCGGCGGGTGATCTCGCCGAGCTGGAGGGCGTGAGCCCCAGCCGGGCCCACCAGCTCGTGGCGGGAGCGCTCGTGGCGGAGGCCGCGATGCGGGCGCTGCGGGTCACGCAGCTCGAGATCTGCCCCTGGGCCTTGCGCGAAGGCGTCATCCTGCGCAGGCTCGACACGTTGGAGACCCACCCTCCCTCGGCCCAGACCGACCGTTCGGCGCAGGACGCGCCGGGTGGACTTGGACGCTTGACGACGTACGAGGCACGGTGTACTGGATGAGTTCCGAGACCGATCACCCCCGTCAGCGCACCGTCGCCGAGCTCCTGGCCGAGCACGGCGCCGGCAGTGCCGCGACCGGTCGTCGGCGCCGTCGCCGCGAGTCCGACGACGAGCCCGCGGGCGGTGCCGGGCCCGCCGGTGGCACCCCGCCCCCGGCCAACGGCGCGTCCGCGCCCGGCCCGACCCTGGTGAACGGCGGCGCGGCCCCGCTCTTCGCGGCACCGGTCAAACCCTCATCTGTCAACCCTCCGACGGTCAGCTCTCCGACGGTCAACGCCGCGCCGGTCAACCCCGCCCCGGTCAACGGGGGGCCGGCCAACGGAACTTCGCCCTACGGGGATCCGGCCAACGGGGCACCCGCCAACGGCGGATCACCCTACGGGGGTCCCGCCAACGGAACGTCGTTCTACGGGGGTGCCGCCAACGGCGGATCGTCCTACGGGGGTGCCGCCAACGGAACGTCGCCCTACGGGGGTCCCGCCAACGGAACGTCGCCCTACGGGGGACCGGCCGACGGCGCGCCCGCCCACCCGCCCGTCAGCGCCCCGCCCGTCAACGGCGGCTCCCGCAACGGCCGGGCCGGCCACCACAACGGCAACGGGATCGCCCCCGCCGCGTGGGCCTTCCCCCCGTCCGGTCCCGATCGCTCCATCCTCCGGGAGCCGGTGCCCCAGGAGGCCGCACCGGACTTCGCGCCGCCGGACTTCGCGCCGCCGGACTTCGCGCCACCGGACTACGCGCCACCGGACTACGCGCCACCGGACTACGCGCCGCCGGAGTTCACGCCGCGGGATTTCGCGCCGCGGATGTTCGTCCCCGAGCCGGAGCAGCCGCGCGCCGCGCCTCCGCGCCGGGGCAGCGACATCCCCACCGACCACCTCCCGCGCTACCGCGAGGAGCGCACGGGCATGCTCGACCCCGGGCTCACCGGCCCGATCGCGCAGCAGCACCGCCCGGCGCCGGCCCTCGACGAGCCCACCCTCGATCCCGACGACGGCGGCCCGTCCACCATGGTCGGGGCCGCTCCCGTGGGCGCCGAGGCGTGGCACCGCTCCCGCGTCCGGTCGCGCTCCGACGACGACGATGACGGCGGCGGCCCGGCCACACAGGCCGCCGTCATGCCCGACTTCGACGCCCGCCCCGCCGGCCTCGACGACGACATCGACCTCGAGGAGCCGCGCCGCAGGCTCGGGCGCTCGGCCGGTGAGCCGTCACCGGGCCAGGCCTGGGCGGCGGTCGTCGCGCAGTGGATCGTCGGGGCCATCGGCGGGGCCGCGCTGTGGGTCGGGTTCCGCTTCCTCTGGCGTGAGCTGCCGGTGGTGGCGCTGGCCGCGGCGGTGCTGGTCACCGTCGGCCTGGTGCTGATCGTCCGCGCGCTGCTGCGCAACAGCGACATGCGCACCACCGTCTTCGCGGTGCTCGTGGGGCTGCTCCTGACCGTCTCACCTGCGATTCTGGTACTAATGGGCAGGTGATCCCGGTCGCGCTGTCCACTGCCTCGGTCTACCCCGAGCCGGTGGCGGCCGCGTTCGAGATCGCCGCCGAGCTCGGGTACGACGGCATCGAGCTGATGGTCTGGTCCGATCCGGTGAGCCAGGATCCGGCCGCCGTCGCCCGGCTGGCCGAGCGCCACGGCGTGCCGGTGCTGGCCGTGCACGCGCCCTGCCTCGTGGTCACGCAGCGGGTGTGGGGTTCGGATCCGATCGCCCGCATCCGCCGTTCGGTGGCCGCCGCCGCCCGGCTCGACGCCGGCGTCGTGGTGCTGCACCCGCCGTTCCGCTGGCAGCGCCGCTACGCCGCCGAGTTCGCGGCGGAGGTGGCGCGGGCGGGGGAGCACACGGGCACGGCGCTCGCCGTCGAGAACATGTTCCCGATCACCCGGCGGCGTATCCGCACCGTTCCCTACAGCCCCGGCTTCGACCCGACGGACGTCGGCCACGAGCGCTACACCCTCGATCTCTCCCACACCGCCGCCGCGGGCTCCGACGCGCTGGCGATGCTGGAGCGGATGGGTCCGGGGCTCGCCCACGTCCACCTCGCCGACGGCAGCGGCGGCCCCCGCGACGAGCACCTCGTGCCCGGCCGCGGCTCCCAGCCCTGCGCCGAGGTGTGCGGGCGGCTCGCCGACGGCGGGTTCCCCGGCGTCGTGGTGCTGGAGGTCAGCACGCGACGCAGCCGCACCCGCTACGAGCGGATGGAGCTGCTCGCCGAGTCGCTGCTGTTCGCGCGGCTGCACCTGCAGCCGACGCCCCAGGATGCCGACCGTCACACGCACGAGGTGCAGCCCGTCCGGTAAGAACCCTTCATGCACCCAGTCACGACGGCCCCGTTCCGCAGCGCCGTCGCCGTCGAGCCGGTGGGGGACGGCCGGTACACCGCCGAGCTGGGCCCGCACTGGACGGTCGGGCCCAAGGCCCACGGCGGCCTGCTCATCGTGCTGCTCGCGCGGGCCGGGCTGGCGCGCCTCGCCGCCGACGCACCGGGTGCCGCCCCCGATCCGCTCGCGGTCGCCACCGACTTCCTGCGCGCCCCCGACCCCGGGCCCGTCGAGATGACCACCGAGGTGCTCAAGCTCGGCCGCACCGCGTCGGTCGTCGCGGTGCGGATGGCGCAGGGTGGCAAGCCGATGCTGGCCGCCACCATCACCGCGGGCCGCCTGCCCGCCGACGAGCCGAGCTGGGCCGACCTCCCGGACGTGCCCGTCGAGCCCCCCGCCGACGCGATCGACCCCGCCGCCCAGCGCGATTCGCCGTTCGGGCTGGCCGGCTCCTGCGACCTGCGGCTCGACGCGTCCACGACGGCGTTCGCGCGCCGCGAGCAGGCGCCGCCGGTGCTGCGCGGCTGGTGCCGGCCCCGCGACGAGCCCACGGACGTGCTGTTCGCGCTGCTCGCGGGCGACATCCTGCCCCCGACGGTGTTCAACATCGGCGGCCGTTTCGGCTGGGCGCCGACCGTGCAGCTCACCGCCCTGCTGCGGGCGCACCCGGCGCCGGGGTGGCTGCGGATCGAGTCCCGCGCGGCGCTGGTCGGCGGGCCGTGGTTCGACGAGGACGTCACCGTGATCGACGCGGCCGGCCGCCTGATCTGCCAGGCCCGGCAGCTCGCGCTGGCCCCGCTACCGTCACGTCCATGACTCACATCGCGGTGCTCGGAGCGGGCAAGATCGGCGAGGCGCTGCTGGCCGGGCTGCTCGGCGCCGGCACGGCACCCGGTGAGCTGGTGTTCACCGAGCGCCACCCGGAACGCGCGGCCGAGCTCGCAGCGCACCTCGGCGTCGCGGCCGCCGACGTCGCCGAGGCGGCGGGCCGCAGCGAGATCGTCGTGGTCGCCGTCAAGCCCCAGGACATCGCGCCCGTCCTCGACGAGCTGGCGCCGGCGCTGCGTCCCGGCACGCTCGTGGTGTCGCTGTGCGCGGGGCTGCCCACGTCGCTGTTCGAGCGCGCGCTGCCCGCGGGCACGGCGGTCGTCCGGGTCATGCCCAACACCCCGATGCTGGTGGGAGAGGCGATGAGCGCCGTGTCGCCGGGCACCCACGCCACCGAGGAGCAGCTCGCCACCGTCGAGAGGATGCTGGCGTCGGTGGGGCGGGTGGTGCGGGTGCCCGAGTCGCAGCAGGACGCGGTGACGGCGCTGTCGGGCTCCGGCCCCGCGTACTTCTTCTACCTGGTCGAGGCCATGATCGACGCCGGGATCCTGCTCGGCCTCAACCGCACGGTCGCCGCCGACCTCATCGTGCAGTCCGCCTTCGGCGCCGCGCAGATGATGCGGGACTCGTCCGACCACCCGGTGCTGCTGCGCGAGGCCGTCACCTCGCCGGCGGGCACGACGATCGCGGCCATCCGCGAGCTGGAACGGCACGGCGTGCGGGCCGCGTTGCTCGACGCGATCGAGGCGGCGCGCGACCGCTCGGCGGAGCTGGGTCGCGCGGCGCAGCAGCGGTGACCCGAACGGACGACAAGGGATCACCCTGACGCGGCCCTGTAGTCCACACGTGGCTGGAGTGCGTGTCGGGGCCGTCACACGCGTCCCGCTATCCTCATGGGGAACACCGGGGGCCCTACCACGAAAGCGGTGACCGGATGGCGAACGACGAGATCCACCTGGCACAGGTGCAGTTCCTCACCGTGGCCGAGGTGGCGGCGATGATGCGCGTGTCCAAGATGACGGTGTACCGCCTCGTGCACGGGGGCGAGCTGCCCGCCGCCCGCGTCGGCCGCTCGTTCCGGGTGCCCAAGCGCGCCGTCGAGGACTACCTCCGCAGCGCGTACTTCGACGCTGGCTGAGCGCGCGCACGACGCACGGGTAGGATCGGCCCCCGGTCAAGGTCCGGGCCCGTGTCGGGCCTGCACGCTCTCATCCTGAGGAAGGTCCACGTATGGGTTCTGTCATCAAGAAGCGCCGCAAGCGGATGTCGAAGAAGAAGCACCGCAAGCTGCTTCGCAAGACCCGCGTGCAGCGTCGCAAGCTCGGCAAGTGACA
>CAXTTN010000334.1:0-5419 GCA_964247105.1 uncultured Pseudonocardia sp.
GCTGATGACGTCGTCGACGCCGAGATCGTCGACGAGGAGAAGGACAAGAAGTGAGCGACCACGACAAGCACGCCGAGAACGGTGACGGCGAGCCGGTCGTGGTCCGGGACCGGCGCCGGATCGATCCGGAGACCGGTGAGGTGCGTTCCCCGTCCGACGTGGAGTCGGACGGGGGCGCGGCCCCGGCCGAGCCGGTCGTCGACCCGCAGGTCGAGGCGCTCACGGCCGAGGTGGCCGAGCGCACCGCCGACCTGCAGCGGGTCAGCGCGGAATACGCCAACTACCGGCGCCGCGTCGACCGCGACCGCGAGTCGGTGCTGGTGGGGGCCCGGGTCTCGTTCGTGTCCGAGCTGCTCACCACGCTCGACGACCTCGACCGTGCCGAGTCCCACGGCGACCTGACCGGCGCGTTCAAGGCCGTCGGCGACAAGATCACCTCGGTGGTGCAGAAGCTCGGCCTGGAGCCGTTCGGGCTGGAGGGGGAGCCCTTCGACCCGTCGCTGCACGAGGCCGTGCAGCACGACACGTCCGGGGTCGACGGCCCGACCGTCGCCGTTCTCTCGGCGGTCCTGCGCCGGGGCTACCGCATGGCCGACCGGGTCCTGCGGCCGGCGATGGTGACGGTCACGGAGCGGGCCGACGAAGGACCGCTCGCGGGTCCGAGAATCGGTGACGACGGCACGGTGTCTGTCGACGGAGACCTCTGACCAGGAAGGAGGCGGGATGACCCAGCGCGACTGGATCGAGAAGGACTTCTACCGTGAGCTGGGCGTCGCCTCCGGCGCCACCGCTGACGAGATCAAGAAGGCGTACCGCAAGCTCGCCCGCGAGCTGCACCCGGACGCCAACCCGGGCGACCCCAAGGCCGAGGCCCGCTTCAAGTCGGTGTCCGAGGCCTACGGCGTGCTCTCGGACGACAAGAAGCGCAAGGAGTACGACGAGACCCGCGCACTGTTCGCGGGTGGCGGCGGCGGCTTCGGTGGAGCGGGGGGCTTCCCCGGCGGCTTCGGTTCCGGTGCCGCCGGGCAGGGCTTCGACATCAACGACATCTTCGGCCGCGCGGGCGCGGCCGGGGGTGGCGGCGGGATCAACGACCTGCTCGGCGGCCTGTTCGGCGGCGCGGGTCGCGGCGGCGGGGCGGGTGCCGCGTCGCCGCGGGCCCAGCGCGGCGCCGATGTCGAGAGCGAGCTGACGATCGACTTCGTCGACGCCGTGCGCGGCGCCGAGGTGCCGATCCGGCTCTCCTCGCCGGGCCGCTGCGAACGCTGTGGCGGCACGGGCGCGAAGCCGGGCAGCACGCCGCGGCAGTGCCCCACCTGCGACGGGGTCGGGCTGGTCAGCCGCAGTCAGGGCGCGTTCGCGTTCTCCGAGCCGTGCCGCGACTGCCGCGGCACCGGCCGGATCATCGACGACCCGTGCCCCGAGTGCGGCGGCGACGGCGTCAGCACCCGCATCCGCTCGCTCACCGTCCGCGTCCCGGCCGGGGTGGCGGACGGCAACAAGGTGCGGCTCAAGGGGCAGGGCGAGCCGGGGCGGGGCGGGGCGCCCGCGGGGGACCTGTACGTCATCGTCCACGTCAGCCCGCACCGGCTGTTCGGCCGCTCGGAGCGCAACGCCGACGACCTGACGCTCACGGTGCCGGTCACGTTCCCCGAGCTGGCGCTGGGCACCACCCTCACGGTGCCCACGCTGGAGTCGACCGTCACGCTGAAGATCCCGGCCGGCACGTCGAGCGGGCGGACCTTCCGGGTGCGCGGCCGCGGCGTGCAGCGCAAGACCGGCACGGGCGACCTGCTCGTCACGGTCGAGGTGGCGGTGCCGTCCCGGCTCGACGACGCCGCCCAGCAGGCTCTGCAGTCCTACGCCGAGGCCACCAAGGGCGACGACCCGCGGGCCGATCTCCTCGGCGGTCGGCGATGAGCAGCGGTGGCCCCCTGCTGCCGCCGGGGGCCACGTCGGACAGCCCGATCTTCGTCATCTCGGTGGCGGCGGAGCTGGCCGGCCTGCACGCGCAGACGCTGCGCAGCTACGACCGGCTGGGGCTGGTCAGCCCCGGCCGGTCGTCCGGCGGCGGCCGCCGCTACTCCGCCCGCGACATCGCGCTGCTCCGCGAGGTGCAGCGGCTGTCGCAGGAGGAGGGCGTCAACCTCGCGGGCATCAAGCGGATCATCGAGCTCGAACAGCTCGTCGACGAGCTGCGCGCCCGCCTCGACGCGGTGGCGCAGGAGCTGCTGTCCGCCCGCGCGGCCGCGGAGCAGGCCGCCGCCAGCGTCCACGCGAGCTACCGGCGCGACCTGGTCCCGGTGGACCGCCGCCAGGCCCTCGTGGTGTGGCGCCCCAAGCCCCGCGGCTGACCGCAACGCGCGGGCTCGACGCGCTCAACGGGCCTCGCCCAGCACATCGCGCGGGCTCGATGCGCTCAACGGGCCTCGCCCAGCACATCGCGCGGGCTCGACGCGCTCAACGGGCCTCGCGCGGGCTCGATGCGGCCGTCAGTCCATCGTGAACGGGTCGTAGCGGATGCGGTCCAGCGGCGTGCCCGCCACCAGCATCCGGCTCACCGTGGCCCGGATCATCGACGGCGAGCCGCAGACCAGCACGTCGTGGTCGGCCCACGCCCCGTACCGCGTGACGACGTCGGCCAGCGTGCCGCGCTCCGCCCCGGACTCGGTGTCGTCGCGCTCCACCACGGGGATGATGTCGAGCCACGTGTTGCTGTAGGAGAGCTTCCGCAGCGTCGGGAAGTCGTAGAGGTCCTCCCAGGTGCGGCCGCCGATGAACACCTGCGTGCGGGGCGGCTTCTGGCGCTGGGTGAGATCCTCCAGCAGCGCCTTGATCGGCGCCATGCCCGTGCCGCCCGCCACCATCAGCATCTCGCGCTCGCTGCCCGGCTCGATGCTCATGCGCCCCATCGGCGGCCCGATCCGCCAGGTGTCGCCGACGCGGGAGTGGGCCACGAGCGCCCGGCTGACCCAGCCGGTGTTGACGGCGCGGACGTGGAACTCCATCACGCCGTCCTCGCGCGGCGCGTTGGCCGGGGAGAGGTAGCGCCACAGCCGCGGCCGTTGCGGGGTCTCGACGCTGATGTACTGGCCGGCCCGGTAGGGGATGGGCTCGCTGGTCTGCACGGTGATCCGGGCGAGATCCCAGCCGAGCCGCTCGTGCGCGACCACCCGGCCGAGCCAGGACGCGGGCCCGCGCTCGGCCTGCGCGGCGGTGCGCATCGCGCCGGCGACGATCCCGTAGGCGTCGGTCCAGGCCTTCTCGACCTCGGGCGTCCACGCGTCGCCCGCGAAGTGTTCGAGCGCGCTGAGCAGCGCGCCGCCCACGGCGTCGTAGTGCTGGGCGAGCACCCCGAACTTGCGGTGGTCACGGCCCAGCTGCTCCAGGAACGGCACCAGATCATCGGGCTGGTCCACCATCTGGACGACGTGCACGAGCGCCCGGAGCAGGCGGCTGCGCTGCACCTCCATGTTGACGGGGAACAGCTCGCGCGTCTCGGGCGCGCTGCCGAACAGCGTGGCGTAGAAGTGCCGTCCGAGCTCCTCCGCTCGGGGTGCCACGAGGTCGAAGCTCGACCGGATGATCGCGACCATCCCGGTCTCCTCGCTGCGGTTCTCACCGGCGTCGGGGAGGTCGGCGGCGAGCAACTGTTCAGCGGTCATGGACGGGCCGGCTCTTTCCTGCTCGAGGGGCGCGGACGGTGTCGCCCCGTCGGGGAGCGGGCGGCACAGACGGTCGAGCTTAGCGCGCTTGGGCGACCCAGGTGATGGCCCGGGCGCGCGGATGGGGTGGTGTGCAGGTGGCCCAATGCCGCTCCTCCGACGTCCGGGCGATCCGAGGTGAGCCCGAACGACCGCCGTGTCACGCGGAGACGGTGACGCAGCGCGCTGGCCTGCCCCGTTGGCGTGCTGATGGGTCGTGGCAGCGGGCCCGGTTAGGCAGATCGGGTGGGAAACGACTACTTTCCGTTGCGGTCAC
The DNA here is from genome assembly GCA_964247105.1 of uncultured Pseudonocardia sp. Taxonomy (GTDB): domain Bacteria; phylum Actinomycetota; class Actinomycetes; order Mycobacteriales; family Pseudonocardiaceae; genus Pseudonocardia. The sequence continues at coordinate 3,982 of CAXTTN010000334.1, forward strand.
GGCGCGCCCGCCCGGACCGCACGATCCGGACCGCCAGCGTGAACCAGCCCAGCAGCGCCAGCACCAGCCACACGAGGCCGGCGAGCACGCCGAGCCCGGTCGCCGCGATCACCACGTAGACCCCGACGCACGCCGCCGTCGCGAGGTAGGTGAACCGCAGCGGCCCGTCGGTGCGCAGCGCCGCGGCGACGACCGGACGGGTGCGGTCGGGCAGGTCGCGCACCGTCCACCAGGCCAGCCCGGCGCTCGCCAGCAGGATGAGGGTGGCGACGACCCGTGCGGCGCCCGTCGCTCCCTCCCTGGCGCCCGCGCCGAGCGCGATCAGGGTGGTGACGATCAGCCAGATCCGTAGCCGCCACGACAGCCGCCAGAGGACGGCGTTGACCGTCTGCAGCACGTGGGGCATCGACGGGTCCATGGTGCCGGCGTCGATGAGGCCCTTGAGGGCGCGGGCCGGGCGGTGCGCCCGCGCGTCGAGGACGGCCAGGTCGTGCCGGGCGGCGGCGTGCTGGGGATCGAGGCGCAGCGTCTCGGCGTAGGCGAGCCGGGCGGTGCGCCGGTCGCCCGCGTCGCTCGTGACGTCGGCGAGCAGGAAGTGGGAGTCGGCCGTGTTCGGGGCGAGCGCGACCACCCGGTGCGCCACGGCCACCGCGTCCTGCAGGCGGCCCGCGCCCTGGAGCACGCGGGCGTAGGCGGTGGCGGCGAGCGGCTCCTCGGGCGCGATGGAGACCGACGCGTAGCCCGCCGTCAACGCCTCGGCGTGCCGCCCCAGCCGCGAGAGCAGCAGCGCCCGCAGCCGGTGGGAACGTTCCGCCTGCGGGGCGGCGGCCGTTGCGGCGTCGGCGGCGACGAGGCCCTCGGCGTTGCGGCCGGCCCGCAGCAGCACCGCGGCGAGCGCGGCCAGCAGCTCCCCGTCCTGCGGCTCGTCGGCCAGCGCGGCACGGGCCTCGCGCTCGGCGTCGTCGAGGCGGCCGAGCTCGCGCAGGTGCTCGACGCGTTGGGCCGCGTGGTTCACGCCGCGTGGCCGGCGACCGGTGGGCCGCTCGGGGATCGGGTCGTGATGGTGGTCGCCGGGCTCAACGCGGTTTGTGCTTCTTCAGGTAGGCGGCCAGGTCGTCGTAGCTGCCGTCGGAGTTGCCGAACGCCGCGACGTTGCGCGCCGTGGCGAACCACGGCCCGGTGCTCGGCCGGACCTCGCGCACGGCGGCGTCGAGGTCGGCCGTGGTCAGCGGCCGGAGCTGCCCGGCCTTCATCGACGCGGCCAGCGCCCGCTCGGCCGCGGTGTCGCAGACGTGCGCGAGATCGGCGCCGGAGAAGTGCTCGGTGGCCCGCACGATCCGCGCGACGTCGATCTGTGCCACCGGCCGGTCGCGCAGGTGGTAGCGCAGGATCGCGCCGCGTGCCGGGGCGTCGGGCGGCAGCACGAGCAGCATGCGGT
>CAXTTN010000335.1:0-5403 GCA_964247105.1 uncultured Pseudonocardia sp.
GAGCCCGCGCAACGTGCTGACGGAGCCCCCCACACCGCACCGAGCCCGCGCAACGCGGCTACGGAGCCCCCCACACCGCATCGAGCCCGCGCAACGCGGCTACGGAGCCACCACGGCGACGTCGAGCCCGCGCGATGCGGGTCAGGTGAGGAGGGCTGCGGATCGGAGGGCGGCGCGGACCGTCTCGTGGTGCCGGTCGGCCAGCTCGACCAGGGGAAGGCGGATGCCGGTCTGGATGAGGCCCATCTCGGCCAGCGCCCACTTCACGGGAATGGGGTTGGGCTCGACGAAGAGCCCGCGGTGCAGGGCCGCCAGGTCGGCGTCGATCGTGGCGGCGAGCTTCGCGTCACCCGCGAGGGCGGCGGCACACATCCGGGCCATCGCGTCGGGAGCCACGTTGGCCGTCACCGAGATGTCGCCGTGGAAGCCGGCGAGGATGCTCTCGCGGGCCGTCGCGTCGTCGCCGGAGTAGAGGGCGAAGTCCGGAAGGTTCAGCGCGACGAGCTCGCGGACGCGGTCGAGATCACCGAGCGCCTCCTTGATCCCCACGATGTTCGGGATCGCGGCGAGCCGGGCCACGGTGGACGGCAGCATGTCGACGGCCGTGCGCCCCGGCACGTTGTAGAGGATCTGGGGGATGTCGACGGCCTCGGCCACAGCGCGGAAGTGCCGGTAGAGGCCCTCCTGCGGGGGCTTGTTGTAGTACGGCGTGACCAGCAGGGCCGCGTCGGCGCCCGCGGCCTTCGCCGCCGCGGTGAGGTGGATCGCCTCGGTGGTGCTGTTGGCGCCGGTGCCGGCGACGATCGGGACCCGGCCCGCGGCCACGTCGATGGTGCGGCGGATGACCTCGGTGTGCTCGGCGACGTCGAGCGTGGCCGACTCGCCGGTGGTGCCGACCGACACGATCGACGACGTGCCGGCCTCGATCGCGCGGTCCACCACCTTCGCGAGCGCCTCGTGGTCGATCGAGCCGTCCTCCCGCATGGGGGTGACGAGGGCGACGATGCTCCCGGTGATCATCTGATGGGCGATCATGTTGGCGTCCTCCGGTCCCGAGCCGAGCGACCCGGCCCGGGCGTCACGGTACGCGGCGGCACGACGTCGGCGCCGCTCCCTCGATCGCTAGTGCCCAAGGAAGGTCCGGCGCGGAACTCGGCGGCCCACGCGCCCGCAGGCGGCGTTGCCGACCGACCCGAGTACGCCCGGTACGAGGGCCGGTCGGCGCCTTGCCTGCGGACGCGTGGATCCACCGATTTCCGCACCAACCTTCCTTGACGAGGCACTAGGTCGGCACCGTGGCGGCCACGTGCGGCGGGGACGCACCGGGCCCGCGATCATCTGCGCTGCTCAGCCCCAGGCGGCGCGCACCGGGTTGCCCGCGGTGGTCAGGCGGCGGAGCGTGGCGCCGAGAACGATCACGATCGCGGCGGCTCCGGTGACGACGACGGCGGGCGGCGGGTCGTTCAGCGCGATGCCCGCCAGGGCCCAGACCGTTGCGGCGGCGTAGGCGACGACGGCGGTGCCCGACAGCACGACCCAGGCCACGATCGCCGCGGCCGCGAGCAGCACGACCACCGCGGCGATGGCGGCGAGGGCGTTGTCACCGGGGAGCCCGGCCCACACGCCGGTGGCGGCGGTGCCGAGCACGGTGGCGAGCGAGACCCAGCCGGTGTAGAGCGCGACCGGGCCCCGGAACAGGACCCGCTCCCGCACGTCGGCCGCGGGCTCGCGGCTGAGCCGGCCGAACACCACCGCGAGCACCACGAGCAGGGCGATGATCAACAGCTCGGCGATCAGGATGAGCCGTCCGGAGAAACTCAGGATCCAGAGCGGGTTGAACACCGCCGACGCCGCCATCCACCAGCCGGTCCGACGGTGGATCTCGCGGCTGCGCTGGCCGGGGAGCAGCTGGTAGACGGCGTAGGCGAGGAACCCGACGTAGATCGGCGCCCAGATCGCGAACGCCCAGCCTGCGGCGAGGAGGGGGGTCGAGTAGTCGTTGGCCACGACCCCGACCGACTCGCCGACCGCGCCGCTCCCGCCGAGCCCGGACACGACCACCTGGACGACGGCGAGCAGCGCCACCACGGCGCTCCGCGCGAGATCGACACGGGCGGAGCGGGAGGAGATGACCGTCATGGGCACATCATCGACCCGAGCCGACGGCGCTGCTACCCGAGTCGCCCGACAGGTTCGGCGAGTTCTCGACCACCACAGGCGCGGCCGGGGCGGGAGCCGTGTGTCGGTGGCCGCAGAAAGTGCGCTCACCGGAGCAGCAGGACCTGGAGACGGCGGGCAGCGACCAGCACCCCGATCGCGATCATGACGGCGAAGTACGCCACGTGCCCCAGCATCGCGACCCCCACCACCCCGGTGGTGAGGCCGCGCATCACCTCCACCGCGTGGTAGAGCGGCAGGCACTCCACCACGACCTGCAGCCATCGCGGGTACACCGCGAGCGGGTAGAAGGTGGTGGAGAACAGGAACATCGGCAGGACCACGAGCGTGACGAGATCGAAGTCCTGCCAGGACCGCATGAACGACGTGGCCGCCATCCCCACGGCGGCGAACGCGAACGCCACCAGGAGCGCCGCGGGCAGCGCGAGCAACGCCCACGGCGACGTCAGCAGCCCGAACGCGGCCATCACCGACAGGAAGCCACAGGCGTAGAGCCCGCCACGGACCAGCGCCCAGCCGATCTCGCCCAACGCGATGTCCACCGGCCCGAGCGGCGTGGCCAGCATCGCGTCGTAGAGGCGCGAGTAGGTGAGCTTGAAGAACACGTTGAACGTGGAGTCGAACACCGCGCCGTTCATCGCCGACGCCGCGAGCAGCCCCGGCGCGATGAACGCCGCGTAGCTGATCGGGCGGCCGTCCGGCCCCGGCAGCGTTCCCACCAGCGAGCCGAGCCCCTGACCCATCGCCAGCAGGTAGAACACCGGCTCGAAGAACCCCGAGACGAACGCGATCCAGGCCCGCCGGGTGGCCGTGGCCGAGCGGAGCAGCAGAGCGTGCGAGCGACCGGCGTAGCTGCCGGCGGGAAGCACCCACCCGATCACCGCGCTCATGGGGCCAACCTCCGGGTGAACAGCCGCATGGCCAGCACCACGCCGACGCCGAGCAGCGCGAGCAGGTACGCGAGATGCCCGAGGGCCGGCAGCGGCACCCAGCGATCCAGCGCTGCCATGCGCGCCAGCTCGGTGCCGTGCCACAGCGGCGACACCCACGCCAGCGGCCGCACCCACCCCGGCAGCCGATCCAGCGGGAAGAACGTTCCGCTGAACAGCGTCATCGGGATGACCACGAACCGGAAGATCGCGTTGAACGCCCCGCCCTCGCTCTCCACGGTGGCCGAGAACGCCGTGACCAGCGCGGCCACGGCCGATCCGGTGAGCACCGCAGCCAGCAGCGACAGGACGATGCCCGGGCTCGCCACACCCCCGAGCACGGCGACGACCGCGACGAAGATCGCCCCGGTGCCCGCCGACTTCAGCGCCACCCACACCAGGTGGCCGAGCGCGACCTGCCCGGGGCTGATCGGCCCGGCCGTCATCCCGTGGTAGATCCGCTGCCACTTGAACCCCGAGAGCACCGGGTAGGTGCACTCGAACGCGGCGGTCTGCACGGCCGACACCGCCAGCAGCGCCGGTGCCAGCCACACGAGGTAGGGCACGCCGCCGGTGGCGGCGTCCGGCGGTATCAGGGAACCGAACCCCACCCCGAACGCGAGCAGGAACAGCACGGGCTGCGCCACCGACGACACGGCCGTGGCCCGCCAGTTGCGCCGGTACCAGATCCAGGACCGCTCCACGACGAGCAGCACGCCGCGGGCGTGGCCGGGAGGTGCGAGGGAGGTCATTCGACCAGGCTCCGCCCCGTGAGGCGGAGGAACACGTCCTCCAGCGACGACCGGCGGACCAGCGCCGACAGCGGCCGGTGGCCGGCCCGGGCCAGCTCGCCCTGGACGTGCTCGCCGTCGGCCGTGTACAGCAGCAGCCGATCGGGCAGCTCCTCCACGCGATCCACCAGCGGCGCGAGCGCCTCGGCTGCGGGCCGGTGCTCCGGCGCGAACCGCAGCTCCAGCACCTCCCGCGTGGAATGGCGCTGGATCAACTCGGCGGGCGAGCCCTCGGCGACGATCACCCCCGCGTCCATGACGACCAGCCGATCGCAGAGCTGCTCGGCCTCGTCCATGTAGTGGGTGGTGATGATCTGGGTGACGCCCTCGCCCTTGAGCCGGTAGAGCCGCTCCCACAGCAGGTGCCGGGCCTGCGGATCGAGCCCGGTGGTGGGCTCGTCGAGCAGGAGCAGCTCGGGGGCGTTGACCAGGGCGCGGGCGATGGTGAGCCGCCGCTTCATGCCGCCCGAGAGCGGCTCGACCGGAGCATCGGCCCGATCGGTGAGCCGCGCGAACTCCAGCAGCTCCGTGGCCTTCTCCCGCACGTGGCGCTTCGAGAGGCCGAAGTAGCGCCCGTAGATCTCCAGGTTCTCCCGGACGGTGAGCTCGGCGTCGAGGTTGTCGAGCTGCGGCACGACCCCGATCCGGGCGCGGATGCGAGGGCCGTCGGTGGCCGGATCCAGGCCCAGGACCTGCAGCGACCCGCCGGTGCGCGGCGACACGCAGGCGATCATCCGCATCGTGGACGACTTGCCGGCGCCGTTGGGCCCGAGGAAGCCGAACACCTCGCCCGGCGCGACGTCGACATCGATGCCTCGCACCGCCTCGAACCCGCCGAAGCTCTTGCGCAGCCCACGGGCCTGAACCAGTCCGTCCCCCATGGCCGAGACGGTAACCCGGCCCACCGACAGAATCGGGTCAGACCGGGGCCAGCTGGAACCAGTGCTCGTCGCGGCGCTCGTCGCCGAGCTGCAGCACGCCGCGGAAGACACCGACCTCGATCCAGCCGAGCCCGGCGTAGTAGGACTCCAGACCCGACCCGCCGCGCGTCGCGAGCAGGAGCTGCTCCAGGCCGAGCTCCCGCGCCCGCGAGCAGCGCCCGGCCCAGCCCCTCGCCCTGGCGACCCGGATGCACCATGAGGCGCACGACCATGGCGGTGTGGTTCTTGCGCGGCGCCGGTCCGGGCTCCAGGAACACGACTCCGGCGAGGTCCTCGCCGTCGTCGATCGCGACGAGCTGGTGGCGCCCGGCCCGGACGTTCTCGACCGCCTCCTCCGCGGCCGCCCGGATGTCGGCCTCGGGCTCGTCGGTGAGAAAGCCGACCGCCCCGCCGGCCCGCGTGACGGCCACCCAGAGCGTGCCGAGCGCCCGGGCCAGACCCGGGCGGTCGGTCAGAGGTGGGGGAACCAGAGCTTGATCTCCCGCGCCGAGCTCTCGGGCGAGTCGGACCCGTGCACGAGGTTGAACTGCGTCTCCAGGCCGAAGTCGCCGCGGATGGTGCCCG
>CAXTTN010000336.1:0-5383 GCA_964247105.1 uncultured Pseudonocardia sp.
GTAACCCTGCTCGGCGAGGAACCGCTGCCGATGCGCTGCGTAGTCGGTGTCGAGTGTGTCCCGCGACACGATGGAGTAGAAGTGCGCCTGCCGCCCGTCGCCCTTCGGACGCAGCAACCTGCCGAGCCGCTGGGCCTCCTCCTGCCGTGACCCGAACGTGCCCGACACCTGGATCGCGACGCTCGCCTCGGGCAGGTCGATGGAGAAGTTCGCGACCTTGCTGACGACGAGCACCGGCAGGTCACCCTGGCGGAACTGCTGGAACAGCTCCTCGCGCTCCTTGTTGCGCGTGGAGCCCTGGATGATCGGGGCGTTCAGCGCCGCGCCGAGCTCGTCGAGCTGATCCAGGTAGGCCCCGATCACGAGCGTGGGCTCGCCGGGGTGCTTCGCCAGCACCGCCTTCACCACGTTGATCTTCGTGTGGGCGGTGGAGGCCATCTTGTAGCGCTCCTCGGCCTCCGCGACGGCGTAGGAGAGCCGCTCGGCCTCCGTCAGGGTGACGCGCACCTCGACGCAGTCGGCGGGCGCGATCCACCCCTGCTGCTCGATGTCGCGCCACGGCGCGTCGTAGCGCTTCGGGCCGATGAGGGAGAAGACGTCGCCCTCGCGGCCGTCCTCGCGGACGAGCGTGGCGGTGAGCCCGAGCCGACGGCGCGACTGCAGGTCGGCCGTCATGCGGAAGACCGGCGCGGGCAACAGGTGCACCTCGTCGTAGATCACCAGGCCCCAGTCGCGGGAGTCGAACAGCTCCAGGTGCCGGTACTCACCCTTGGTCTTGCGGGTGATCACCTGGTAGGTGGCGATCGTGACCGGGCGGATCTCCTTGCGCTCGCCGGAGTACTCGCCGATCTCGTCCTCGGTGAGGCTGGTGCGCGCCACGAGCTCCCGCTTCCACTGCCGGCCCGCGACGGTGTTGGTGACCAGGATCAGCGTGGTGGCCTTGGCCTGCGCCATCGCCGCCGCGCCGACGAGCGTCTTGCCCGCACCGCACGGCAGCACGACGACGCCGGAGCCGCCCGCCCAGAAGCCGTCGACGGCCTGGCGCTGGTAGTCGCGCAGGTGCCAGCCCTCCTCGGCCAGCTCGATCGGGTGCGCCTCGCCGTCGACGTAGCCCGCGAGGTCCTCGGCGGGCCAGCCCACCTTGAGCAGCGCCTGCTTGAGGTGGCCGCGCTCGGACGGGTGCACGACCACGGTGTCGGGATCGACGCGGGCGCCGAGCAGCGGGGCGATCTTCTTCTGCCGGAGCACCTCCTCCAGCACGGCGCGGTCGTTCGCGACCATGACCAGGCCGTGCACCGGGGAGTGGGTGAGCTGCAGCCGCCCGTAGCGGCCCATCGTGTCCACGACGTCGACGAGCATCGCCTGGGGCACGGCGTAGCGGGAGAACCGGACGAGCGCGTCGACGACCTGCTCCGCGTCGTGGCCGGCGGCGCGCGCGTTCCACAGCGCCAGCGGGGTGACGCGGTAGGTGTGGACGTGCTCCGGCGCGCGCTCCAGCTCGGCGAACGGCGCGATGGCCATCCGCGCTTCCTGGGCGTCGGCGTGGTCGACCTCGAGCAGCAGCGTCTTGTCGGACTGGACGATCAGCGGCCCGTCGGGCATGTGGTCTCGCCTTCCTGGGATGGGGACCCCGGTGGGTGATCATCGGTAACCGTCCGGGCACCGTCCGTACCTCGACGGCGGGGGAGTCCTCGACCTCGGGTTATACTCCTGCGGCTGCGACCGAGAGCGCACGAGTGCCTCCACGATCCTATCGGGTCCTGCCGGCCGACGCCCGTCCCCAGTGGGCGCGTGTCGCTCCGGGCGCAGCTCCCTCCGCGGGCCGGGAAACCCAGGCCGGGCCGCCCCGAGCAGAAGGTGCGACGGATCCCGACGATGTTCACGCCCCCCGGACGGCTGGCCCCCGCAGACCACGCAGTTAGGCCACCCACCGCCGCTGGAGCGCAGCTCGTCCTGTCCACTCTCGCAAACTGTCGGTGTGTCGTGCCAGAGTCGAGCGGATCGTCGCCGGCAATCCTCAGGGGGACGTTGACGTGACCAGCATCGAGACCGGGCCCACCTGGTCCGAGCGGTTGAACCCGCGAAACTGGACGCTCGCCTGGAAGCTGGTGATCGTCGGGTTGGTTCCGGCGCTGCTCGCGCTCGCCCTCGGCGTGGTGCGCATCGCCGACCAGGCCGGGGCCGCCGCGGACCTCGGCCGCAGCACGCGGCTGCTCGAGATCAGCGCCCAGGTCTCCGACGCGTCCGACGCCCTGCGCCAGGAGCGCAACCAGTCCACGCTGTTCGTCGCCGGCGACCGCACGGGCGATCGCGGCCCGCTCGGCACCGCCACCGCCCAGAGCGATGCGGCCGTCAACACCGCGCTCACCGCGCTGCGCGGCACCACGGATCTGCAGGGCACCGCCACCACCACCCTGCTCCGGGCGCAGGCCGGGCTCGACCAGCTGCCCGCGCTGCGCAACGACGTCGTCGGCAACTCGGCCGCCGTCACCGTCCGCGATCGCTACACGACCATCATCGGCACCCTCGACGTGCTCGACCGCTCGCTGTTGCGCCAGGTCAGCACGCCGGAAACGGCCGGGTTGACCGATGCGCTCACCGCCACCGGCACCGCCGACGAGCAGCTCGCGCTGGAGCACACGGTGCTCGGCGCCGGCATCCGGGCCGGCCAGTTGGAGCCCAACGACCGCAACACGGTCAACGCCGCCGACAACGCCATCTTCGCCGCCTACGCGCAGTACCAGGAAGCGCTCACACCCGAGCAGTTCAGCCGCTTCGGCAACTTCCTCGCCGATGCCACCAACCGGCCCCGAGCGCAGGTCGCGCTCCAGATCACCGGCACCCCCACCGGGCGCCCGATCACGGTGCCGGCCTCCACATGGGACGGCGCCTACCAGGCGTCGAAGGACGCGATCGACCGCTCCTCCTCGCTGATCCGCCAGGACCTTGTCGCCACCAGCACCGCGGCCGAGGCGGCGGCCAGCAACCTGGCCGGCATCAACTCCGTGCTCCTCATGCTCGGCCTGCTGATCGGCATCACCATCGCCATCCTCGTGGCCCGCAGCCTGATCCGGTCGCTGCGGGTGCTGCGCACCGCGGCGCTCGACGTCGCGGAGCGCAGGCTGCCGCAGGCCGTCGAGAGCATGCGGGCCGGTGAGTCGCCCGATGTCACGGTCGATCCGGTGCCGCTCAACAGCCGCGACGAGGTGGGCCAGGTGGCCCGCGCGTTCGACGCGGTGCACGGGCAGGCCGTCCGGCTCGCGGCCGATCAGGCGGCGCTGCAGTCCAACGTCAGCTCGATGTTCGTCAACCTCTCACGCCGCAGCCAGGCGCTCGTCGAGCGGCAGCTGCAGCTCATCGAGCAGCTGGAGAGCAACGAGCAGGACGCCGATCAGCTCTCCAACCTCTTCCAGCTCGATCACCTCGCCACCCGCATGCGGCGCAACAGCGAGAACCTGCTGGTCCTGGCGGGCACCGACCTCGCCAAGCGCAACATCGCGCCGGTCCCGATGGTCGACGTCCTGCGCGCCGCGGTGTCGGAGATCGAGCAGTACCAGCGCATCGTCGTGCAGGCGCCGCCCACGGCCACGATCGTCGGCCGCGCCGGATCCGATCTCGTCCACCTGCTCGCCGAGCTGCTGGACAACGCCACCAACTTCTCCCCGCCCGATTCCCAGGTGGTCATGAGCACCACCCGCACGTCGGACGGGTCGATCGTGGTGGAGATCGCCGACCGTGGCGTCGGCATGATCGACCACGAGCTGAGCGACGCCAACCAGCGCCTCGGCGGCCCCGCCAACGTCGACGTCTCCGCGTCGCGGCGCATGGGCCTGTTCGTGGTCGGGCGCCTCGGCGCCCGCCACGGCATCGGCGTCCGGCTCAGCACGTCGTCCGCGGGCGGCCCGGGGGCCGGGCTCACCGCCTCGGTCACGGTTCCCGCGTACCTGGTCCCGTCGGGGGAGCCTGCCGAGGCGGGCCGCCCCATCGGCGTTCCGCAGCCCGCGGGTGTCCCGGCCCAGGTCGGGCGCGGTGGAGAGGTGCCGCCCCAGCGGGCCGGCGTCAACGGCTCCGGGCGACCCGGATCACTGTCGGCGCTGGTCGCGGGCACCGACGGGCCGGCCAACCCGGCCGGCGTCATCGACGGTCCGGCCCCGGACGGCCCGCTGTTCACGTCCCCGCCGACCAACGGCAGCACCAACGGCAGCTCCACCCCGAGCGGGTTGCCGAGCAGGCGCCCCGGCTCCACGCTGCGCCCGGACGACCCGCCCAAGCCGCCCGAGCTGCCGAAGCGTCCGACCGGATCCGACGGCGAGCCCGCCGAGGATCGGCCGCCGGTCGACGAGAACGAGGCCCGCAAGGTCGCCGAGCAGGCGCGCCGCGATCAGGAGGCCGCTGCGGAGCGGACCGCGAAGGCCCGTGCGGCCGCCCAGCAGAACGCGGTCCAGAACGACACGGTCGGAGCGGACCGGGAAACCGACGAGCAGAACGACACGGCCGGGCCCGATCGCGACGCGGGCCCCGGGCACGCGCTGCGAGCGAGCGGAGAGCACCCGCAGGCCTTCCCCGCCCGGCCCACCTCGGGCCAGGACGGCGAGCAGCCGCCCGTGGCGAACGGTCAGCGGCCGTTCTCCGACGCCGAACGGTCGGAGCCCCCGGCCGACGGGCCCGTGGCGGAGCCGCCGAAGGACGAGCGTCCGACCTCGACCGATCCCGGGCTGACGCGCGGCCGGTCGCCGATGTCGCCGCCGACCACCCCGATGCCGATCGTTGGTCGTACCGGAGCCCGGCCGCCGACGCCGCGTCCCACCCCGTCGCGCACCGATCGGCAGTCCGGGCCCCGCCCGGTCCCGCAGTCGGGGCCGACCTCCCCGCCGGCGCCGGCCACCCAGTCCGGTCCGCCGGACTCCGGGCCGCTGTCCGAGTCCGCCGCGGCCGCGGCCTCCGGCCCGGTCTCCGGTCCCGGCCCGGCGGCGGCACCGGCGCGGCCGGAGCCGCCCGCTCCGGCGGCCGGAACGGGCCCGCGCCCACCTGCTCGGCCCGCCCCTCCCGGCCGCGGTCCGGATGAGCTGTTCGCTCCGAGCATCCCGGCCATGGGCGATCTCGGCCACGATCGGGGAGCGGCCGCACAGGCCGGGTTCGAGCGCGGCGAGACCACCCCGATCTTCGAGGAGATCGCGTCGGCCTGGTTCCGCTCCAACCGCCCGGTGCCCGTCACCTGGGAAACCGACGGCGCCGCCGGAGCGGATGCGCCGGCGCGCCCCGATGCGCCCCGGCCTCCGGCTCCGGCCGAGGCCCTGCTGCCGACGCGCCCGCCGGCTCCCGCACCGCGACCGGCTCCCGTCACACCCCCCGAGGTGGCGGCGGAACCGCCCGCCCGCCGCCC
>CAXTTN010000337.1:0-5368 GCA_964247105.1 uncultured Pseudonocardia sp.
ACAGCGAGTAGACGAGCTGCGACCCCCAGTCGCCGCGGCCCGACACGGCCAGCGCCCGGTCCAGTGTGGACGCGCCCGCGGGCAGCGCGACCTCGGGGCCGTACCAGCCGCCGTCGCGCCCCATCTGCGCGATCGCCTGCACCCCCTGCAGCGCGGTGGCGGCGAGGCCCTCGGGGACGGCGACGGACCGCCCGGTCGCCGTCGCGAGGTCCCAGCCGTGCAGCACGAACTCCGCCGTCATCATCGAGCCGACGGCGGCGGCGGGCATCGCGCTCCCGGCGAAGGTCGTGTCGCCCTCCCACGCGGCCGGGTCGGCCCAGGCGCGGGCGGCGGCCGCTCCGCGCTCCGCGGCCAGCGCCGCCCACCCGGCCTCGGGCACGCCGATCAGGTAGGGGGCCTCGTCGAAGCTGGTCCAGCTCGGGTCCATGCCCAGGCGCTCGGCGGCCCGCTCGGCGAGGAGCAGCCCGAACGCCAGGTGGTGCAGGAGCTTGCGGACGGTGTACTCGGTGCACGGGCTGGGGTCGTCGAAGCGGGCCGGATCGGCGCCGCGGATCGCGTCGACGGCGACGTCGACGCCCTGGCCCAGGTGGTCTGCGTGATCCATGGCGGCGAGTCTGCCGCATCGCGATCGGCGGGCATTGGACGTTTGCGACAGCTACCGTGGAGGGTGTGGAGCTGCTGGCCGATCCCCTGCACGCGGTGTTCGACGTGCTGGGCGGCCGCCCGTTCGCGGCGCTCACCGGCGCGGGCCTGTCCACCGACTCCGGCATCCCGGACTACCGGGGCCCCGGCTCCCCGCGCCGCACGCCGATGACCTACCAGGAGTTCCTCTCCGGCGAGCCCGCCCAGCGGCGGTACTGGGCCCGCAGCCACGTCGGCTGGGCCCGGATGGCGCGCGCCGAGCCCAACGCGGGCCACCGGGCACTGGCCGAGCTGGAGCGGTCCGGCGCGCTGCAGGGGCTGATCACCCAGAACGTCGACGGCCTGCACGGCGCGGCGGGTACCCGCGAGGTCATCGACCTGCACGGCCGCATCGCCGACGTGATGTGCCTCGGGTGCGGGCGGCGCAGCCCGCGCGAGGAGCTGCAGCGCCGGTTCACCGAGCTCAACCCCGGTTTCGTCGAGGGCGCCGGCGCGGGCGTCGAGGCCGCCCCGGACGGCGACGCCGAGCTGGAGGCCACGAGCGGATTCCGGCTGGCCCCGTGCCTCCGCTGTGGCGGCCCGCTCAAGCCCGACGTCGTCTTCTTCGGCGAGAACGTGCCGAAGGGCCGGGTCGAGCGCGCCTACGCCGTGGTCGACGCGGCGGCGGCGCTGCTCGTGGCGGGGTCGTCGCTGACCGTCATGTCCGGCCTCCGGTTCGTCCGCCACGCCCGCAAGCGCGGCATCCCCGTCGTGATCGTGAACCGCGGACCGACCCGCGGCGACGAGCTCGCCGACGTCCACATCGACCAGGGCTGCTCCGAGGTGCTCGCGGCGTTATCGGACCGGTACCGCCCCGGAGAGCACCACCCGTAGCGGCCGCACGCCGTGCGCCGTCGCCGCGACGGCCGCGGCGAGCACCTCCAGCAGGGCCCGGTGGCCGCGGGGATCGTCGCGGCGCACGACGTCGGAGCCGTCCCAGACGAGCACGACCTCGCCCGCGGGCAGCCACGACAGGTCGCCCAGGCCGTCGGCGAGCGCGGCGAGATCGCGGCCGTACCGGGCCGGGCAGCGCAGTGCGCGTCCGATCTCGACGATCAGGGCGCGGCGGCCGTCCACCGGTTCCACGACGCCGACGGTGGCGCCGCGCAGCCGCGCCTCGGCGGCCACCTCGGCGGCCGGGGTCGGCACCCGCAGGACGCCCCCGTTCATTCGCGTCGCGTGGTCCGCGCCGAGGCGACGGCCGCCGACACGGCGTCGACGAGCCGGTCGACGCCGGCGGCGGTGTACCAGCACAGGGGGACGAGCACGACGATCGCGAGCACGACCTGGAGCGGGAACGCGAGCTGGGTGACCCACAGCTCGATCGCGTCCCACCAGTCGGCGATCGCACGTGCCACGTCCCACACAGTAGACCGGGCCACCATCGCCTAGGTTCTCCCGTATGTTCGCCGTCTACGCAGCCGAGCCCAACGCCGACGCTCCGCTGGAATCGCTCACCGTGGGTGAGCGTCCCGAGCCCGAGGTCCCCGAGGGCTGGGTCGCGGTGAAGGTCGCCGCCGCCAGCCTCAACATGCACGACATCTGGACGCTGCGCGGGGTCGGCATCAAGCCCGAGCAGTTCCCCATGATCCTCGGCTGCGACGGCGCCGGGACCCTGGAGGACGGCACCGAGGTGGTGCTGCACTCGGTGATCAACTCGGCCGGCTGGCTGGGCGAGGAGACGCTCGACCCGCGGCGCACGCTGCTCACCGAGAAGCACCAGGGCGCGATGGCCGACACGGTCGTCGTCCCGAAGCGCAACGCGATCCCGAAGCCCGCGGGCCTCACCGCGGTGCAGGCGGCGGTGATGGGCACCGCGTGGCTCACGGCCTATCGGATGATCTTCGTGAAGTCCGGGCTGCGGCCGGGGCAGACCATGCTGGTGCAGGGCGCGTCCGGTGGGGTGTCGACGGCGCTGGTGCAGCTGGGCCGCGCGGCCGGGATGCGCGTGTGGGTGACGGGCCGCAGCGACGACAAGCGCGCGCTCGCGGAGCGCCTCGGCGCCCACGCCACCTTCGCCTCGGGTGAGCGGCTGCCCGAGCGCGTCGACGCCGTCTTCGAGACCGTCGGCGACGCCACCTGGGCACACTCGATGCGCGCGCTCAAGCCCGGCGGTGTGATCGTCGTCTCGGGTTCGACGAGCGGCCCCAACCCGGGCGCCGACCTGCAGCGGCTGTTCTTCCTGCAGCTGCGTGTGATCGGGTCCACTATGGGCACGAGCGACGAGCTCCGCGATCTCCTCACGTTCGTCGCGAACGCCGGGATCACCCCGGAGATCGGGCTGGAACTGCCCATGGACAAGGCATTCGACGGCTTCCAGGCCATGGTGGACGGTCACACGTCCGGGAAGATCGTTTTCACTCGCTGACCCCGGGATACGCCGGTCGGAAGAACTTTTCTCACACTGAGAGCCACATGTGGCCCTCTCAGCACGTACAGTCGGTCACCGTGTCCGAGCCACCGAGTAGACGAGCGGCGGGAGCGGTCTCCGTTCCGGCGCCGCGCATGACAGGTCTGGTCGAGTTGCTGGACCGGTTGGACCGTGCGGTCGACACCGCGCTGTCCCCGGCCACCTCGGCGGAAGGCGTCAGCCGCGACGGCTGGCGCGTGCTCCTCATGCTCTCCCGCGGCGGCGGCCGCAGCATGGGCGAGATCGCTTCCCACACCGCTCTCCCCGCTCCCACCGCCACCCGCGTCGTGGATCGCCTCGTGGCCGCCCACCTGGCGTTCCGCAACACCGACCCGGTCGACCGGCGCCGCGTGCTGGTCCACCTCTCCTCCCCCGGCCGCGAGGTGGTCGAGCGCGTCTGCGGACGCGTCGAACGCCGCGCGAGCGAGGCACTGGGCGCCACCCCCGAGCGCGCCCGGATCGTCGACCTGCTCGAGACCCTGGCGCTGCAGGGCACCCGTTAGGACGTGCCCGCGGACACGTCCTGGACCGAACCCGGCGAGAACACACCCGCCGTGGCCCGACCTGCGGCGGCGTAGGGGAACGCCGCGAGCAGGAACGCCGCGGCGGCCACCACGACGACCCGCGTGAACCAGCTGCCGCGCGCACAGACCCACCCCGCCAGGAACGCGACGAGCGGCGGCAGGGCCGTGGAGTAGAGCCGGGTGATGTCCTCGGCCCGGGTGGCCGCCGCTGCGGAGGTGGCGGCCGTGGCGACGAACCCGACGACAGCGATCACGACGATGCCGGCCAGCAGCAGGGTCCACCGCCGCTTCGAGCCACCGACGCCCACCCCGAGCACGAAGACCACGAGCAGCACGACGGCCGCCACGCCGACACCTCCCGGGGGGCTCACACCCCCATCCTCGCACCGCCGCGCGTCCTCGCAGGGCTTCTCCGGTGTGCGCAGACGTTGCAACCCCTGCGACGAGCCCACAACCCCTGCGATGACGCGTGCCACCCCCGTGCTCGCGCCGGCCTGGGGTCCTCCGGGGGGTCGGCCGGCCTACTTCTTGGCCTTGTCGCCCGTCGAGTCGGTGGAGAGCGCGGCGACGAAGGCCTCCTGCGGCACCTCGACCCGTCCGATGGTCTTCATGCGCTTCTTGCCCTCCTTCTGCTTCTCCAGCAGCTTGCGCTTGCGGGTGATGTCGCCGCCGTAGCACTTGGCGAGCACGTCCTTGCGGATCGCGCGGATGTTCTCCCGCGCGATGATCCGCGAGCCGATGGCGGCCTGGATGGGCACCTCGAACTGCTGGCGCGGGATCAGCTCGCGCAGTTTCGTGGTCATGGAGGTGCCGTAGGCGTAGGCGGAGTCCTTGTGCCGGATGGCCGAGAACGCGTCGACCGCCTCGCCCTGCAGCATGATGTCGACCTTGACGAGATCGGCCTCCTGCTCGCCGGCCTCCTCGTAGTCCAGCGACGCGTAGCCGCGCGTGCGCGACTTCAGGGCGTCGAAGAAGTCGAAGATGATCTCGGCGAGCGGCATCGTGTAGCGCAGCTCGACGCGGGTCTCCGACAGGTAGTCCATGCCGCCGAGCTGGCCGCGCCGGGTCTGGCACAGCTCCATGATCGCGCCGATGAACTCCGACGGCGCCAGGATCGTCACCTTGACGATGGGCTCGAAGATCTGCGCGACCCGGCCGGTGGGCCAGTCCGAGGGGTTGGTGACGGTGAGCTCGACGCCGTCGTCGCGGATCACCCGGTAGACGACGTTGGGCGCCGTGGAGATCAGGTCCAGGCCCGCCTCGCGCTCCAGGCGGTCGCGGGTGATCTCCAGGTGCAGCAGGCCGAGGAAGCCGCAGCGGAAGCCGAAGCCCAGCGCCGCGGACGTCTCGGGCTCGTAGGTCAGGGCGGCGTCGTTGAGCTGGAGCTTGTCCAGCGCGTCGCGCAGCTCGGGATAGTCCGAGCCGTCCACCGGATACAGTCCTGAGTAGACCATCGGCCGCGGCTCCCGGTACCCCACGAGGGGCTCGGTGGCACCGTGGCGCAGGCTCGTGATCGTGTCGCCGACCTTCGACTGCCGGACGTCCTTCACCCCGGTGATGAGGTAGCCCACCTCGCCGACGCCCAGCCCGCGCGACGGCTTGGGCTCGGGCGACACGATCCCGACCTCCAGCAGCTCGTGCGTGGTGCCCGTGGACATCATCCGGATCCGCTCGCGCGGCGTGATCCGGCCGTCGACGACGCGGATGTAGGTGATGACGCCGCGGTAGGTGTCGTAGACCGAGTCGAAGATCA
>CAXTTN010000338.1:0-5367 GCA_964247105.1 uncultured Pseudonocardia sp.
GGACGGGCTGTTGTCCACGGCTCTCCTGGATCTCACTCGACGGGCGCGGGGACTCCCACGGCGAGTCTGGCACGGACCGGGTGGCTCGGGCCCCCGGCGTTCGGAGCGGCCCGACGATCACGCGCCGGACGACACGCAGCGCACTGCTACACTCACCGCGTGTAGTCGTCCGCTCACCGGATGGCACGCCCCGCGAGCGGATGCGCGCCCGTCGATACACCCGACCGGCCGTATGCTCCGCCGCTACAAACCCCACAACGCCCCGACGCACCGGAACGTCGCCAGACTCACCCGAGGGAGTGGCATGCTGCCTGTTGTGACCAGCACACCGCGGTCGGTTCCGCGGCGTCCTGTCCGACACCGGTGCAGGCCCGACGGGTTTTCATGACCCGCCCGATGCGACCGTTCCGGATGCACCGCACCGACACCGCCCGGCGCCCGACGGGCGGGGAGGTTCCGATGTCCCCGACGACCGCTCCCCCGGGGCCGGCCCGGCCCGGCCCGAACGGGTCGGCGGCGATGTCCCCCGCGACGTCCCCGCCGCTGCCCCGGCCACGCCCGCAGAGCCCCGCGGCCCCGGCCCACGTGGCGGAGGCTCCGGCCGACGCCCCCGTCGAGCCCCAGGACGGCACCGGCGCCTGGACGCTCGTGAACGCCGCACAGGCCGGCGACATGAACGCCTTCGGCGAGCTCTTCGACCGCTACTACGACGTGGTCTTCCGCTTCGTGTTGTTCCGTACGGGTGATCGCACCCTCGCGGAGGACATCACGCAGGAGACGTTCGTCCGCGCGCTGCGGCGCATCAGCTCGGTCAGCTACCAGGGCCGCGACATCGGTGCGTGGTTCGTCACCATCGCCCGCAACCTGATCTTCGACCACGTGAAGTCGAGCCGGTACCGGCTCGAGCAGACCACCGGCGAGATGGTGGATCACTCCCCCACCACCAGCGGCCCCGAGCAGCAGGTCCTGGACGGCGCCACCCACGAGGAGCTGCTGCGCTGCGTGCACAAGCTCAACGCCGACCAGCAGGAATGCATCCAGCTCCGCTTCCTGCAGGGGCTGTCGGTGGCCGAGACGGCGCGGATCATGGATCGCAACGAGGGCGCGGTCAAGGCCCTGCAGCACCGCGCGGTGCGCCGCCTCGCGCAGCTGCTGCCGGAGGGCCTCCGATGAGCCGGCGCAGTATCGAGCCGGAAGGGCCCGGCGTTACGGCTGCGGCGAATGAACAACTCGATGCGGTGAACGGTCGCGCACCCGTATCCTGCCCCCCGGCCGCTCGTTGTGCTGGTGAACAGAGGGAGGAGCGTGGGATGCGCCTGCACCCCACCTCGTACAGCGCAGGTGTGCAGTGAGGACGGCAAACATGCCCGCCGAACAGGGCCCGGCCGGTTGGGACGCGGAGCGTTTCGCCACGGCGATCGAGCAGGGGACACCCCCCGGCTCCGTCGCCGACGACCCCGAGCTGGCCCGGGACCTCGAGATCGCGGCGATGTTGAGCGCGAGCGGGGACGCCTACGCGCCGCGGCCCGACGAGAAGGCCCGCGCGCGGCAGCAGCTGATGGCCCGGCTGGCGCAGGCCGACGCCGGGCCGATCGACACCGGGCCGATCGACGCCGGGCCCGTCCACGCCGTACCCGCCGAGGACGAGACGGCCGTCATCCCGGTCGTGGCTCCGGCCCTCACCGGCGACCGCGAGACGGCCGTGCTCGACCGGGCCGGTCGCCGGCGTGCCTCGTCGCGCGGGGGCGGCACCGACGCCGGCCGCGCGAGCCGTCACGCCGTCCCCAGCCGCCCGGCCGGGCGGCCGTCGGGCCGTTCCGCGGTGCGCCTGCTCAGCAGGCGGGCCGTGCTCATCGGGGCCGCCGCGGTGCTCGCGGTCGTGGCCGTGGCCGGCGGGAGCGTCTACGCCAGCCGCAACGCGCTGCCCGGCGACGCCCTGTACGGCGTCAAGCGGGTCGCCGAGAGCGCGAGCCTCGCCACGACCTTCGACAGCGCGGCCAAGGGGCGCAAGCAACTCCAGATGGCCACCCGCCGCATCGACGAGGTCGAGCAGCTCGCCGCCCGCTCACCAGCCGCGGCGCAGCCCGAGCTGTTCCAGTCGGCGATCAAGGACTTCGACGCCTCGACCGGCGAGGGCTCGCGCATGCTGCTCGACAGCGACGACGCGGGCGGCACCGCCGCGCTGGGCGACCTGCGGGCGTGGGCGGGGGAGCAGGCGTCGCGGCTGTCGGTGCTGCGCTCGGCGTTGCCGACCGCGGCCCTCCCGGGAGCCGACAGCTCGATCGGCCTGCTCGACCGGATCCTGGGCCGCACCGAGGCGCTCGGCGACCGGTCCTCGTGCACGCAGGTCACGTCCGGGGTGGTCGACGACCTCGGCCCGCTGCCCGCCCAGGGCACCTGCACCCCGCGGCCGGCCGCCGCAACGGGCGGGGGCGCGACTAGCGGCACCGACGGCACCAGCGGCACCAGCGGCACCGGCGGCACCGGCGGCACCGGCGGCACCGGCGGCACCGAACCGTCGCGGTCGGGGCGTTCGGTGACCGGTGGAACCGGACCGTCCGCCACGCCCGACCCGTCGACCCCGGCCACCGGCGACGACGGGCGGCAGGGCTCGGACGGCACGGACCCGACGACGAACCCCCGCACCACCGCGCCGACCACGACGTCGGCGCCCTCGGGCGGCGGCACCGTCTCGATCCCGGTGCCGCTGCCGCTGGTGCCGCCGATCCAGCTGCCCCCGCTGCTGCCCGGCCAGCCCGGCATCACGATCGGCTGAGGGTCACGAGCCGGAGGCCGTCGCGGGGAACACCCCGCGACGGCCCCTTCACACCCCGCCACCGACAGTAGGCTGGACAGGTGGAACACGACACGCGGACGGGCCGCGACGACCCCGCCGTCGTCGCGGGCGAGGCGTCCGCCGCGGCCGCGGTGGCGGCCGCCGACACCGGCCCGGCCGACGTCCCGCAGACCGATCTCACCGCCGCCGCGTTCTTCGACGTCGACAACACGATGATGGTCGGCGCGTCGATCTTCCACTTCGCTCGCGGGCTCGCCGCACGCAAGTTCTTCACCACCTCCGACCTGGCCGGTTTCGCCTGGCAGCAGGTCAAGTTCCGGGTCGGTGGCCGGGAGACCGACGTCTCCGGCCACCGCGACACCGCGCTGTCGTTCGTGGCGGGGCGGCCGGTGTCGGAGATCGTCGACCTCGGCGAGGAGATCTACGACGAGCTGATGGCCGACCGCATCTGGGCCGGCACCCGCGCACTCGCTCAGATGCACCTGGACGCCGGGCAGCGCGTGTGGCTGGTCACCGCCACCCCCGTCGAGCTGGCCCAGATCATCGCGCGGCGGCTCGGGCTCACCGGCGCGCTCGGCACCGTCGCGGAGAGCGTCGACGGGCGCTTCACCGGGCGGCTGGTGGGCGAGATCCTGCACGGCCCGGCGAAGGCCCACGCCGTGCGCGCGCTGGCCGTGGCCGAGGGCCTGGACCTGCGCCGGTGCACCGCGTACTCCGATTCGGTCAACGACGTGCCGATGCTCTCGGCCGTCGGCACCGCGGTGGCCGTCAACCCGGATTCGGAGCTGCGCGACGTCGCCAAGAACCGCGGCTGGCAGATCCGCGATTTCCGAACCGGCCGTAAAGCAGCGCGCATCGGCGTCCCCTCGGTACTGGGCGCCGGAGCTTTGGCGGGGGCGGTGGCGGCCGGCCTGGCCGCCCGAAAACGCTAGTGCCTACCGAACGAGTGTCACTCTCGTCCGATAGGTTCGAACGAAAGTGCCACTCGTTGTGAGGGCCCTATCCCAGGAACGCGTTGCGGCGCTGGCTCAGCAGGCGGTAGAGGGTGTGCTGGATGGTCTCGCGCACCTGGTCGGTCAGGTTGAACACGGTCATCGGGTCGTCGGCCTCGGCGACGCCGATGGTGTCGGTGCGGATCGGCTCGCCGAACTCGATGTACCACTTGGACGGCAGCGGGATCAGGCCCAGCGGGCCGAGGTGGGGGAACAGCGGCGTCACGGGGAAGTACGGCGCCCCGAACAGCCGGGCCAGCGGCTTGATGTCGCCGATCTTCGGGTAGATCTCCTCCGCGCCCACGATCGAGCACGGGATGATCGGCACCCCGGTGCGCAGCGCCGCGGAGACGAAGCCGCCGCGCCCGAAACGCTGCAGCTTGTAGCGGTCGCGGAAGGGCTTGCCGATGCCCTTGAAGCCCTCCGGCCACACCCCCACCAGCTCCCCGGACGACAGCAGCCGCTCGGCATCGGGGTTGCAGGCCAGCGTCGCCCCCTGCTTGCGGGCGAGCGACCCGAACCCCGGCATGCGGAACAGCAGGTCGGCGCCCAGGGTGCGCAGGTGGCGCTGCGCGGGGTGGTCGTCGTGCAGCGCGACCGCCGTCATCAGGCTGTCGAGCGGCAGGGTGCCGGAGTGGTTGGCCACCACCAGCGCGCCGCCGGTGTCGGGCACGTGGTGCATGCCGATCGTCTCGACGCGGAACCACTTCTGGTACAGCGGGCGCAGCGCGGGCAGCAGGAGGTTGTCGGTGAGGTCGGCGTCGAAGCCGAAGTCGTCGACGGCGTAGTCGCCCTCCAGCCGGCGCCGCGCGAACGTCAACGCCGCCTCCAGGGCGGTCTCCCACTCCGGAACGGGATCCGCGACCGGTTCGGGCTCGGGAGCGGGCGGCGGGGGCGGGGCGACGCTCGGCGTCCCGAGCCGCCAGCGCGTGCGGGCGCCGGACGCGTCCGCGTGCAGCGGGATGACGCGGGCCTCGGACACGACGGTTCCTCTTCTGGTGGGGTACTCCGGGGTGGTGGGGCGGCGGTTCGCGGGACGTCGCGCGCTCATCACAGCACCGCCCGCGCGATGCCCAGCACGCCGCGCTCCAGGGACTCGATGCGTTCCGGCGCGATCACCGGACGCAGGGCGCGGCCGCGCACGTAGTCGTCGAAGGCCTGCATGGTGGTCCAGCGGGGGGTGAAGCCGAACTGGGTGCGCAGCCTGCGGTTGTCGACGACCCGGCCGAAGTTGAGCAGCCGCATCTGTTCCGGCGAGAAGTCGACGAGGCGCGCGCCGCGGAACACGCGGCCCAGCGGGCCCACCGCGCGGCTGGGCACCGGCACGGCGATGCGCCCCGCGCGGCGGATGGCCTGCGAGAGCAGCAGCACCCCGTCGGCCGCGACGTTGAACGTGCCCGGGATCTCGTGGGTGGCCGCACGCTCCAGGACGGCGAGGGCGTCCTCCTCGTGCAGCAGCTGCACCCGCGCGTCGTAACCGAGGACGGTGGGCACCGCGGGCAGCGCGAAGTAGCGGGTGAACACGGTGTCGATGCGCGGGCCGATGAAGTTGGAGAACCGCAGCACGGTGACCGCGAC
>CAXTTN010000339.1:0-5358 GCA_964247105.1 uncultured Pseudonocardia sp.
CCCCCGAGCAGGTCGCCACCGGCACCGCCGACGCCCGCAGCGACGTCTACTCGGCCGGGATCGTGCTCTACGAGATGCTCACCGGCGCGCCGCCCTACACCGGTGACACCGCGATCTCCGTGGCCTACCGGCACGTGAACTCCGACGTCCCGGCGCCGTCGCTGATCGCCGGTGACGTGCCCCCGGAGCTCGACGACCTCGTGCGCCGGGCCACCTCCCGCGACCCCGCGCGCCGACCGGCCGACGCCACCGCGATGCTCGCCGAGCTGCGACGGGTGGCGGTGGCACTGGAGGTGCCGCGCGTCCTGCCGCCCGCTCCCCCGCATCGACCGGTGGAGGAGCAGACGACGATCCCCTCGGCCTCGCCCACGCCCCGCAGCGGCACCCGGGCGATGGACCGGGCCGCGATCGAGCCCGAGGGCCCGCCCCCGCACCTGGCGGCCCGGCGCCGCAGCCGCCGGGTGTTCGCCGCCTGGATCGCCGTGGTGCTGGTGCTCGCGCTGGGCATCGGCGTCACCGCGTGGTGGCTGGGCACCGGGCGCTGGACGTCGATGCCCTCGATCGTCGGGCTGCAGCAGACCGCGGCGGAGCGGTTGCTCGCCGCCGCCGACCTCGTCCCGACCTCCACCGACAGCTACGACGACACGCTGGCCGCGGGCGTCGTGAAGAAGTCCGACCCCGGCCCGGACGCGCGGCTGCTGCGCGGCAGCACGGTGGCGATCGTCGTCTCCCGGGGCCGGCCGACCGTGCCCGCCGTCGCGCCCGGTACGGCGCTCGCCGACGCCGAGCAGGCGATCCGCGCCGCGAGCCTCCGCCCGGTGCGGTCGAGCACGGCGAACGAGTACAGCTCGACGGTGCCCACGGGGGCGGTGGTCCGCACCGACCCCGCCGCGGGCACGCCGGTGGCGAGCGGCGGCCCCGTGACGCTGGTGCTGAGCGACGGCGCGGCTCCCCCGCCCCCGCCCGCGCAGGTCCGCGTCCCGTTCGTGGTCGGGCAGAGCTTCGGCCGGGCCAAGGCCACGTTGGAGGAGGCGGGGCTGAAGGCCGAGGAGGTGCAGGGCTTCCCGTTCGGCCGCCGCAACGGGCGGGTGGTGGACCAGAGCAACGGCGCCGGCTCGATGGTCGACCGCGGCACCACGATCACCCTGACGACGTTCTGAACCCCGCGAGCTCGACCTGTCCGGCCGGGCCGTGCGCCTGCAGGTCCGCGTTCCGCGGAACGCAGCCACGCGGGGTCAGCGCACGTCGGTCCACGGATCGACGAGCCGGACGCCGGCGCCCCGGAAGTCGCGGACGTTGCGGGTGACCACCGCGAACCCGTGCTCCAGAGCGGTTGCTGCGATCAGCGAGTCGACGACAGGCAGAGTGCGTCCCGCGCGGCCTGCCGACGCGCGGAGCGAACCCCACCGTCCGGCGACGGCCGCATCGACAGGCAGCACCCGGCCGGCGAAACGCTCGGGGAGATCCTGGGCCAGCCACTGGACGAGCTGGTCGCGCCGCCGCCCGGGCGCCAGCCCGTCCACGCCTTCGCGCAGCTCACCCAGTGTCAGAGTGCTGAGGAAGACAGCGTCCTCGTCCACCTCGTCCAGCCATCGCACGACAGAGAGATCGGGACGCGGCCTCGTCCACTCGGACACCACGTTCGTGTCCAACAGAAAGCTCACAGATCGACGGACCGTCCGGTGTCGGCCGAGCGTTCGACCACGAGACCCGAGCCCCGCAGCGGCGAGGCCGCGAAGAACTCGGCCAGCGTGCCCCGGCGCTGCGTACGGCGCTCCCACTCCTCGATCGACACCACCACGACGGTTCTGCGCCCGCGTCGGGTGACGACCTGCGGACCTTCGCCCACGGCACGCTCGACGACATCGCTGAAGTGTGCTTTGGCCTCTGCCACTGACCACGTCTGCTCTGTCGGCTGAGCCATCACGACCTCCTGTGGGTCACGATGGTCAGGATAGTCAGCCCCGCAGCATCTCCGCCACGAGGAACGCGAGCTCCAGGCTCTGCTGCGTGTTCAGGCGGGGGTCGCACGCGGTCTCGTAGCGCCCGGCGAGGTCGGCGTCGGAGATGTCCTGGGCGCCGCCGAGGCACTCGGTGACGTCCTCGCCGGTGACCTCGACGTGGATCCCGCCCGGGTGCGTCCCCAGCGCCGCGTGGACCTCGAAGAAGCCCTGCACCTCGTCGACGATGCGGTCGAAGTGGCGGGTCTTGTAGCCGCTGGTGGACTCGTGGGTGTTGCCGTGCATCGGGTCGCACTGCCAGATGACCTTGTGCCCCGACGCCTCGACCTTCTGCACGATGCCCGGCAGCACGTCACGCACCTTGCCGTTGCCCATCCGGCTGATCAGCGTGAGCCGGCCGGGGCGGCCGTGCGGGTCGAGCCGCTCGACGTACTCGACGGCCTGCTCCGGCGTGGTGGACGGGCCGATCTTGAGGCCGATCGGGTTGGACAGCAGCTCCGCGATCGCGATGTGGGCGCCGTCGAGCTGGCGGGTGCGCTCGCCGATCCACAGGAAGTGGGCCGAGAGGTCGTAGAGGCGCGGCTCGTCGAAGCGCCGGTCCAACCGCAGCATGGCGCGCTCGTAGTCCACCAGCAGCGCCTCGTGGGAGGCGTAGAACTCGACGTTGTGGAGGTTGTGGTCGTCGACCCCGCAGGCGTCCATGAACCGCAGCGCGCGCTCGATCTCCGACGCGATGGCCTCGAACCGGGCGCCCGCGGGCGAGGTGCGGACGAAGTCCTTGTTCCAGTCGTGCACCATCGTCAGGTCGGCCATGCCGGTGGCGGTGAGCGCGCGCACCAGGTTCATCGCCGCGCTCGCGTTGGCGTAGGCGCGGACCATCCGCGACGGATCGGGCACCCGCAGGGCCGGATCGGGGGTCAGCGCGTTGACGATGTCGCCGCGGTAGGACGGCAGGCCCAGCGCGTCGGTGGCGGAGCTGCGCGGCTTCGCGTACTGGCCGGCGATGCGCCCGATCTTGACGACCGGCATCGACGCGCCGTAGGTCAGCACGATCGCCATCTGCAGCAGCGTGCGGATGGTGGCACGGATGTGCGGCTCGGTGTTGTCGACGAACGTCTCCGCGCAGTCGCCGCCCTGCAGCAGGAACGCCTTCCCGTTCGCGACGTCGGCCAGGCGCCCGGAGAGCCGGTCGACCTCCGGCGGCAGCGTGACGGGCGGGACGCTCTCCAGCACGGTGCGGACGTGCGCGACCTGCGCGGCGTCGGGCCATTCCGGTTGCTGCGCAGCCGGGCGGGCGAGCGCGTCGTCGAGTCGGGTGCGCAGGTCACCGGGCAGCGGGGGCAGCTCGGGCAGCACCTCGACCGGTGCGTCGATGGTCCAGGTCACGAGCTAGAGAGTAGTCCGGGCCAGGGCCGCCTCGATCACGTCCCACCGCCTGCGGTTGAGCCGGGCGTCGGCGAGCGCGTCGTGCGCGTCGGACGTGGGCGGGGGCAGCGCGGGGCGGCCGGCGTCCTCCCAGCGCTGGCGCAGCTCGCGGGTGAACCGCGGCAGCGCGCGGGGCAGCGCCGGCATCGGACCCCAGAGCTGGCACAGGGCGACGTGGTCGTAGGCGGCGATCCAGGCCCACAGCTGGACGTCGCCCGCACCCGCGGTGAGGAACTCCAGCAGGTCGGCGCGCAGCCGCTCGCGCGAGCGCCAGGCCCGATCGGCCGGGGAGGGGAGCTTGGGCAGCACGTTGGCGCGGACCCAGGCCCCGGCCCGCGCCGGATCGAACTCGGTGGACACCGCGTAGAACTCGCGCCCGTCCTCGGCGACGACGCCGATCGAGACGAGGTCGATGGTGGTTCCGTCCTCGATGAACTCCGTATCGTAGAAATACCGCACGCCTGAGGCTATCCTCCACACCCCGTGAAGCTCCGCGCGCTGGGCGCAGCCGTCCTGCTCGCGCTCGCGGGCTGCGCTCCCGCCGCCCCCGGGGCGCCCGCCGTCACCACCATCACGTTCCGGCTGTGGGACGAGCAGGTGGCGCGGGCCTACGAGAAGTCGTTCGCGTTCAGCGCGGCCAACCCGGACATCGCGGTGCGCCTGGACCTCGTGCCGTTCGCGAGCTACTACACGAACCTCCCGCTCGACGTCGCCGCCGGCACGGCCGACGACGTCTACTGGCTCAACTCGTCCTACTTCGGCTCGTTCGCCGACGGCGGCAAGCTCGTCGACGTCGGGAAGGAGCTCGCGGCCGACGTGCCGAACTGGCTGCCCGCCGCGGTCGCGCAGTACACGCGGGGCGGCACGCTCTGGGGCGTCCCGGCTCTCACCGACGGCCGGATCGGGCTGTTCTACAACACGGCGATGGTCGCCGCGGCCGCCGTCGACCCCGCGAACCTCACGTGGCACCCCACCGACCCGGCCCGCGACACGTTCCTGCCGGCCGCGCGGAAGCTGACCGTCGACGGGGCGGGCCGGACCGCCGACCAGCCGGGGTTCGACCCGGCCACCACCCGGCAGTACGGCTTCAACGCCGGGCGCGACCTGCAGGCGGTCTACTACGAGTTCATCGGATCCAACGGCGGCACGTTCCAGGCGGCCGACGACACGTTCGACTTCAGCAACCCGGCCGCCGAGCAGGCGTTCGCCTACCTCGTCAAGATGATCAACACCGACCACGTCGCGCCGCCCGCCGCCGACACCAACGACAACCCCGACTTCAGCCGCGACCAGTTCCTGCGGGGGCGGATGGCGCTGTTCCAGTCGGGCACCTACAACCTGAAGAACATCGCCGACGGGGCGACGTTCGGCTGGGCCGTGGCGCCGATGGTCGCGGGCCCCGCGGGGCGGGTGTCGGTGGTGAACAGCGTGATCGCCGCGGGCAACGCCGACAGCCCGCGGCGCGACGCGGTGCTGAAGGTCCTGCGGTGGATCGGCTCCGCGCGCGGCGCCGCCTACGTGGGTGCCGAGGGCGCGGCGCTGCCCGCCGTCACCGCCGCCCAGGAGCGGTACTTCGCGTACTGGCGCGGCAAGGGCGTCGACACCGCCAGCTTCGGGGCGGCGAGCGGCGACGCCACGATCGCGGCGCCGGGCGGGCCCCGTTTCGGCGCCGGCGCCACGGCCTTCGAACCGATCCTCAACGAGGTGTTCGCCGGCCGGACGCCGGTGGCGGCCGGGCTCCGGGCCGCGCAGGAGGCGGGCAACGCCGCGCTGCGCTAGGACGCGTCTGCTGGATCCATGCCGAGCGAGCGGCGTCCAGGTGGGTGGCTCGCCAGGCGGAGGAGCGGCGACGACAACGCCGCGAGGTGCCCACCTGGGCGTCGCGCAGCCGGCTGGAGATCCAGCAGACACGTCCTGGTGTCCTGAGTCGGAAGTTCCTGCTCAGTCGTCCGCAGGTGATCGTGCGGTCCGA
>CAXTTN010000340.1:0-5341 GCA_964247105.1 uncultured Pseudonocardia sp.
GTGGCCATGGGCACGCCGATGCCCAGCACGTCGTCCGTGGTGGTGGCCGACGACTCCCCGTACCCGACGATCACCCCCGCCGCGCCGGTGCGCATGAGGTGCATCGCGGTGCGGTAGTCGCCCACCCCGCCCGCGACGACGGGCACGTCGAGCGACGCGATGAACTCCTTGAGGTTCAGCGGCGCACCGGCCGACACGTGCTCGGCGGAGATGATCGTGCCCTGCACCACGAGGATCTCGACGCCGGCGGCGAGCAGGTCGGGAGTCAGCTCGCGGGCGCGCTGCGGGCTGACGCGGGCCGCGACGGTGACCCCGGCGTCGCGGACGGTCTTGAGCGCCTCCTTGAGCAGCGCCGGGTCGATCGGGGCGGCGTGCAGCTCCTGCAGGACCCGGACGGCGGCGGTGGGGTCGTCGGACGCCGCGGCGTCGAGCACCCGCGCGAGCGCCCCCTCGGCGTCGGAGTGCCGGGCCCAGAGACCCTCGGCGTTGAGCACCGCCAGCCCGCCGAGCTGCCCGACGCGCACGGCGCTCGCCGGCGACACCACCGCGTCGGTCGGGTGGGTGACGAGCGGGATGTCGAACCGGTAGGCGTCGAGCTGCCAGGCGGTGGAGACCTCCTTCGAACTGCGGGTCCGCCGCGACGGCACGATCTCGACCTGGCCCAGGTCGTAGCTGCGGCGGGCCTCCCGGCCCATCCCGATCTCCACGAGGTCACGCACGGGAGGTCAGGGTAGACGGTGGTCCTCAGTGGGCGACGTAGTTGGGGGCCTCGACAGTCATGGTGATGTCGTGGGGATGGCTCTCCTTCAACCCCGCCGCGGTGATCCGCACGAGCTGCGCCTGCTGCAGCTGCGGGATCGTCTGTGCCCCGGCGTAGCCCATCCCGGAACGCAGCCCGCCGATGAGCTGGTGCACCACCTGCGCCAGCGGCCCGCGGAAGGGGATGCGGCCCTCGATGCCCTCGGGGACGAGCTTGTCCTCGGAGAGCACGTCGTCCTGGGCGTAGCGGTCCTTGGAGTAGGACTTCGCGTCACCCCGCGACTGCATCGCCCCCAGCGACCCCATCCCGCGGTAGGTCTTGAACTGCTTGCCGCCCACGAAGATGATCTGGCCCGGCGACTCGGCGGTGCCCGCGAGCAGGCTGCCCAGCATCACGGTGGACGCGCCGGCCGCGATGGCCTTGGAGATGTCGCCGGAGTACTGGATGCCGCCGTCACCGATCACCGGGATGCCCGCGGCCGCACAGGCCTGGGCGGCCTCGTAGATCGCGGTGATCTGCGGGGCGCCGACGCCGGCCACGACGCGGGTGGTGCAGATCGAGCCCGGCCCCACCCCGACCTTGACGGCGTCGGCCCCGGCCTCGACGAGCGCGGCGGCCCCGGCGCGGGTGGCGACGTTGCCGCCGACCACGTCGACGGAGTGCCCGACCTCGGCGCGCAGCTTCGCGACGGTCTCCAGCACGCGCCGGGAGTGCCCGTGCGCGGTGTCGACCATCAGCACGTCGGCGCCCGCCTCGACCAGCAGCATCGCGCGGGCGTAGCCCTCCTCGCCGACCCCGACGGCCGCGGCGACGACGAGCCGCCCGTCGGGGTCCTTCGTGGCGAGCGGGTACTTCTCGGTCTTGTTGAAGTCCTTGATGGTGATGAGGCCGCGGAGGATGCCGTCGCCGTCGATGATCGGCAGCTTCTCCAGCTTGTGCCGGCGCAGCAGACCCAGCGCGGCCTCGGCCGAGACACCCACGCGGGCGGTGATCAGCGGGGCGTGCGTCATCACCTCGCGCACGGGCCGGGTGTGGTCCATCTCGAAGCGCATGTCGCGGTTGGTGATGATCCCGACCAGCCGCCCGCCGGCGTCCGTGACGGGCACGCCGGAGATGCGGAACTTGGCGCACAGCGCGTCGACGTCGGCGAGCGTGTTCTCCGGTGAACACGTGACGGGGTCGGTGACCATGCCCGCCTCGGACCGCTTGACGACCTCCACCTGGGCCGCCTGCTGCTCGGGCGACAGGTTGCGGTGCAGCGTGCCGAGACCGCCCGCGCGGGCCATGGCGATGGCCATCCGCGCCTCGGTGACGGTGTCCATCGGCGACGACACCAGCGGCACCTTCAGCCGCACCCGCCGGGTGACCTGCGTACCCGTGTCGACGGCGCTGGGCACCACGTCGGACTCGGCCGGCAGCAGCAGCACGTCGTCGAACGTCAGGCCCAGCATCGCGAACTTCGCGGGCAGCCCTGTGGTCTCGCTCGTCATGTATCGGTTCCCATCGTCGGAGCGTGACCCCCTGCCCTCATCGTATCCGCGCCGCCCGCGCGGAGCGCGCGGGCGACGGCGTACTCGCCGTGATGTCGGTGAGCGGCGGAGTATCGTGGCGCTGGTGTCGCCCGATGCCCTGCCCCCGGACCCCTTCGCCGGTGACCCACACGATCCCGCGCTGTCCATGGACGGCCAGGAGTCGCCCGAGGATCAGGATGACCTGAGCGACGACGAGCGCGGCGAGGTCATCGCCGATCTCGCGGATCTCGCGGTCTACCAGGCCCTGCTCGAGGCCCGCGGCGTGCGCGGCATCGTCGTCGACTGCGGCGATTGCGGCGAGCAGCACTTCCACGAGTGGAGCCTGCTGCGGGCGAGCCTCCAGCAGCTGCTCGAGGAGGGCCACATGCGCCCGCACGAGCCCGCGTTCGATCCCGATCCCACGAGCTACGTCACCTGGGAGTACTGCCGCGGTTACGCCGACGCCGTGCTGTCGGACTCCTGAGCGGCCCCCTTCACGACGGAACGGCCCCCGGTCTCCCGGGGGCCGTTCGTCGTCGTGGACCGGATCAGCTGGCGCTCGTGGCGGGCGACGTGGTGCCCGAGCCCGCCACGGTGGAGGTGGAGCCGGGCGAACCCTCCGCGCCGCCCAGACCCCGGGTGGGCGTGGCGGTGGCGGGCTCGCCCTCCGCCGCGGGCGTGGTCGGCGCGCTGCTGCTCGGGACCTCCGTGGTGGTGGCGGGGGACGTCGTGGGATCCGTCGTCGCCCCTCCGCCCGGATCGGGCCCGGGGGACGGCGCGTGGGAGACCGGCGGCACGACCGGGAGCACCGGATCCACGAGGATCGGCGCCGTGGTGGGCAGCCTGCCCGGATCCGACGGCTTGGGGGACTCGGTCAGCCCGGCCCCCTTCGGCACGCTCCGCGTGCGGTCCTTCTTCAACGGGGTGCCCGGATCGGTCGGCACGCCCGGAGGGGTCTCGTCGGCCTTGGCCACCAGGAAGCTCTGGACGGCGGCCAGGTCGGCCTTGCCCTCCTGGGGGCGGACCGTGGCGAGATCGGCCTGGGCGGCCTGCAGCTCCTGGGCGGCGACGTCGGTCTTGCCCTCGGCGAGCGCCTTCTTGGCCGTGGTGATGCGGGTCTCCACCCGTGCCGCGGCCTCGACCGACTCGGCCCGCTCGCTGTAGAGCACCTTCGACACGCCCCACAGCGCGTCGCCGGGCTCCGAATCGGCCGACCCGATCGACACCCCGCCGATCGCCAGCACCACGAACGCGGCCGCCGCGGCCACCGGCGCCAGGTGCCGGTGGCCCGGCCGGGCCCGGGCGGGGCGGGCGGACTCGATCGCGGCCATCGCCGTGTCGATGTCGATCAGCTCGGGGATCGGGTCGGCGTCGACCTCGGCCTTCCACGCGGCCAGGATCGCCGCAACGTGGTCGTCGGCGTCGAACCCCAGGACACTCGGCGCGGACACGCCCGTGCCGCCGCGCAGGGCGTTGATCAGCTCATCGTCCGCCTGCACGGCGACGATGTCGATCGGCTCGTCGAGCTCGTCCAGCGGGACCGGACGGCTTCCCATGCCTTCGGGGTGCACGCCGTTGGTGCCGTTCGTGCGATGACGTCCACCACCGAAGGGGAAAGCCGAGCCGGGACGGTTGGCTCCTTCACGCACTCAGACCACCTCCTCTTCGGGCATCGACTTGCGCAGCCGCGCGAGCGCCCGGTGCTGTGCCACCCGGACCGCACCGGGCGTGGAGCCGACGGCATCTGCCGTCTCCTCGGCGGACAGGCCGACCACCACGCGTAACACCAGGATCTCTCGTTGCTTGTCGGGGAGCGTTTCGAGCAGGGCTGCCATCTCGCCGGAGAGCTCGATGCGCAGGGCACGCTGTTCGGGACCGTCGCCGGTCTCCGCCGAGTCGGGGACATCCGCGACGGGTTCGGACCGGTTGCGGGTGGCGGCGCGGTGAGCATCGATCACCTTGTGTGAAGCGATACCGTAGACGAAGGCCAGGAACGGGCGGCCCTGGACACGATATCCGGGCAGGGCCGTCAGAACGGCCAAACACACCTCCTGCGCGACGTCATCGGCCGAGACCGACGAGCGATCCATCCGGCCGAGGCGGGCGCGGCAGTAGCGCACGACCATCGGCCGAATGATGGCGATCACGCGCCCGACTGCAGCACGGTCCCCCGCCATCGCAAGGGACACCAGCTCGTCGGGAACGTCTGTCGTCTCACTCATCGCACGCTGTTGTCCAGGCGTTACGCAACATGTTGTTCATCATCCGTTCGTGAGGGCGATCACGGAGAGTGCTCAACCGTGTCCTCAGTGACGCTTACCGTAGCGAACGGGCCCCGGTGAACGACAGCACGGTGGCCCTGCTCCAACCCAACGGGAGCAAGGCCACCATGCTGCAAGCGGAATCGGGACGCCCTCAGGACACCAGGCCCCGGCGGAAGCCGTGGGCCACCGCCTGCGCCCGGTCGCGCACGCCGAGCTTGCGGAACAGCCGGCGGGCGTGCGTCTTGACCGTGTCCTCGGACAGGTACAGCTCGCGGCCGATTTGGCCGTTGCTCTTGCCCTGGCTCATGCCCCGCAGGACCTGCAGCTCCCGCTCCGTGAGCTGGACCCCCGGGTCGGTGGGGGCCCGCGGCGCCGGGACCGCCGTGCTGGCCAGCGTGTGGGCGAGCGCGGCCACCAGCTCGGGGCGCGAGGCGTCCCAGCGGAGGTAGCCGCGGGCGCCGCCGGCGATGGCGGCCGCGATGCTGCCCGCGTCGTCGGGGGCCCCGAAGACGATCACGTTGGCCTGGGGGTGAGCGGCGACCAGGCGCCGAGTCGCCTCCACCCCGGTGGGCACCGCGCGCTGGGTGCCGACCAGGACGACGTCGACCGGCTGGCGCGAGAACCTCGCCAGCAGCTCGTCCCCGTGTGCTACGCAATCGATCCGGTGCACCCCCGGCACCGCGGACATCACGCGGGTGAGGCCTTCGCGGACGCTGCGACGATCGTCGCAGATGAGTACCGTCGTCACGACGATTCCTTCCTGCAGCTTCCTGCAGCCGGGTGATGTGTCACCCCCCGCATCGGCG
>CAXTTN010000341.1:0-5338 GCA_964247105.1 uncultured Pseudonocardia sp.
CACCAAGATCACGCGGAGTCGATCTCATACACCTCCTCCGCGGACGTGGCCGTCGGTCACCACGGTGCTGCTCGCTTCGTGGGCGGTGATCGTCCCGATCACCCTAGGGGTAGTGGCCGCCGCCCTGCTGGTCCGGCGACGGATCCTGCGCCGCCGCGCCGCCGCGCTGACCGTCGACGCCCGCCAGATCACCGTGCTCGCCCCGCCGTCGGTCGACGCGGCCGGGAGTGAAGCGCTATGGGTCAACCTCGCGGGACTGCTCCGGCCCCGCTGGCGGCGGGTCCTGTCCGGGCAGCCCCACCTCGGCTGGGAGTACGTGTTCACCCACACCGGGGTGTCGATCCGGATCTGGGTGCCCGGCGCCGTCCCTCCCGGCCTGGTGGAACGCGCGATCGAGGCCGCGTGGCCCGGGGCGCGCACCCACACCGGTCCCGCGCAGGCGCCGCTACCCACCCCCGGCGCCGCACTGCGTGTGGTGGTCACCGGGGGTGAGCTTCGCCTGGCCCGGCCCGAAGCGCTGCCATTGCGCACCCGGTTCGACAACGACCCCGTCCGTGCGCTGCTCGGCGCGGCCGTCGGGCTGGGCCGCGACGAGTACGCCTGCGTGCAGATCCTCGCCCGCCCCGTCACCGGCCGCCGCGTCGCCCGCGCCCGGCGCAGCGCCACCCACCTGCGCCACCCGCGGACGCACCGGCCGGGTCTCGTCGTGGGGCTGCTGCGGGAGGTTCTCGACCTCGTCACGCCCGGGCCCGTCACGCAGACCCGGCGCGGCGGAACCCGCACCCCCGCAGGACCGCCACGCGACCCGCAGACCGCGCTCGAGCTCTCCACCCAGACCCGGGCCGCCGTCGACAAGCACCGCGGCCCGCAGTACGAGACCGTGGTCCGCTACGCGGTCGCCGTGCACCTGCCCGCGACATCCCCTCACACCGCGCAGGCCCGCGCCGCGCGTGACACCGTCCGCGGCCGGGCGCACGCCCTGGCCGGGGCGTTCGCCTCCTACGGCGAGCACAACCGCTACACCCGCGCCCGCCTGCACAACCCCGCCACCGCACTCGCCACACGGCGGCTGGACCGCGGGGACGTGCTGTCGGTGCGCGAGGTCGCCGCGATCGCGCATGTGCCCACTGACGACCACATCCCCGGCCTGCTACGCGCCGGCGCTCGTGCCGTTTCACCCCCGCCCGGGATCGCCGTCCCCGGACCCGACGCCAAACCGCTCGGCGTCACCGACACCGGACACCCGCGCCCCGTCGCGCTGCGCGTCGCTGACGCGCGGCATCACCTGCACGTCATCGGCGCCACCGGAGCGGGCAAGTCCACCCTGCTCGCGGCCATGATCCTCGCCGACGCCGACGCCGGACGCGGGATCCTGCTGGTCGATCCCAAGGGTGACCTCGTCACCGACATCCTGGCCCGGCTGCCGCGGCGTTGCACCGACCGTGTCGTCCTGCTCGACGCCGACAGTCCCCACCGCCCGCCGTGTCTCAATCCGCTCGACACCCACCCCAGCACGAGCGCCGGCACCGGTGCTGCGGCCGGGGCTGGGGCGGCGGATCTGGCCGTGGACAACCTCGTGTCGGTGTTCCGCCGCGTCTACGCCGCCTCATGGGGGCCGCGCACCGACGACGTGATGCGCGCCGCCTGCCTCACCCTCACCCGCCACACCACCACCCCGACCCTGGCGCAGCTCCCCGGCCTGCTGACCGACCCCGCCCGCCGCGCCCGCCTCACCGCAGCGGTCACCGACCCGGTCCTGCACGGATTCTGGACCTGGTACGACCAGCTCACCGACGCCTCCCGCGCCCAGGTCGTCGCCCCCCTGCTCAACAAGCTGCGCGCGTTCCTGCTCCGCCCCTTCGTCCGCGACGCCATCGCCGGCGGGCCCTCCACGATCGACATGGCCGAGATCCTCGACGGCGGCATCTGCCTCGTCCGCATCCCCAAGGGATCCCTCGGCGAGGAGACCACCCGCCTCGTCGGTTCCCTCGCCGTGTCGGCCGCCTGGCAGGCAACCACGGCGCGCGCCCGGACCCCGCAGCGGCAGCGCCGTGACGCCTCGCTCGTCGTCGACGAGTGCCACAACTTCCTCAACCTGCCCTACCCCATCGAGGACATGCTCGCCGAGGCCCGCGGGTTCCGGGTCGCGATGACCCTCGCCCACCAGCACCTCGGGCAGCTCCCCCGCGAACTACGCGACGGGCTGTCCACCAACGCCCGCTCCAAGATCTTCTTCAACACCAGCCCGGAGGACGCCCGCGACCTGGCCCGACACACCACACCGCATCTGACCGACCACGACCTGACCCACCTCGGCGCGTTCCACGCCGCCGCCCGGCTGGTGCTGGGCGGGGAGCAGACCCCCGCGTTCACCCTCCGAACCCAGCCGTTGCCGCCGCCGGTACCCGGCCGCGCCGCCGAGATCCGCGCCGCCGCACACCGAACCACCACGCACCGGGCCGCGAGCCGCAACCGGCCGGATGACGTCCCCGCACCCGGCTCCGTCCACCCCCCGCAGCCCGCCACGAAACCCGACCCCGCCCCACGGCCCGTCGCCGTCGATCCCCGCCGCCGCAGCTGACCACGACCTGAGAAAGGGGACCACCCGTTGATCACCGACCCCGTCCGTCAGAAAGAACTGCGCGGCCACCGCCTGATGTCGTCGCGGCGCCCGGGCGGGCCGCGCGTGCGGAACACCGCCGAACACCAGGCCGAGCTCGCCGCCCGGCTCACCCCGCGCGATCACTGGATCATCGCGATGGTCCACGAGCACCGCGTCCTGACCGCCGACCACATCACCGACATGGCCTTCCCGTCCTACCGCTCGGGCCGCCAGCGGCTGCGCGAGCTCTACCTGTGGGGCGTGCTCGACCGCTTCCAGCCCTACCGGGCCGTCGGCAGCTCACCACTGCACTACCTCCTCGGCCCGGCCGGTGCCGTGGTGCTCGCCGCCGCGCACGGCACCGACCCGCGCGCGCTCGGGTACCGGCACGACCGGGCGTTCGGCATCGCCCACAACCTGCGCCTCGCCCACACCGTCGGGGTCAACGACTGGTTCGCCGCCCTCGTCACCGCCGCCCGCCACACCTCACCCCCTGCCGGCGCCCCCGCACCCGCGGTGCACGCGTGGTGGTCGGAGATCCGCTGCGCCCACCACTTCGGGGACCTCGTGCGACCCGACGCCTACGGATGCTGGGACACCGGACGCCGAGTCGAGTTCTTCCTCGAATACGACCTCGGCACCGAAGCACTCACCCAGGTCGCGGCCAAACTCGCCGGCTACGCCGCGCTCGCCGCCGCCACCGGGATCATCACCCCCCTGCTGGTGTGGCTCCCCACCACCCGCCGCGAATCCGGAGCCAGGGTCGCACTCCACCATGCCTGGCGCGAGCTCGACCAACCCATCACCGTCCCCGTCGCCACGGCCGCCGCCACCGTCGCCGCCACGCACCTCCACTCCCAGGGACCGGGCAGCGCACCACCCAGCCCCGCGGACCCGGTCTGGCTCCCCCTGCACCACACCGCGCAGCCCAGCAGCCCCCGGCTGCCCCTGCACCGCCTCCCCGAGGCCTGGCCGAACGTCCCGCACCTCCCCGCCCCGGCCGCGACCCCCGACGCGACCGACGCGATCCCCGCCCGCCCGGACGAATCGGGCCGACTGCCCGCGCCCCATCCGATGCCCCCCGCACCATCCCACGCCGCCACCCGGCGGCCGCCGCCGTGAGCACCCGTGTCGCCGGCGCCGTCGCTTGTCTGCTCGCCGTGCCGGTCCTGATCACCGCCGCCGTCCTGGGCGGCGTCACGTCGGTGTTGACGCCCCACCGCCCCAGCCGCGCCGCGATCGCCGACATCCCACCCGACTACCTCGCCTTCTACCAGCGCGCCGCCGCGACCTGCCCAGGCCTGGACTGGTCCGTCCTCGCCGCCGTAGGCAAGATCGAAACCGACCACGGCCGATCCACACTGCCCGGCGTCCGGTCCGGCGAGAACCTCGCCGGAGCCGCCGGACCCATGCAGTTCCTCGCCACCACGTTCACCGCTGTCACCGCCCGCCACCCCCTCCCACCCGGCGGTGCCCAGCCGCCCTCGCGCTACAACCCTCACGACGCGATCTTCACCGCCGCCCACTACCTCTGCGACAACACCACCAACCCCGACACCAACGACCGCGCCCCCGATCTACTCGCCGCGCTCTACGCCTACAACCACTCGCTGCGCTACGTCCACGACGTCCTCGCCACCGCCCGCGGCTACACCGCCGACGAGGGCCCAACACCGCCACCACACGCGCCCACCCACCGAGGCGGTCGGTGAGAGCCGCCTCCAGGCATCGCCGCCCCGACCGCGGCCGGCGGGCATTAGCGACCGTTACGCCCTGCTTGACATCCCGAACGAAGGAAGCGTCCATAGACCTGTGGCCCGCTCCACCGGCAGCGCACCGGGGGCCACACGCCCCGGCCGGGGCATGACCCCCACCGCTTCGAACCTCACCACGGAGCCCGTCATGCCCGACACTGTCCCTTCATCCGGCACCACCTCGTCAGACACCAGCTCATCCGGCATTGCGCAGACCGGCATCGCGCAGACCGGCACCCGCACACCTGACAGGTGCGCAGACCGGACTACTGGAGCTGCTGACAAGCTCTGGGCTGCCCTGCGCGCCCGACCTGGCACCACCAGCGAGGATCTGGCCGCCGAAGCCGGCATCGGGCGCTCGACCGCCGCGAAGATCCTCCACCGCTGGGTCGACGACGGCACCGTCGAGCGCACGCCAGGTCCCCGCCAGGGCAAGCGGACCAGTGCCTCCCTGTTCGCCATCACCACGCCCGAACCCGCCCCCGCGGCCGCCACAGCCGCGGGCGTCCCGGACGACGTCACGCACCCGCACAAGGCCACCGACCCCGACAGCAGCACTGACCCCTACGACAGCACCAACCGGCACGACACCAACGGGGCCAAGGACAACTCGGACGGGGGTGCTGATGAAACCGTGACCGAGGACCACACCGACACCGACACCGACACCGCGGACGCGGACGCGGGCGCGGGCGGTGATCACGACACCGTGCCCGTGGAATCTGCCGGCGCAGAAGGCGGTACCGACGGCCCGACCCCGGCGACGCCAGCGCGCTCCGTCACAGCTCGGCCGTCCCGGCTGGCGGCAGGCGCGCTGCAGGGGATGGTCGAGGACTACCTGCGCGACCATCCGGACGGCGAGTTCGGCCCGATGACCATGGCCGCGCTTCAGAAGTGGCAGACCGCCCATCACCTCGCACCCAGCGGCACCGCCAACCAGTCGGCCATCTCGGCGTCCTCGGCGTTCGACACGCTGAACTCG
>CAXTTN010000342.1:0-5268 GCA_964247105.1 uncultured Pseudonocardia sp.
TCGTTGCCGCCGATCGCGGTCTGCGCCCCCCTGGCGACCGCGCGGCCCACGGCAGCGAACGCCCGGCGCTCACCGACCTGCAGCCAGGCGGCCGCGAGCATGGCCGCGACGACATGCAACGGCAACATGAGGTCGTGCGGCAGCAGCGCCCCGGGGGCGCCCACTCCGCCCAGCACGGCATGGACGACCTCTTGCCCGGCAAGCTGCGAGGCCGCGATCGTGAGCCAGTCCCGCCGGCGTGCAGCCAGCAGCCAGGCGGGAACGGACAGCAGGGCAAGTGCGCCGACGACGCCCGTCAGGGCTATCTCCCCGCCTGCCAGCGCGTGGCCAACGGCACCCGTCGTCGTCGCGACGAGCACCCCGAGGGTGCTGCGCGCGAAGCGGTGCGGCGCGGGAGAGGGCGGCATGGCCGCTACCCGCCGAGCAGGAGGGGCGCGGTGAGGCCGAGCTGCACTGGGTCACTCCGGATCGCTGCTGCGGGGCGGTTCCAGCGACCGTAGACGCCGGTGTGGACCACCGCCATACGGCCACGGGGTACCAAACGCCCAGGGAGATGTAACCCGCGCCACTGCTACTGTGATCAAGTGCGCCGTGGCCCCGCATCTGCGCCGCTCACGGCCCCGTGGGTGGTCCTGCTCGGCGCGGTGCTGCTGGCCGCGGGGTGTGCCGTCCCGACGGTCGTCGTCTCCGGCACCGGTACCGCGGCGGCACCGGCCGGGATCGGTTCCACCGGTCAGGCCTTCCCGAGCAGCGGCACGATCGACCTGACCCTCACCGCCGACCGGGGCGCGGCCGACGACGCCGTCGTTTCGCTCGGCGTCCCGTTCCCGCCCGGCGCGCTGCGCGACGAGAAGCAGCTCAGCGTCCTGAACCCGGCGGGCACCGCCGTCGCGGTCCACATCGGGACGCTGGCGCGCTGGCCGGCGGACAACTCGGTGCGCAGCGTCCTGGTCGCGTTCCGGGCGACGCTCGCCGCCGGGGCCGGCGAGAAGTGGACCATCGAGTACGGCCGCGCGCCGAAGGGCGGTGACGCGGGCCCGCTCGACCCCGACCCGGACGGTCCGGTGATCGCGACGCTCGCCGCCCGGCACTACGCGGCGTCGCGGGTGAGCGGGGTCATCCTGCCCGTGTCGGACAACCGGAGATTCGCGGCCTACGACGACCAGGTCGCCGAGAAGGGGACCGAGAAACCGCTGCAGGAGTACGGGCTCGTCTGCAGCGGAGGCGCGGAGCACCGCACCTACTACGACGGGACGCACGCCCGCTACCAGCGCGGCCTGCGCACCGGCGACCCGGCCGCGCTGCGCGCCGCGCACGACGAGGCGGTCTGGTACCGGGCCAACGAGCTGCAGTGGGTCGACGCCGAGCACACCGTCGCGATCACCAGGTGCGAGGCGGTGGAGTCCGGGCAGCCGACGTGGGCCCCCGACGCGCGCCCGCTGGACTGGAGCACGCTACGCATGATGTCCGGGCAGGGGTCGCTGGACGACTACCTGCTCACGGGCGACCCAGCCGCCCGGCAGGCGCTGACCGGCTTCGGCGAGGCCTACATCCGCAACCTTCCGCAGCTGGAGCAGGGGACGCTCGAGATCACCGAGCGCAACCTCGCCTGGCCGATCATGGGCGTCGTCTCCTACTACGCGATCGACCCGAGCGAGCGGGTCCGCGCGGCCGCCGACGCCCTGGTCACCCGCGCTCTGGACTGGCAGGCACGCGGCGCCTCGGGGGCGCTCGAGCACGACATCAACCGGCCCGACCCCGACGAGTGCTACGGCGGCACCGAGGATCCCGCCGCGGGACCGCGCGGCGCGTCGCCGTTCATGACCTCGCTGGTCGTGGACGGCGTGATGGACTGGTGGCTGCTCACGAACGACCCGCGGGTACCGCCGTTCCTGGACAGGCTGGCGAGCTGGTACGAGCGGGACGCGATCACCACCGACCACAAGGCCTTCCAGTACCTCTGGGGCTGCACGAAGTACCAGTACGACCCGGGCGGTCCGCCCATCCCCCAGCCCGACGGCACCCCGAACCCCGCCGGCGATCCGGACGGGTTCACGAGCCCCGAGCTCACCGTCCTGATCGCCCACGTCTTCGGCGCGACGGCGGTCGCGACCCGGAACCGGCACTGGATCGAGTTCGGCGACAGCATGGTCGAGCCCGCGCTGGAGTACATGTACCTCGGCACCCCCAAGGCGTGGAACCAGCAGAACCGCTCGTTCGGCAAGTACCTCGGCTACCGGGTCCTGGCCGGCGCCGAGCCGTGACGGCCGGGCGCGACCGCGATCACGCACGACCGCGCGCGCATCCTTCCGCCCGCGCGCGCCGCTACGCGCGCGCCGTGCTCGGAACGGGCGCGCCGACCCACGCGTGCCCCGGCACCCGGCCCGGACGGCAGCCGGGGCGGGCACGGGCTACCGTGGCGACCCCGATCCCGACGGCGAGGAGCCAGCCCCATGGCCGAGGTGCAACGGATCATCGGGGCCGCGCCGTCCCGGGTCTTCGCCGTGCTGTCCGACGGGTGGAGCTACCCCCTGTGGGTGGTCGGCGCGGCGCACATGCGCGACGTCGACGCCACCTGGCCGCAGGTCGGGAGCCGCATCCACCACAGTGTCGGCGCCTGGCCGCTGCTTCTCGAGGACGACACCGAGGTGGTGGACGTGCAGCCCGATCGGCGGCTGGAGCTGACCGCCCGTGCCTGGCCCACCGGCACCGCCCGCATCGTGATCACGCTGGACGCGGTGGACGGGGGGACGCGGGTCACGATGGCGGAGGACGCCGAGTCCGGCCCGGCCCGGCTGATCCCGCGCCCCGTCCGCTCCGCGATGCTCGTACCCCGCAACCGGGAGGCGTTGGCGCGGCTGGAGCGGCTGGCGATCAACCGCCCGTCCTGACCGGGCCGGTTCCCGCGGCTACGTCGCTCGACGGCCGGTCAGGTCGATCACCACCTTGCCCTGCACGCCGCCCTCCGCGTGCCGGTGCGCCTCCGCCGCCTGGTCCATCGGGAAGACGCGCTCCACCGGGATCCGGAGCCGGCCCGAGTCCACCAGCGCGGCCAGGTGGGCGAGGTCCTGGCTCCGGGCGGCGGTCATCACCGCGGCGAAGCGGCGCCGGCCGTGCCACCGGGCCGGACCGACGGTGCGCAGCAGGTCCGGCCCCAGCGGCCGGGTGGACACCAGCACGCCGCCCGCGTTCAGCAACGGCCGCGCCGCGGCGAACGACATCCGGCCGGGCGCGTCGAGGACGACGTCCCACCGCTCCCCGGAACCCACCAGGTCGTGGGAACGCCGGTCCACCACGACGTCCGCACCGAGACCCGACACGAAGTCCCTCCGCTGCCCGCTCGCCGTCGCGGTGACGTGAGCGCCGGCCAGCGCGGCCAGTTGCACCCCGAACGACCCGATGCCGCCGGCCGCGCCGACGACCAGCACTCGCGCACCCGTCCGGGTCGGCAGCCCGGCCTTGCCGTACAGGGCCTGCAACGCTGTCAGCCCGGCCAGCGGCAGCGCCGCCGCCGAGGTCAGCGGCACCGACGTCGGCACCAGCGCCGCCCGGCGCTGGTCGATCACGATCTGCTCGGCCTGCCCGCCGCCGCCGTGCCCGATCAGCGCCATCACCCGATCACCCGCGGCGAACGCCGTCACCGCGGGACCCACCCGCAGCACCTCCCCGGCCACGTCGAAGCCCGGCACGAACGGCATCCGCCCCACCGTCGCGACCTTGAGGTCGCCGCGCCGCAGGCCCGTGTCGGTGCCGTTGACGCTGGACGCCGCCACCACGACCAGGATCTCGGAGCCGCGCGGCGGGCCCGGCGCGGGGACCTCGTCGACGCGGAGCACCGACGGGTCGCCAAAGGTGGCGAACCGGATCGCGCGCACCTCAGGCCGCCGCGATCAGCGGCGCGTCGCCGACGTAGAAGCGCAGCACAACGCAGTCGACGACGAACACGGCGAGATCGGCCCGCCCGATCGCCGTGCCGCGCGGTGACGTGTGCGGCGCGTGCTCCACCCGGCCGGTGGCCGCCGCGTCGGTCAGCCGGGGCGGCCGCACCAGGGTCCAGTCCAGCCCACTGGCCGCCCACACCGCGTACTCGCCCGCCTTGTCGGCGACCATCGACCCGCCCAGCCGCTGCATCAGCGTCGACACGACGCGGTCCCGCCGCGACTTCGCGTCACCCGGTGCGTCCATCCCGGCCCCGCTGATCCCCACGTACCGATCCACGCCCGCGTCGCGCATCGCCTCCACCAGCACCGGTGCGACGTCGCGGTGCAGCGTGCGGTCGCCCCGCCGCGGACCCAGCGCCGACACCACCGCGTCCACGCCCGCGAGGAGGGCGCGCAGGTCGGCCTGCGCCCGGACGTCCCCCGTCACGACCGCCACCCCGGCCCCGAACACCCCCCGCGCCGGATCGCGCACGAGCGCCCGCACCTCGTGTCCGCGCCGGACGAGCTCC
Source organism: uncultured Pseudonocardia sp. (assembly GCA_964247105.1). Classification (GTDB taxonomy): domain Bacteria; phylum Actinomycetota; class Actinomycetes; order Mycobacteriales; family Pseudonocardiaceae; genus Pseudonocardia. Next base: position 4,451 of record CAXTTN010000342.1, read on the forward strand.
GCCACCACGAGGCGACCGGTGCGGCCCGTCGCACCCAGCACCGCCACCTTCACGAACGGCTCCCTCGGTCATCGCCTGTACAGTACATATAATGTACTGTACAGGCATGGCTGCCGAGTTGCTCGTCGTGGACGACGCCCTGGTGCGGCTGCGCCGCCTCTGGTCGGCCAGTCCCCGCGGCGCCGGTGCGCCGGAGATGTCCAGCGTCCTCGTCGTCGAGGCCTGCGCCCGGGGCGCGGCCGCCGGAGCCGAGACCACCGTGGGCGACGTGGCCCGCTTCGCCGGCGTGGAGCACTCCACCGCCAGCCGGCTGGTCGACCGCGCCGCCCGTCACGGGCTGGTCGAGAAGGTCCCCTCGACCCGCGACGCCCGGTCCACCGCGCTACGGCTCTCCGACGCCGGCCGCGAGCTGCGGGAGCGGTCGGTCGACTTCCGCACCCGCTGGCTGGGCGGCGTCCTCGGGGAGTGGGCCGCCGAGGACGTCAGCGACCTCGCGCGGCTGCTCCAGCGCTTCGCCGAAGCGGTCGCCGTGCACGGCGGGCCCGGTCCCGTCCCGAGCGCGACGGGCTGAAGCCTCCAGAGCCTGTCCCGCGGATCCATGCCGAGCGAGCGGCGTCCAGGTGGGTGGCTCGCCAGGCGGAGGAGTCGCTGATCCCGGTGGCGGATCAGCAGCGACGACAACGCCCGCGAGGTGCGTGCCTGCCTCACCTGGGCGCTGGTGTCCTGAGTCGGAAGTTCCCGCTCACTCGTCGGGGTGCGGTACGCCGTCCCCGCATCCGCAGGTGATCGCGCTGTCCGATGATGAACGGGCCCAGTTG
>CAXTTN010000343.1:0-5142 GCA_964247105.1 uncultured Pseudonocardia sp.
GCGGACGCGTGGATCCACCGATTTCCGCACCAACCTTCCTTGACGAGGCACTAGAGTGCCCGATCGCCCGTCCCGTCGCAGGATCGAGGTCCCGGTGAGCACCGACTCGGTGGTGGAGATCCGCGTCCACGGCGTGCACGGGGGCAACCCGGTCGAGATGCTCGGCGACCCGTTCCCGGAGCAGGTGGCGGGCGACGACGTGGCGCGGTTCCTGCGGCGCCCGGTGCCGCCCTCGGACGGGTCCCCGGTCCTGGAGGCGTTCGACTGGGGCCGGTTCACCTCCGGCTCGCCGACGCGGGCCCTGTGGCTGCTGCTGGCGCCGTTCGCGATCCTGAACCTGGCCGGGTTCACGGTGCTGCCGGGCGCGGTCATGGCGGGGCTGATCCGCCTGGTGATCCGGTTGCTCGGGCTGGTGCTGACCCTCACGCTGCTGCTGGCGGTGGCGCGCGTGACGATGGACGTCGTCCTGCACCAGTGCGCCGCCGCGGCCGGGTGCCGGGCCGCCAACGGCTGGCTGGGCGGCTTCGCCGGCACCGGGGACGGCCTGCGGCTGCTCGTCGGCGTCCTCCCGCCCGGGCTGCTGATCGCCCTGCTGTGGTGGTTCGGCCGTCAGACGTTCCTCTAGGAGCCGGTCGGCCAGCCCGCCGACCGCGAGTACGACGACGACCTGGGCGACCGCGGCTTCTGGCACACCGGGCGGTGGGCGACGCCGCTGCGCCGCGCGCACGTCGTCGCCGCGTGCGCCGTCCTCGGGGCGCTCTGCGTGCTGTCGCTCGACGCCCCGCACGTCGCGCCGGTCGCGGTCCCGGCGTTCGCCCGCGGCCTGTTCCTGGTGGTGTTCGCGATCCTGCTCGTGGCGGCGGTGGCCGTCGTGCTGGTCCCCGCCCGGTTCGTCGCGACGGCCACGAACGTCCCCGCGGGGGTCACCGCCCTGGAGTGGCTGTCGCGGCTGGCGCTGGCCGTGCTCGTGGCCGCCGTCGCGTACGCGGTGGTGCCGGCGTGGTCCGCCCAGCCGGCCGAGCTTTCGCCCCTGCCCGGCTTCGAGGTGGCCGCGCGTATCACGATCTGGGCCGCGGCCGCGCTGCTCGCGGTGCTCGTGGCGCTGGTCGTGGTCGCCCGCGCCCGGTACCGGACGCCGAAGGACCTGCCGCGGCCGTTCCGCCCGCTGTGGTTCGGGCTCGCCCCCGCCGTGCTGGCCGCGCTCGCGGTCACGCTCGCCGGCGGGTTCACCGGCGGCCTCGCGTTCTGGGTGGGGAGCCTGCTCGGCCGCATCACCACCGGCGGCGCTCCCACCCCGGGCCCGTGGCCGATCGAGCTCGGCCCGAGCTACGCGGCCACCAGCTGGATGTCCGGGCTGATCGTGCTCGGGCTGCTCGCGGTCCTCCCCGCGCTCGTCGCCTCGGTGCTGCGGGCCGGCCCGGTCGCCGGCTGGCTGCTGCTGGTCGCGGGCGTCGCAACGGCCGCCGCGACGCTCGGCGGGCTCGCCGACGCCGCCCGGCTCTGGCTCGCGGCCGGCGCGCCGGCCGCCGCCGCGGTGGCCGCGGCCGCGTGGGTGGTGGCGTGGCGACGCGAACACCTCCCCGACCTCGTCCGGCGCGACTACCCGGCCGGGCCGGCCGCGGACTCGCTCTCGCCGGTGACCGCCGCCGACACGGTCACGACGATCGCGCGGAACTGGCGGCTGGCCCGCACCAAGTACCGCTTCCACTGGGTGCTGGGCGTCGCGGCCGTCCTGGGCGGAGCGGGTGTCGCCGGCACCGCGCTCGTCCTCGCCGCGGCGCCGGCCGTCCTCGTCGCGGTGGGGCCGCCGTCGCTCGGCCCGCTGGTGCTCTCCACCGTCGCCGCCGGGTTCGTGACGCTCGGGCTGCGGTCGTGGAGCAACGAGAAGCTGCGCGTCACGGTCGGGGTGCTGTGGGACCTCCTCGCGTTCTGGCCGCGCTCGTCGCACCCGCTGTGCCCGCCGCCCTACGGCGGCCGGACCGTGCTCGAGCTGGCTCACCGCGCCGCCGGGATCGCCGTCGACGGGCACACGAGCGCCGTCGTGCTGTCGGGCCACAGCCAGGGCAGCCTGATCTGCGCGGCGGCCGTCGCGGTCGTCGACGTGGAGCGGGCGGACGGCAGGCACGGCCCCGGCGAGTTCCTGCCGGCCGCCACGGCGCGGGCCGCGCTCCCGAAGCTGCGCCTGGTCACCTACGGCTCGCAGCTGCAGTGGGCCTACGCCCGCCTGTTCCCCTGCTACATCGGCCACGCGACCATCCGGCGCCTCCACACCGAGGTGCTGGGGGAGCGGTGGCGCAACCTGTTCCGCTGGACGGACCCGCTCGGCGGGCCGGTCCTCGCCTGGCCGGAGAGCGGGACCCCGGCCCCGTCCGGTGACGATCCTCCGTGGACCCGGCTGGACGGTACCGGCGGGAGACCGGTGCGACCGGTGCCCCGGGGCGGCGTCGGCTTCGTCGTGGGCCACGACGCGCGGCTGCTCGACCCGGTCCGGGTGAGCACGACGCCGGACACCGTGCGCGCACCGCTCCTGGCCCACTCCGACTACCTCGCCGACCCGGCCTACGCCGCGGTCGTCCGCGACCTCACCAGCTGACCGGGACCGGGCCGACCGGTGAGGCTGCGGGCGTCGTCGCAGGGGTTGTGCGGTCGTCGCAGGGGTTCCAACTCCTGCGAACACGTCAGAACCTCTGCGAGGACGGACCGCTAGCATCCGTCGCGCGACGGCGGCGGAGGAGTGGGATGGGCGACGGGATCGTGCGGGTCTCCGAGGTGGGCGAGGTCGCGGCCGCGCTCGACGGGATCGGGCTGCGGCGCGGCCGGCCGGTCGTGGTGCTGGTCGGCGGGGCGGGCGGGATGGGCGACGAGGACCTCGCGACGCTCGCCGACGTGCTGAGCGCCGCGGTGCTGCCCCGCATCGACGAGCACGGCGCGGCGGTGGTCGACGGCGGCACCGACTCGGGCGTCATGCGGCTGATGGGCCGGGCCCGGCACGCCGCGGGGGACCGGTTCCCGCTGGTGGGGGTGGCGGCCGCGGGCACCGTCGTCGTCGACGGGGTGGTCCCGCCGGAGTTCCCCGACGCCGCCGAGCTGGAGCCCCACCACAGCCACGTCGTCCTGGTCCCCGGTACGGGCTGGGGCGACGAGGCGCCCTGGATCGCCGACGTCGCCGGGGTGGTGGCGGGCGGCAGCTCCTCGGTCACGCTGCTGGTGAACGGCGGCAGGATCGCCTTCGACGACGTGGAGCGCAGCCTGGACCGCGGCAGGCCGGTGGTGGTGCTGGCCGGCAGCGGCCGCACCGCGGACGCGATCGCGGACGCGCGCGCGGGGCGCGGCGGCGACGCCCGCACGGTGACGATCGCGGAGTCGCCGCTGGTCAGCGTGGCGCACATCGCCGAGGCGGGTGCGGTCGCCGCGGCGATCGAGGCGGCACTCGCCCAGCCCAGCCCGGAACGGAGTCCGGAGTGATCGACCTGCTGAACCGCTTCCCGTCCCGCCGCAGGGCGCGGCAGTTCTGGCCGGCCATCCCCGAGGACGAGCGGGCGGCCTACCCGGCGCTGGCCGACGACTTCGCCGTGCTGGACGAGGTGGTCGCGGAGCCGTTCCGCAGGCTCGATCTCGCGGCGCTGCGCCAGCAGTACCGCTACCGCCGCCAGCAGGTCTTCGTGCTGCTGGGATCGGCCCTGATCAGCGGGTTCGCCGCGCTGCAGGCCGTCCTGCCCGCGGAGTCCTGGCCCGGGATCGTGGTAGCGGTGCTCGGCTTCGCCCTGGCCGGCAGCAGCCTCGCCGCGAAGGAGCTGGGGATGTTGCCGGAGTTCCTGGCCGCGCGGATCCGCGCGGAACGCCTGCGGGCGCTGCACTTCCAGTTCCTGTCGCGCACCGGTCCGTTCGCGCGCGAGGATCGGGTGCGGGCACTGCGCCTGGCCGTGGTCGAGGTCGAGGCCGGCAGGGAGCCGGCATGACCGATCCACGGCAGGCCCAGTTCCGCGCGCTGTTCGGCAAGCTGCGCATCGACGACCAGCTCACCTTCTACACGGCCCGCCGAGACGAGTACCGCAACGCGCACCGGCAGGCGATCATCGTCCGCAACGTCCTGCTCGTGCTGGCCGCTGTGTGCGGCGGGATCGGTCTGGGCTTCGACCAGCAGGTCCGGGCCGGTCTGGGCGTGGCCGCCGCCGTGTTCGGCGGGCTCGCCGCCGCCATCACCGGGTTCGAGTCGCTGATCGGCTTCGCGCGGCTGGAGAAGCTCTACTCCGACGCCGTGAACAACCTGACCCGAGCCAAGATCGACTGGATCGGACTCGAGGACGACGCCGACGACGCGGCCGAGGTGGCCCGCGTCGAGGAGATCTTCCAGACCGAGAACGGCCAATGGGGCCAGCTGGAGGTGGAGACGGCTCCGGCCGTGGCGCCGCCGGAGACGAAGGGCGAGGCCGGATGACCGAGCCGATCGCGTTCATGGTGATGCCCTTCCAGACCAAGAAGATCGAGTGTCGACGCACGGCGGGCGTCGAGTACCAGCAGGTCGCGCTGGCCAAGACGGGTGACGTCGCCGGCGCGGCGGCGCGGGTGAAGATGCTGATCGACAAGGCCGGTCCGAGCTCGGACCGGTACGGCATCCTCGGCGGCCGCTACAAGCAGCTGATGCTGGCGGAGGAGCCGGGCAGCCGGGCGTACCGCCGCTACCTCGACGCCGCGATCGACGCCTACGAGCGCGGGATGGCCGAGGACCTCAACGACTACTACCCGTCGTCCAACCTGCCCCGGCTCTACCGCCGGCGCGGCCGGGAGGGCGACGCGAAGAAGGCGGTCGACACCGCCACGATCGTGCTGGCGGCCTGCGAGCGGTCGTTGCACCGCAACGGCGATCCCGAGGGCTGGGTGCGGCTGACGCAGCTGGGCGCCGCGTTCGACCGCGGGGACGGCGCGGAGGCCCGCCGCCTGGCCGACGCGGTGGATCGCAGCGAACCGGCCATGTTCCACCTCGGCTCGACGATGGCGGACCTGCAGGCCGGCTACGACCTGCAGACCCCGGCGGCGCAGGACGAGCTCCACGAAGCGTTGGAGCTCGTCCGGTCCCTGCTCGACGCCTGAGAGGGTGTTGTGAAACCCGGGTGGTCAGTCCTTGAGGTCCTCTGCTAGACG
>CAXTTN010000344.1:0-1668 GCA_964247105.1 uncultured Pseudonocardia sp.
CAGCGCCCGGGCCGGATCGGCACACTCGGCGTACTCGATCGGTCGACTCGCGGGCCAGGGTCCGGACCACCCCACCCCGCGAGTCGACGATCTCGACACGATGACTACGCCGAACGAGCACACACAGCGGCCGGGCCGGATCGGCACACTCGGCGTGTCCGATCGGTCGACTCGCCGGGGGGCGGGGGCGGGGCTCACAGGTGGCGCACAGGGTGGACATCGGGGACGCACAGGCGGCGTGGGCATCGTCGGGCCACGTGACCTCGACGCTCTCGCGCCCCTCCGTCGAACCGGCCGGCGACGCTCCCCCACCCGGATCCCCCCGACGCCGCCGGGCGCTCGTGGCCGCCCTGCTCGGCGCGACGGCGGTGCTGTACCTGTGGGACCTGTCGGCCTCGGGGTGGGCCAACGCGTTCTACTCCGCCGCCGCACAGGCGGGCGGGGTCAGCTGGAAGGCCTGGTTCTTCGGCTCCTCGGACGCCGCGAACCTGATCACCGTCGACAAGACCCCGGCCGCGCTGTGGGTCAGCGGGCTCTCGGTGCGGATCTTCGGGCTGTCCAGCTGGAGCGTGCTGGTGCCGCAGGCGCTGATGGGCGTCGCGTCCGTCGGGCTGCTGTACGCCTCCGTGCGCCGCACCGCGGGCACCACCGCCGGGTTGCTCGCCGGCGCCGCGCTCGCACTGACACCGGTCGCCGTGCTGATGTTCCGCTTCAACAACCCCGACGCCCTGCTGGTGCTGCTGCTCGTCGGCGCCACCTACGCGGCGCTGCGCGCGGTGGAGGTGGGGCAGACCCGGTGGCTGCTCCTGGCCGCGACGCTCGTCGGGTTCGGCTTCCTCACGAAGATGCTGCAGGCGTTCCTCGTGCTGCCCGCGCTCGCACTGGTCTGGCTGCTGCTGGCGCCGGTCGGCTGGGGGCGGAGGCTGCGCGACCTCGCGCTGGCCGCCGTCGCGCTCGTGGTGAGCGGCGGCTGGTGGCTGCTCGTCGTCGAGCTGTGGCCGGCGGCCGACCGGCCCTACATCGGCGGCTCGCAGACCAACAGCGTCCTCGAGCTCGTCCTGGGCTACAACGGCTTCGGCCGCCTCACCGGCGACGAGGTGGGCAGCGTCGGCGGCGGTACGGGCGGCGCGGGTACCACCGGCAGCTGGGGTGAGACCGGCCTGACGCGGCTGTTCACGTCGGAGTTCGGCGGGCAGGCCGCCTGGCTGCTGCCGACGGCGCTGCTGCTCACGGGCGCGCTGCTGTGGTGGGGTCGCTCCCGTGGCCTGCGGGCCGCCACGCTTGTGTGGGGCGGTTGGCTCGTGGTCACCTGGCTGACGTTCAGCCTGATGGCCGGCATCTTCCACCCGTACTACCTGGTGGCGCTGGCCCCGGCGATCGCCGCTCTGGTCGGGATCGGGGCGGTGGTGCTGTGGCGCGACCGCGCGACGGTCGCCGCGCGCATCACGATGGCCGCGCTCGTGGCGGTGACCGCCGGCTGGGCGTTCGCGCTGCTGCGCCGCACGCCGGAATGGCAGCCGTGGCTGGCCTGGACGGTGCTCGTGCTGGGCGCCGTCGCCGCGCTCGGGATGCTCGGCGTGCACCGGGCCCCGCGGATGGTGGCGACGGGGGTCGCCGTGGTCCAGTTCTGGCCGGCGACGGGCACCACGTCGGTGTGGCCCGAGAGCA
>CAXTTN010000344.1:1678-3868 GCA_964247105.1 uncultured Pseudonocardia sp.
GACGGGGGTCGCCGTGGCGGCCGTCGTCGCCGGGCTGGCCGGGCCCGCCGGGTATTCGGTCGCCACCGCGGCCACGCCCCACACCGGCGCCATCCCGACCGCGGGGCCGGCCGGCGCCGGCGTGCGCGGGCCGGGCGGCGGGTTCGGCGGCGCCCGGGGCCAGCGGCCGCCCGGAGCGGCGTTCGGCAACCGGAACGGCGCGGGCCAGACCGGCGCCACCGGGCAGGGCGCGACCAGCGGCGGCACGTTCGGCGGCGGCGGCGCGTTCGGCGGCGGCGGGCCGGGCGGCGGCGGACCGGGCGGCGGCGGACCGGGCGGCGGCGGACCGGGCGGCGGGATCGGGTCGCTGCTGTCGAGCCCCACGCCGAGCGCGGCCGTCGTCGCCGCCCTGCAACAGGACGCGGCGAGCTACACGTGGGCCGCCGCGGCCGTCGGCTCGAACACGGCGGCCGGCTACCAGCTCGCGTCGCAGCTCCCGGTGATGGCGCTCGGCGGGTTCAACGGCACCGACCCGGCACCGACGCTCGCGGAGTTCCAGCAACTCGTGGCCCAGCACCGGGTGCACTGGTTCATCGGCAGCACCGGTGGGATGCCCGGTGGCACGTCGAGCGGGGGCAGCAACGACGCCCAGCAGATCGCGCAGTGGGTGCAGACCACCTTCACCGCGACGACCGCCGGCGGCACGACCCTCTACGACCTGTCGGCCACGTCATGACCACCCTCACACCCGATCGGGCCGGACGCACAGCTCGCGCACAGCTTCACCACAACGCGTCGACAGCGCCCGCCGAGATCGTTCTCCCATGAGCGTCGACACCGCGCCGCAGCCGAGCGACACGGCCGCGCACCGCCCCGGTCCCGTCCTCGACGTCGTCGTCCCCGTCTTCAACGAGGAGACCGACCTCGAACCCTCGATCCGCCGCCTGCACGCGCATCTCACCGACCACTTCCCCTACCCGTTCGTGATCACGATCGCCGACAACGCGAGCACCGACGCCACGCCCGCGATCGCGGCCCGGCTCGCGGCGGAGCTGCCGGGCGTCGGGTCGCTGCGGATGGCGGAGAAGGGCCGGGGACGGGCGCTGCGGGCGGCCTGGTCGGCGTCGGACGCGCAGGTGCTGGCGTACTGCGACGTCGACCTGTCCACCGACCTCGCGGCCCTGCTCCCGCTGGTGGCGCCGCTGATCACCGGGCACTCCGACCTCGCCATCGGCACCCGGCTCTCGCGGGCGTCGCGGGTGGTGCGGGGGGCGAAGCGCGAGTTCATCTCCCGCAGCTACAACCTGATCCTGCGCGGCACGCTCGCCGCCCGGTTCTCCGACGCCCAGTGCGGCTTCAAGGCCATCCGCGCCGACGTCGCGCGGCGCCTGCTGCCGCTGGTGGAGGACACCGGCTGGTTCTTCGACACCGAGCTGCTGGTGCTCGCCGAGCGGGCCGGGCTGCGCATCCACGAGGTGCCCGTCGACTGGGTGGACGACCCGAACAGCAGCGTCGACATCGTGAGGACGGCCGTCGAGGACCTCAAGGGCATCGTCCGGCTCGGCCGGGCACTGGCCACCGGCGCCCTGCCGCTGCACGAGCTGCGCGGCCAGCTCGGGCGCGGCGACATCCGTCCACCCGAGAAGGAGGTGGCAGGCGTGCCGCACGGGATGACCGGCCAGATCGTGCGGTTCGCCGCGATCGGCGTCGCGAGCACGCTGGCCTACCTGCTGCTCTACGTGCTGCTGCGCGGCTCGCTGGGGGCGTTCGGCGCCAACCTGGTGGCGCTCGTCGTCACGGCGGTCGCCAACACCGCCGCCAACCGGCGCCTGACGTTCGGCGTCCGGGGTCGCGACGGCGCCGCCGCGCACCAGTTCCAGGGCCTGGTGGTCTTCGGCCTCGGCCTGGCCCTCACCAGCGGCGCGCTGGCCGCGCTCGGCGCGTGGTGGCCCACCGCGGGCCAGCTCGTCTACGCCTGGGGCGACGACGTCAGCGCGACCACCCTCGCCAAGGCCATGAAGATGGCGGGGTGCAGCTACGGCATGCACCTCGACATGAACCCGCACCACACGGGCTTCATGTACACGAACATCAACGCGTTCAAGGGCAAGGACTACAAGAGCGAGCTCCTCAGCTCGAAGATGGGGATCGATACCGAACGCGATCTCCTCTACGCACCCAAGGACTTCTTCTTCATGACGCTCCACGACC
>CAXTTN010000344.1:3878-5134 GCA_964247105.1 uncultured Pseudonocardia sp.
GGTCCTGGTGGCGGCCAACGGGCTGTCCACCGTGCTCCGTTTCGTCGCCTTCCGGGCGTGGATCTTCCGCGCCCGCCGTTCCCCGCAGGAGATCGAGGCATGACCACCACCCTGACCCCGTCCGACGCCCCCGAATCGCCGACGCCGACCCCCGCCGGCAGGTCACGGTCGCGCGGCGAGCTGGGCGCGATCGCCGCGCTGCTGGCCGGCACCGGCCTGCTCTACCTCTGGGACCTCGGCGCCTCCGGCTACGCCAACTCCTTCTACGCCGCGGCGGTCCAGGCCGGCACGAAGAACTGGGAGGCGCTGCTCTTCGGCTCGCTGGACGCCGGCAACACCGTCACCGTCGACAAGCCGCCCGCCGCGCTGTGGGTGATGGGGCTGTCCGGGCGGATCTTCGGGTTCAGCTCCTGGAGCATGCTGGTGCCGCAGGCCCTGATGGGCGTCGCGACGGTCGCGCTGATCTACGCGGCGGTGCGCCGCGTCGCCGGGCCGCGGGCCGGGCTGCTGGCCGGAGCGGCGATGGCGCTCACGCCCGTCGCCGTCCTGATGTTCCGCTTCAACAACCCCGACGCGCTGCTGGTGCTGCTCATGGTGGCCGCGGCCTACGCGGTGGTCCGGGCGTGCGAGAAGGCCGGGACGCGCTGGCTCGTGTTCGCCGGGGTCCTCATCGGCTTCGCGTTCCTGGCCAAGATGGGCCAGGCCCTGATCGTGGTGCCCGGCCTCGCGCTGGCCTACCTCGTGTGCGCCCCGACCGGCCTCTGGCACCGCATCCGGCAGCTGCTGTACGCGGGCGTCGCGATCGTGGTCTCGGCCGGCTGGTACATCGCGCTGACGGAGCTGTGGCCGGCCGGCAGCCGCCCCTACATCGGCGGCTCGGAGGGCAACAGCCTGCTGCAGCTCGCGCTGGGTTACAACGGGTTCGCACGCCTCTTCGGGGGTGGCGGCAACCGGGGAGGCGGGGGCTTCCCCGGCGGGGGCTTCCCCGGCGGCGCTCCCGGCGGCCCACCCGTCAACGGCCGCAGCAATGGCGGCGTGTGGACGTTCATGGGTGCGCAGGGCTTCCCGGTCATCACCGTGCCGGCCGGCTTCACCACCGAGGTCTATGACCTGATCCGCGATCCGAGCGCGCCGAAAACACCAGACGACGCCTGGCCGCCCTCCGGTGGTGGCGGCGGTGAGAGCCGGCTCGCCGGCGACGATCACACGCGTTTGATCGGCCCGGTGAAAGCGGTGCTGCCGGTGGCCATCGACTT
>CAXTTN010000345.1:0-5074 GCA_964247105.1 uncultured Pseudonocardia sp.
CGCCGACGGCTACCTCGTCAAGCCGTTCGCGTTCGTGGTGCTGGTGGCGCAGCTCAAGGCGATCCTGCGACGGCGCGACGCGGCGTTGGGGCGCTCCGGGCAGCGGGTCCGGCTCGGGTCGCTGATCGTCGACCCGGTGGCGCGCTCGGTGAGCTGGGAGGGCGAGTCGATCGAGCTGTCGCCGCGGGAGTTCGCCCTGTTGCACGCGCTGGCCGTGCGCCCCGACACCGCGGTGGCCAAGGACGAGCTGCTGCGCATGGTGTGGGGTGACGAGCAGGCCGCCAGCCGCAACGTCGTCGAGGTGTACGTCGGGTACGTGCGGCGCAAGCTGGAGGCGGTCGGCGCCGGGCACGTGCTGAAGACCGTGCGGGGCTTCGGCTACATCGTGGGGTCATGACCTCGCGCATCCGGTGGTGGTGGTCGCGGCGGCCGCTGCGGGTGCGGATCACGCTGGCGGTCGGGCTCGTCGCTCTCCTGACGCTGTTGCTGCTCAGCCGGCTGGGCACCGGGCTCCTCAGCAACGTGCTGCTTGGGGCCGCCGACGCCGAACTGCGGCAGCAGGCCGACACGGCGGTGTCGCAGCTCGTGGCGGGGGAGGCGCCCGCCACGGTGCGCGGCCCCGGCCTGCGGATCGTCGACACGTCGGGCACCCCCGTGGACGGTGGGCCCGCCCTGCCGGTCGGCGCCGGCCAGGTCCGCCGGCTGGCGGCGGGCGAGGCGATCATCGTCGGCGGGTTCCGGGAGCTGCGACGGCTGCTGGCCGAGCCCGCGACGACGCCCGACGGGTCGACGCGGCTCGTGGTCGTCAGCGGCGACCTGGTCGGCGGGGCCACGCTGCTCGCCCAAGCCGCGGTCGCGTTCGTGCTGGCCGCGCTGGTGGTGGCGCTGGTGGTGGCCGCCGCGGCGTGGGCGGCGACGCGCGCCGCGCTGCGGCCGGTCGACCGGATGCGCGTCTCGGCCGCCCGGCTGCCCGCGGGCGAGCGGTTGCCGGTGCCCGCGGCGCGTGACGAGCTGCGGGCGCTGGCCGAGGAGATCAACCTGCTGCTCGCCCGCCGCGACGACGCCGTCGCCCGCCTCGAACGGTTCACCGGCGACGCCGCGCACGAGCTGCGCTCGCCCGTCGCCGCGATCCGGGCCCAGGCCGAGGTGGCGGTCGCGCACCCCGACCCCGAACTGGCCGACGAGACGCTCCGCGCCGTCGCCGCCGAGGCCGCGCGGCTCTCGACGATGCTGTCGGACCTGCTCGCGCTCACCCGCGCCGACGCCGGCAAGCGCCCCGAGGCCCGGCCCGTCGACCTCGTGGCGGCCGCGCGGGAGGCGATCGCGCGGGCGGGGCAGGGACCGGTGCTGCAGCTCGTCGCGCCGTCTCCGGCGCAGGTCGCGGCGACGCCGACGGAGGTGGGGCTGGTGCTGGACAACCTCGTCGGCAACGCCTGCCGCCACGCCCGCTCGCTCGTCCGCGTCGCCGTGCTGCCGGCGGGGCGGTGGGTGCGGCTGGTCGTCGAGGACGACGGGCCGGGCATCCCCGAGGCCGACCGGTTGCGCGTCTTCGACCGTTTCACCCGGCTCAACCCCGAGGCCGGCGGTGGGGCCGGGCTCGGGTTGGCGCTGGTGGCGGCGCTGGTGCAGGGGCGCGGCGGGACGGTGACGGCCGGCGCGACGCCGTCCGGTGGGGCCCGGCTGGAAGTGCGCTGGCCGGCCGCCCCGCCGTGATCCTGGGCGCGTCGATCACGCTCGGGCGGTCGCCAGGTGATCGCCGCGGTCCGTACCGCGTCGTCCTCGCCGGGGCGCGGGCGTGCGGTCCGGAGCGAATCACCGCGCCGGCCAGTGCTCCGGACGCCCGACCGTGCCCGGCAGGCGGGTGGCGCGGTCGCCCCGCGCGGCGTTCACCTGGAACCGGGTCAGGAACAGGGCGCCGGTGAGGTCGGCTCCGCGCAGGTCGGTGCCGCGGAGGTCGGCGCCGATGACGTCGGCGTCGCGGAGATCGACGCCGGTGAGGTTCGCGCCGATGAGGGAGGCGCCGCGCAGGCTCGCGCGGCGGAGGTCGGCTCCGCGCAGGTCACGGCCCACCAGGTCGGCGCCGCGGAGATCGCGTCCCGCCCCGGCCCGGACGAGCTCGCTCGTGCGCAGCAGCAGGACGTTGATCTCCTGGCGGTACGCGGCCGTGTCGAGCCCGGCGAGCTCGTCGGGGCCGCTCCGCGCGAGCCGTTCGGTGCGCTCCCGCGCCCCCGCCAGCTCGGCGTGGACCGACCGTGCCGCGTCGCGGCGGAGCGCGTCGGCGATGTACCAGAGCAGCTCGTGGAGCTGCCGCACCACCGTGAACGCCGCGAACATCGGCTCCGCGACCGCCGGGTCGCTGTGCCAGTCGCGGCCCGCGAACGTGCGCGTGACCTGCTGCCCGGCGCCGAAGCAGTCGAACACCGTGCAGCCGGCGAAACCGCGTTCGCGCAGCTCCGAGTGGATGCCGCAGCGGAAGTCGGGGGCCAGGTGCGGGCAGGCGTGCCCGGCGGGCTTGTCGATGGCGAAGTCCGACGACGCCGCGAACGCCGGCGCCACGCAGCACAGCCCGGCACAGCTCGCGCAGTCGGCGCGCAGATCGTCCACGGGGTCGAAACTACGATCCCCCGGTGCCGGTGCTGCGCTCGACCGTCCGGATCGACGCGCCGCCACGGGCGGTCGCGGGGCTGCTGCGCGACGCGCTGGTCGCGGCGGAGGCGGTGTCGCGGGCCGGGCACCGGTGGGGCGCGGGGCCGCGGCTGCTGGCGGCCGGTGACGAGGTGCGCGTCGCGTTCCGCGTGCTGCCGGGCGTCCGCGTGCCGGTCCGGACGGTCGTCGGGTCGATCTCCGAGGCGGGAATGACGTCCTCGCTGCGGGCCGGGCCGCTGCCCGCACTGCACCACGACGTCGTGCTCACCGCGGCCGGGGCCGGCACCGACGTGCTCGACGAGCTGCGCTGGACCGCGCCGCTGGGCCCGCTGGGGCGGTGGGCCGACCGGCTGGCGTTGCGCCGCGGGGCGGCGGGGCTGCTCGCGGCCCGTCGCGCGGTGCTCGTCGAGCGGGCCGCGGCGCTGATGGCCGAACCGGTGGTCGTCGCCACGGCGCTGGTCCGGGACGGCCGGGTGCTCGCCGCGCAGCGCACCCGGCCGCCGGAGCTGGCCGGGCGCTGGGAGCTGCCGGGCGGGCGGGTCGAGCGCGGCGAGTCCGAGCCGGCCGCCGTCGCGAGGGAGTGCCAGGAGGAGCTGGGCGTCGCCGTGCGGGCCACCGGGCGGCTGGGCACCGACCTGCCCCTCGACGCGGCCGTGCTGCGCGTGTACGCGGCGGAGCTGGAACCGGGGTCGGCGGAGCCGCAGGCGCTGGAGCACGCCGGGCTGCGGTGGGTGGGGCCGGGTGAGCTCGACGGTGTCGACTGGGTGGACGCCGACCGCGCCGTCGTCGCCGAGCTGCGAGCGCTGCTGGCTCCCGCCGGGCCCGCCGGCCCCGGCGCATGATCGGCGTCGTGGGACCGGGAACCGTGGGTGGCGCGGTGCGCCGTCCCGAACCGTCGATCACGGGCGGAAGGTCGTTCGCCATCGCAACGGCGTGGGGCGGATACGGAACCGTTGAGCGCGCGGCTCCGTCCAACCCCGCATGTCCATCGACTCCGTCCTCGCCCGCCAGGCCGGCGTGATCTCCCGCGCGCAGGCCCTCGCGGCCGGCCTCAGCGCCGACGCGATCGACCACCGGCTGCGCCTGCGCCGCTGGCGGCCGTTGCACCCGAGCGTCTACCTCGCGTCCGGCCACCGTCTCGACGACGAGGTCAGGATCCGCTCTGCCCTGTTGTGGGCCGGTGAGGGCGCCGTGCTCTCCGGGGTGGCGGCGGCCTGGTGGGAGGGGATGGCGGAGCGCGCCCCGGCGACGGTCGGGATCACGGTGGGTCGGCACCGGCGGCCGCGGTCCCGCCCCGGGGTCGCGGTCCGGCGGCGGAACATCCCCGCGGACGACCTCGTCGTGCACCGTGGCCTGGCGGCCACCGCGCGCCCGCTCACGGCGCTGGAGGCGGCGGTCGAGCTCGGCGGCCCGGGGAGCCTGCTGCTCGACCGCGCGCTCCAGCGGTGGGTGAAGTTCCCCGCCGTGTACGAGGCGTACTGCCGCAACCTGGGCTCGCACGGCTCGGCCAGCGCGGGCCGGATGCTGGTCGCCGCCGCCGACCGCTCGGCGTCGGTGGCGGAGCGGCAGCTGGTCAGGATGCTGCGCGAGTCCGGCGCGGCAGGCTGGCAGTGTGCCTTCCCCGCGGTGGGCTACGCCATCGACATCGCCTTCCCGGCCGCGAAGGTCGCGATCGAGGTGGACGGCTGGGCCTGGCACATGGACGCCGAGCGCGCCGCCGCCGACAAGCGCCGCCAGAACGCGCTGGTGCGGGCGGGCTGGACGATCCTGCGGTACACGTGGCACGACCTGGTCGAGAGGCCGAAGTTCGTCCTGGCCGAGATCGCCTACGAGGTCGGCAAGGCGCACCCCCGACCTGAGGGCCGCATCCGGCAGTGATCGCCGGTCGGGGGCGGCGGGCTGTGCTGGGCGCGCTTCCGCGTCCCGGACCGCCGATCACGGCAGGCGCGGGCGGCTGCCAGGTGAGATCGCGGTCGGCCTGGCGCTCACGATCGCTGCTCGGGGGCGCGGAGCGGTGCTGGGCGCGGCTCCGCGTCCCGGACCGCCGATCGACGCGGCGACAGCCGGACGATCACGTGTCCGGCGATGCAGGTGCCAGGTCGTGATCGTCGGCTGGGGACCGCGAACCGTCGCGGACGCGGCCCTGCGTCCCCGGATGGTGATCAGCGCCGGGCCGGCCGTGACCGTCGTGGCGGGGGGCGTGGCGCACGGGGCCGGCTGTTCCAGGGGCGCGCACCCGGTCGACGGACGACCCGGCCGTCAGCCGGCTCCGGCCCCGGCCCCGGCCCTGCGCCGGTCCGCTGATCAGCTCGCCCGGCGCTCGCCATGATCGCCGGCTGGGGACGCAGGGCCGCGCTGGGTCCGGTTCCGCGTCCCACAGCGACGATCATGCCCTGCCTGCCTGCCTGGCTCGGCTCGCCCCCGCTCG
>CAXTTN010000346.1:0-5066 GCA_964247105.1 uncultured Pseudonocardia sp.
GGGAAGTCGTCGGCCTCCAGCCGGGCGAGCTCCATGAGATCGGTGACGAGCCGGTCGAGCCGCTGGGCCTCGTGCAGGATCACCGTGCCGGCCTGCGGGACGTCCGCGCCCTCGACGACGCCGTCGGCCAGCGACTCGGCGAACCCGCGCACGGCCGTGAGCGGGGTGCGCAGCTCGTGCGACACCGACAGCAGGAACTCCCGCTGCCGCGCCTCGCTGCGGGCCAGCGCGTCGGCGAGGTCGTTGACCGCGCCCGCCACCTCCGCCACCTCGCTCGGCCCCTCCACCGGCACCCGGACGTCGCGCCGCCCGCCGCGCAGCAGGTGCGCCGCGTCGGCGGTGCGGCGCAGCGGCCGCGCCAGCAGCCGCCCGACGATCACCCCGACCAGGACGGCTCCGCCCACCCCGGCGAGCAGCGCGAAGCCGAGGTTGCGGCGCAGCAGGCCGCTGCCGATCGGCCCCGAGTCCGATGTCCGGACCAGCGCGAACGCGCTCGCGCCCGCCGGCCGCGCCTCCACGAGGTACACCGTGCCGCCGACGGTGACGGTCGCCGACACCGGCGTGCCCGACAGCGCCCGGTCCGCCGCGGCCCGGGTGATGGCCGTGTTCACGGCGGCGTCGGCGGAACCGGCGCGGCGCCCGGCGAGCGGGACGACGACCACGTCCTGGCCCTGCAGCACCTGCACCACCTTGCCCAGCCCGAGCACCCCGCGGATCGTGCCGCCGGAGTCGTCGAGCTGCGCGGCCACCACGTCGGCCTGCTGGGCGAGGACGTCCTGCGTGACCTGGCGGGCGGTGACGGTGACCAGCCGCAGCGACACCAGTGCCGCCACCCCCACCGCCACGAGCGCGACGAGCAGGCAACTGGCCGTGATCCGCCACGCGAGCGACGACCGCCCCCCGACGACATCGCGCGGCCTGGTCGCGGTCACGACCCGCCCCCCACCGCATCGCGCGGGCTCGTTGCGGTCGTGAGGGGTCGCTCGGTGACATCGCGCGGGCTCGTTGTCGTCATGTGGGCGGTCATGACCGGGCGTCCGCCGCGTAACCGACGCCGCGCACCGTGCGGATCGGGCTGGCCGCACCGAGCTTCGCGCGCAGCTGGGCCACGTGGACGTCCACCGTGCGCGTCCCGGCCGACGCCGCGTACCCCCACACCGCCGACAGCAGCTGCTCGCGGGAGAACACGCGGCCCGGGGCGCGCACGAGGTGGGTGAGCAGGTCGAACTCGGTGGAGGTCAGCGCGACCTCGGCGTCGCCCGCCCGCACCCGGCGCCGGTCGACCTCGACGTGCACGGCGCCGACCGTCAGCACCTCCTCGCGTCCCGGCGCGCCGCCCGTGCGGCGCAGCACCGTGCGCACCCGCGCCACCAGCTCGCGCGGGCTGAACGGCTTCGTCACGTAGTCGTCGGCGCCCATCTCCAGGCCCAGGATGCGGTCCACCTCGTCGTCGCGGGCGGTCACGAACAGCACCGGCGTCCAGTCGTGCTCGGCGCGCAGCGCACGGCAGACCTCGACGCCGTCCATGCCGGGCAGCCCGACGTCGAGCACCACGGCCACCGGCCGCAGCCGCCGGACGGCCGCCAGCCCGGCCGTGCCGTCGCTCTCCACCTGCACCCCGAACCCCTCGCGGCGCAGGTAGAGGGCGACGAGGTCGGCGATCGCGCGGTCGTCCTCCACCACCAGGACCAGCCCGCGCGCGTCGGAGGGGTTCACGGCGCGGATCGTCCCACCGTCAGCCCGCGGCGTCGGAGTCCACCTGGCCGGAGATCGCGTCGACGCTCGCCTCCAGGCTGCCGAGCTGGTCGGTGCCGCTGGTCACGGCCGGGGCGGACGAGACGGTGCCCCGGTCGCAGCCGGTGAGTGTCAGCGCGGCGGCGGCCACCACGGCGAGCAGCAGGGCCCTCATGATGCGCAGTCCTTCTTCTGGACCGCCTCGACCTCGCTCTTGACGTTCGCGAGGTCGGTCAGGCGGTGCGACCGGCCTGCGATGCGGTCCTGGATGAGGTCGGCGAGCGCCGTCCGTCCGGAGTTGCGGGCCTGCGTCTCCTTCGCCTGCAGCCACGCCGTCGAGCCCTTCGTGGTCGCGTCGCCGTTGATCCGCGCGGTCACCTTGTCGATCTTCGCGAGCAGCTGGGGGATGCGCTCGGTGCAGATCTTCTGGTTCGACCCCGGCGCCGGGGTCGGGGTGCCCGTGTCGGCGAACGCCGTCCCACCGCCGACGACCAGCGCGCCCACCGCCACCGCCGAGGCAGCGATGCCGCCGACCCACCGTGTCCTGCTCATCTGCTGATCCTCTTCTCGCTCGGGCCGGCCTCCGTGGCCGACGGGAACGAGAGTGCCGGGCCGCGATCAGCGGGCCGTCCGGGTGATGTTCGGATCAGGTAAGGAGTGTCCCGTGCTCCCTCCCGCGCTCCCGGCCACGGCGATCCCGGGCAGCAGGTGGCTGGTGGATCTCCGCCGACCACCATCCGCCCGTGATCGCCGTGGGGGGAGCGTCACCGCGTCACCGCGTCACCGCGCGCCGTGGGAGAAGGACGTGGCCTCCGTGCCGCGTCGGGGGGCCTGCTGCTGCTCCAGACGGGTCAGCACGCGGCGCAGGTCGTCGAGGAGCAGGTCGGCGAGGTCGTGGGAGAACCCGTTCCGCACGACGATCCGCAGCGCGGCGATGTCCTCGCGGTGCGCCGGGAACGTGTACGCGGGCACCAGCCAGCCCTGCTCGCGCAGCCCGGCCGACACGTCGAACACCGAGTACGGCCGCTCCCCGTCGACGACGAACGCGAACACCGGCAGCTGCGAGCCGTCGGTCAGCAGCCGGAACGGGCCCAGCTCGGCGATCTTCGCCGACAGCGTCGTGGCGACGTCGCGGCAGCCCTGCTGCACCCGCCGGAACCCCTCGCGGCCCAGCCGCAGGAAGTTGTAGTACTGCGCCACCACCTGGCCGCCGGGCCGGGAGAAGTTGAGGGCGAACGTCGGCATCTCGCCACCCAGGTAGTTGACCGTGAAGACGAGCTCCTCGGGGAGCGCCGCCGTGTCGCGCCAGATCGCCCAGCCGACGCCGGGGTAGACCAGCCCGTACTTGTGGTCGGAGGTGTTGATCGACGCGACGCGCGGCAGCCGGAAGTCCCACAGCAGGGCGGGGTCGCAGAACGGCGCGACCATCGCGCCCGATGCGCCGTCGACGTGCACGGGGACGTCGAGGCCGGTGCGTGCCTGGAGGTCGTCGAGGGCGGCGCAGATCTCCGCGACCGGCTCGTAGCTGCCGTCGAACGTGGAGCCGAGGATCGCCACCACGCCGATCGTGTTCTCGTCGCACTGCGCCACGGCCTCGGCCGCGCCCAGGTGCAGCCGGTCGCCGTCCATCGGGACCAGCCGCGGCTCGACCTCGAAGAAGTTGGCGAACTTGTCCCAGCACACCTGCACGTTGACGCCCATGACGATGTTGGGCCGGTCCGACGGCTTCCCGGCGGCCCGGCGGGCGAGCTGCCAGCGGCGCTTCAGCGCGAGCCCGCCGAGCATGCACGCCTCGCTGGATCCGGTGGTGGAGCAGCCGATCGCGGTGGCCGGGTCGGGCGCGTGCCAGAGGTCGGCGAGCATGCGGACGCACCGCTGTTCCAGGTCGGCGGTACGCGGGTACTCGTCCTTGTCGATCATGTTCTTGTCGAACGAGTCGGCCATCAGCTGCCGCGCCTGCGGCTCGGCCCAGGTCGTGACGAACGTGGCGAGGTTGAGCCGCGCGTTGCCGTCGAGCATGAGCTCGTCGTGCACGAGCTGGTAGGCGACGTCCGCGTCGAGCTCGCCGTCGGGCAGCGCGAAGCGCGGGATCCGCACGGGCTCGCGGCTGAAGATCGGGTTGACCGCGAGCTCGGGGCGGGCGGCGCCGGTCTCGGAGGGCTGGTGGGCGGTGGGCATGGTCGCACCGTAGGCCGAGCGCCGGGGGAGGAGCCTCCCGGCGCCCGGCCGTCGGGGTTGGTCAGCCGGTCGTGTTCGCGTAGGCCTTCTGTTCGGCCGCCGGGGCGGGCGGCGCCGTGGTCGGGGCCACAGTCGTCCCCGGCGCGGCGGCGGCGGTGGTCACGGCCGCGCCGTTGTTCTGTCCGGCGGCGGCCGCTGCGGGCGCGGCCCCGTCGACCTGCGGGGGTCCCTGGTTGATGAGCTGCTGGCAGCCGAGGTCGGTCCACGACTGGGTCAGGCGGTTGACGAGGAAGTCGAACAGCGTGTTGGCGGCGGCGTCAGGCGAGGGCGCCGCGCCCGTGAACTGCTTGTCGAGCGCGAGCCGCTTCGGTGCGACGGCGCCCAGGTTGGTGCAGTAGGCCGCACCCGTTTCGGTGGCCTCGTTGAGCGGCGGCATGTTCGCGCCGGCCCGGTAGAGGTTCGTCTTGGTGACGCTGGGCGTGTTGTCGATCAGGGCCATCGGGTCGTTGGGCGGGATCAGCGCCACGGGAGCACCCTGGAACGCGGCGGCCTGCAGCTCGTTGAGCGCCAGCGACGTCGCCGTCCCGCCCGCGGTCTGGTCGGGCGCGGTGAACGGCTGGCACCCGAGCGCGGGGTCGACGAACTTCACGAGCAGCCCGTTGTCCGACGCGTTGCTCAGCTGGGTGGCCCCGGCCAGGCCGATGGTGGCCGGAGTGGCCTGCGCGGTCCGCCCGTCGGCGAGCGCGACGTAACCGGTGGTGAGGTTGTCGCTCTGGTCCTGGTCGACGACGCTGAAGTCGCGCGTGGTCGGGCAGGGCTGCCCGTCCTTGGCGGTACCCAGCGGCGGGATCGTGAGCTTCTTGGCCGTCACCGCGGCGTTCGCGGCGGTGAAGAACTCGGTCGCCCCGCAGTAGCCGAACTGGCCGAACGGCGAGCCCGGCGCGCCGTTGACGCAGGTGCCGGGGTTGCCCAGGGTCAGAGTGTCGCCCTGGAAGCCGAACCAGATCCCCACCACCGCGCCGGCGGGCAGCTTCGGCGTCACGGGCGCGGCGGCGGGTGTGGTGCCGTCGTCGATGACGAGCGGCCGGTAGATCGACAGCGCGCCGGTGGCCGGGTCCAGGATGGTGGCCTCGACGAACGCGGACTGGTTCGCG
>CAXTTN010000347.1:0-5048 GCA_964247105.1 uncultured Pseudonocardia sp.
CGCCAAGAAGCTGCGCAGCAAGGGTGCGCGCGCGGACATGCGCGTCGCGGACGACATCGTCCACTCCGGCAACACCTCGTCGGCCTCGATCCCGCTGGCCCTGGACCACATGCGCGCCGACGGGCGGCTCCGATCCGGCGACATCGTCCTGCTCGTAGGCTTCGGCGCGGGCCTGTCCTACGCCGGACAGGTCGTCGTCTGTCCCTGATTCCCCGCACCGTCCCACCCAACAAGGAGAACCATCGTGGCTGACAACGCCGAAATCCTCAACGGCCTCGCCGAGATCGTCGAGGAGGTCGCCGGCATCGACACCGCCGAGGTGACCGCCGACAAGAACTTCGTCGACGACCTCGACATCGACTCGCTCTCCATGGTCGAGATCGCCGTCCAGGCCGAGGACAAGTTCGGTGTGAAGATCCCGGACGACCAGCTGGCCGAGCTGAAGACGGTCGGTGACGCGGTGGACTACATCGCGAAGAACCTGTGATCGACGCACCCCTTCCCGCGGAGGTCTCATGAGTGCCGCGAGCCCCTCCCCCGTCGAGGTCGTCGTCACCGGGCTCGGCGCCACCACCCCGCTCGGCGGGGACGTGGCGACGACCTGGGAGGGCATGCTGTCCGGGCGCTCCGGGATCCGGCGGATCGACGACGCGGACCACGAGTGGGTCACGCGTCACGATCTGCCGGTGAAGATCGCGGCTCCGCTGGCGGTCCCGCCGACCGACGTCCTGCCGCGCGTTCAGGCCCGACGGCTCGACCGCTGCGAGCAGGTCGCGCTGGTCGCGGCCAAGGAGGCGTGGGAACACGCCGGCCTCGGGGAGCAGGGCGAGCAGGTCGACCCGGTGCGGTTGGCCGTCGTGGTCGGCACGGGCATCGGCGGCGCGGTCACCCTGCTCGACCAGGACGACCTGCTGGAGACCGGCGGCCTGCGCAAGGTCTCGCCGCTGACGGTCCCGATGCTCATGCCCAACGGGCCCGCTGCCTGGGTCGGCATCGAGTACGGCGCCCAGGGCGGCGTGCACGCGCCGGTCTCGGCGTGCGCGTCGGGCGCCGAGGCGCTGGCGTGGGCGCTGCGGCTGCTGCGCGGCGGAGACGTCGACGTGGTCATCGCGGGCGGCGCCGAGGCCTGCATCACCGGGATCACGGTCGCCGGCTTCGTGCAGGCCCGCACGCTCTCGCAGCGCAACGACGAGCCGGAACGCGCCTCGCGGCCGTTCGACGTCGAGCGCGACGGGTTCGTGCTCGGCGAGGGCGCCGGGATCATGGTCCTGGAGCGCGCCGAGTTCGCCGCGGCCCGCGGTGCCACCGTGCACGGCAGGCTCGCCGGCGCCGGGATCACGTCCGACGCCTACCACATCACCGGGCCCGAACCGGAGGGTCGGGGCCAGTCCCGGGCCATCCTCGCGGCGCTGCGCAGCGCAGGCCTCGAACCGTCCGACATCGGGCACGTCAACTGCCACGCCACCTCCACGGTGGCGGGCGACGTGGGCGAGACCAAGGCGGTGCGCAAGGCACTGGGCGACCACCCCGTGCTCACCGCACCCAAGGGCGCGCTCGGGCACATGGTGGGGGCCGCGGGCGCCGTCGAGAGCATCATCACGCTGCTGTCGATCAAGGAGGGGGTCATCCCCGCCACGCTCAACCTCGACAAGCTCGACCCCGGCGTCGAGCTCGACGTCGTGGCCGGCGAGCCGAGGAAGATGGACCTGCAGGCGGCGGTGTGCGACTCCTTCGGCTTCGGCGGCCACAACGCCGCGGTCGCGTTCACGAGGGTCTAGAGGCACATCGGAGCCATCGCTCGGTTACGGGCCGGTCGCCGGCAGCGCGATGGCTCCGATGTGCGGTCAGCCCACCTGGTGCAACCACGTCACCGGGGCCCCGTCGCCGGCCAGGCGAAACGGCTCCAGCGCGTCGTCCCAGGCCGAGCCGAGCAGCTCGTGCACCCGCCCGGGCACCTGCGCGGCGGGAACCTGGCCCAGCAGGGCCCGCAGCTGGTCCTCCCCCACCACGATGTCGCCGTTGGCGCTGGTGCGGCCCCGCCACAGACCCAGGGTGGGCACGTGGCAGAACCGCTCGCCGTCGACGCCGGGGGTGGGTTCCTCGGTCACCTCGAAGCGCAGCATCGACCAGGCCCGCAGGGCGCCCGCGAGCGCGCCGCCGCTGCCCACCGGCCCGGACCACGTGCACTCGGCGCGCAGCTGTCCGGGCACGGCGGACTGAGGCGTCCACTGCAGGGACACCTTTGTTCCGAGCACACCGGAGATCGCCCACTCGACGTGCGGGCAGACCGCAGTCGGCGACGAGTGGACGAAGACCACGCCGCGTGCATTCACTGCAGACCTCCAACGTCGACGAGGATCGTCTTCCCCTACGTCCTCGCGCCGTGGCTGGCTGCTCGTACCTTGTGAAGATCAGTCTGCCGGGTCGGGGTCCGCAACGCCAACACGACCCGGTCGGCCGGGCGTGTCGCCGCCGTCCGCCGGGACCGGGCGCCCGTCGTCGAACCGGTTGTCCGCGAGCAGTGCCGACGCCGAGACGCGCAGCGGGGCCAGCAGGGCGTCGCGGCGGAAGCGGTTGTCGGTGATCCGCAGCCCGCTCGGGCCGCCGGCGTCCTCGTGCACGGTGTAGCGGCCGCCGCCGAGGACGTTGCCGCGCACCACCGCCGACCCGTCACGGGCGGCGACGACCCGCACGGCGCTGCCCGCTCCCGGCCCCGGCTCGACGCGGTTGTCCTCGACCGTCACGTCGTCGCCGGCCAGCACCAGCGCGTCGGCCTCGGCGCCAGGAGCGGGGGTGAAGGACCGCACGACGCTGTTGCGCAGCCGCGTCCCCGGGCCCAGCAGGGCGCCGTCGTGGGTGACGCCGGTGATCTCGATGCGCTCGGCGGTCCAGCGCGCGTCGCCGATGGCGGCGTCGGGGAAGTCCCCGGTCAGAGTCGTGTCCTCGACGCGGACGGTGCCCTCGCCCGCGGTCCGCACGCCGTAGGGCGTGGTGCCGTCCCCCGTGATGCGGCTGCGCCGGACCACCACCCCGGGCGCCTCGACGACGATCCCGCCGCGCACGTCCCAGCCGTCGAGCACGGTTCCGGGCTCGGCCACGGTCACGGGCCCGCTCGGGCACAGCGTGAGACCCGACGGCAGGCCGGCGCTCCCCGGCTCGGGGGCCCGGTAGGGGCCGACGGTCAGGCAGGTGGCCGCGGCCGCCCGGACGGGCGGTGGCGGCCGGTTCTCACCGACCGCCACCGCCGTACCGGCCACGCCGACCGCAAGGGTGACGACGGCGAGAGCCGCCCGTGCCCGCTGCAGCCACATGAGGGACGAGGTTACGGCCGTCCGGCCCAGCCGTGCTGCGCCACGCGCACGAAGAGTGGATCGTTATCACGTTGTGTAGTGCGCGATGCCGTCCTGCTCGATGACCGTCACCGCGCCGCGCTCCACCAGCACCTGCAGGTGAGCGGCCGTCTCCAGGGTCGCGAGCATCGCGTTGAACGGGTCGAGATCGGCCAGTCGCGTCTCCCGGCGGGTCCAGGGCAGCGCGCCCGCCACCGCGTGCGCCGTGGTGCGTCCCTCGCGGACGGCGGCCAGGCTCGCGTCGAGGCGGACCCCGTGGTGGGCGATCAGCTGGTCCACCCGCTCGTGCACCCGCATCCCCACGGGCCCGTGCGCCGGGAGCATCGCCGCGTCGGGCCGGGCGCGCACGAGCTGGAGCGAGGTGAGGAAATCGGCCAGCGGGCTCACCGGCGGATCGGCCTCGAGCGCGAGCGACGGCGTGATCCGCGGCAACACGTGATCACCGGAGAACAGCAGGTCGGCGGCCTCGTCGGCGAACACGACGTGCCCCCGGGTGTGGCCGGGGGTGGCCACGGCGAGCAGCCGCCGCACGGTCTCCCCCTCGCCGAGGACGATCTCGTCACCGTCCCCGATCCAGGTGTCGGGGAACTCCCACTGGGCGAGGTCGGGATCGGGCGGGCGCATCGACTCGAGCTCGGCGAGCAGGGCCTGCGCGCCGGCGCGCGCCAGCCGTTTCCCGTTCTCGGTGCCCTCGGCGCGGTCGGAGTTGATGACCTCCAGCCCGGACCGCTCGCCCGCCCCCAGCGCCACCCGCATCCCGAACTCGCGGCGCAGCACCACGGCCTGCGTGTAGTGGTCGCGGTGGACGTGGGTGACCAGGAACTGCCGGACGTCGGGAAAGCCCACGTCGAGGGCGGCCAGCGCCTTCGCGAGCAGCTCGCGGGCCTCGGCCAGCGCCCACCCGGCGTCGACGAGGGTGATGCCGTCGCCGTCGTCCACCGCGTAGATGTTCACCGCCCGCAGGCCGTCGTTGGGCAGCGGCAGGGGGATGCGGTACACACCCGGGGCGCAGCGGTACACGCCCGCGGCCGTCCAGTCGCCGTCCGGGTCGTCGTCTGCGATCACCGCCCGACCCTACGTCGGCGCGGCCACGGCGTCCGGCGGGTGGCCTGTGACATCGCTCCGGTGGCACCCCGCACATCCGGACATGCCGATGTCATCCGGTGCTGCGACGATCCCCGATGCGCCGCCAGGTATCCGCCCAGCTCCACCTCGATGTCACCGCACCGGCGCTGCTCGCGCTCCAGATCGCGGTCGCCGCGCGGCCCGAGCAGGAGCAGCTCGCCGTCACCCGCGACGGCGAGCTGATCCCCCACCGCGAGCTCTCCACCCCGCACGGGGGTCGGATGCAGGTGATCGACGCCCCCGTCGGCCCGATGCTGATCGACTACTCGGCCACCGTCGATGGCGAGGTGCCCACGCCGGCGGGCGACGAGCACGACCGGCTCGCCTACCTGCGGCCCAGTCGCTACTGCCCGTCGGACAAGCTGCTGGCCACGGCCGCGGCCGAGTTCGGCGAGCTGAAGGACACCGGCGAGATCGTCACTGCGGTCGCGGCGTGGGTCGGGCGCCGCCTCGCGTACGTCGTGGGCTCCAGCGGCCCCACCGACGACGCCGTGGACACGCTGCTGCTCGGCGAGGGCGTCTGCCGCGACTACGCGCACCTCACCGTCGGCCTGCTGCGCGCGCAGGACATCC
>CAXTTN010000348.1:0-5024 GCA_964247105.1 uncultured Pseudonocardia sp.
CCGGGCGCTGTGTGTTCGTTCGGCGCAGTCACCGTGTCGAGATCGTCGACTCGCGGGGTGGGGTGGGGCGGGGTCAGGTGCGGGCGCGGGCTGGTGGGGCGTGGCGGCGGATCGGGGCCGTGTCGGTGACGGCGGACGTCGTGGGCAGGAGCACCGCGAACTCCGTGCGGCCCGGTCTGCTCGTCACCTCGACCGAGCCGTGGTGCGCCGCCACCACCGCGTCGACGATCGCCAGGCCCAGCCCGGTGCTTCCGTTCTCGCGGGACCGGGAGGTGGACCCGCGGGCGAACCGCTCGAACACGTGCGGGAGCAGCCCCGGCGGGATGCCCGGCCCCTCGTCGACCACCGAGATGCGGGCGGCCCCGGGCGGCGCGTCCAGGGTCACGGTCACGGCGGTGCCCGCCGGGGTGTGCGTGCGGGCGTTGGCCAGGAGGTTGGCCAGCACCTGGGCGAGCCGGGACCCGTCGCCGGGGGCCGTGACCGGCTCGTCGGGCAGGCTGAGCCGCCAGTGGTGCTCGGGCCCGGTCGCGTGGGCGTCGCTCACGGCGTCGAGGACGAGCCGGGTGAGGTCCACCTCGCCTCGTTCCAGCGGGCGTCCGGCGTCGAGGCGGGCCAGCAACAGCAGGTCCTCGACCAGCGTGGTCATCCGCTCCGCCTGCGACGAGATGCGCGTGAGCGAGTAGGCCGTCTCCTCCGAGTGCGGCGAGCGGCGGGTCAGCTCGGCGTAGCCGCGGATGGCCGCGAGGGGCGTGCGCAGCTCGTGGCTGGCGTCGGCGACGAACTGGCGCAGCTGCGTCTCGCTGGCCTGGCGTGCCTCCAGGGCGGAGCCGACGTGGTCGAGCATCCGGTTGAGCGCGGCCCCGACCTGCCCGACCTCGGTGCGCGGATCGGCGTCGGGGACGCGCTCGGTGAGGTCGACCTCACCGCTGTCGAGCTTGAGGTCGCTCACCCGCGTGGCGGTGACCGCCACCCGCTCCAGCGGCCGCAGCTCGCGGCGCACCAGCACGGCGCCGGCCACCCCGGCCAGCAGCAGCGTGACGGCGGCGACGATCACCTCGATGGTCACCAGGCGCCCGACGGTCTCGTCGACGCGCGCCTCCGGCTGCCCGAACACCAGCACCGGCCCGCCCGACTGCCGCGCGCTCGCCACCATCCGGTACGTGCCGAGCGTCCCGAGGTCGACGCTGCGCGGCGGCGCACCGGGCGCCAGCGCCGTCAGCTGCGGGTACTCCGACGCCGGCACGTTCTGCGCGGTCTCGTCGCGGGAGTAGGCGACCGCCGTGACGACGCCGCCGTCGACGATCGTGGCCACCACCGCGGATCCGGGGGGTGCCCCGCCCGGGCCGCCGACACCCGGCGGCGGCTGGAGGGGCCCGGAATCGTCCCCCTGCTGGTTGAAGCGGCTGAAGTTCGCGTTCGCGAAGCGCAGGTCGTCGTCGAGCCTGCTGATGAGGAAGCTCTTCAACGCCAGCGCCGTCACCACCACCACGATCGCCGACGCGACCGCCAGCAGCAGCAACGTGGTGGCGACCAGGCGGGTGCGCAGCGAGTGGGTGCGCACGCTACTCGGCCCCGGGTTTGAGCACGTAGCCCGCGCCCCGCACCGTGTGGATCATGGGAGAGCGGCCGGCGTCGATCTTCTTGCGCAGGTAGGAGACGTAGAGCTCGACGACGTTGGACTGGCCGCCGAAGTCGTAGTTCCACACGCGATCGAGGATCTGGGCCTTCGACAGCACGCGCTTGGGGTTGCGCATGAGGAAGCGCAGCAGCTCGAACTCGGTGGCCGTCAGCTCGACGACGTCGTCGCCGCGGCGCACCTCGTGGCTGTCCTCGTCCAGGACGAGATCGCCGACCACCAGGTCGGATCCCTGCCGCGCCGCGGACATTCCGGAGCGGCGCAGCAGCCCGCGCAGCCGCGCGACCAGCTCCTCCAGGCTGAACGGCTTGGTGACGTAGTCGTCGCCGCCCGCGGTGAGGCCCGCGACCCGGTCCTCGACGGCGTCGCGCGCGGTGAGGAACAGCACCGGCACGTCGGGGGTGTCCGAGCGCATGCGGCGCAGGACCTCCAGGCCGTCGAAATCGGGGAGCATGACGTCGAGGACGACGGCGTCGGGCCGGAACTCGCGCGCCGTGCGCACCGCGGAGCTGCCGTCGGCCGCGGTGCGGACCTCCCAGCCCTCGTACCGCAGGGCCATCGAGAGCAGGTCGGACAGGCTCGACTCGTCGTCGACGACGAGGACCCGGATGGCGCTGCCGTCCGGCCGTCGCAGAGATCGATCGGCCTGGGCCCGTTCGCTCACCGTGCTCCCCTGCTCGCCCGCCTGCACCCACTCTGCCGTCGACATGGTAGTCAGCGTCACGCCCGTCCCTGTGGCCCCGATGGGCGGTTCCTGTGTGAACGCTGTGGAACCTCGCGGGCCTGGAATCCGTCCAAGCACATCCGACGGACTTCCAGGAGGACGAGATGATCGACGAGTTCCACGGCTGGCCCGCCACCGGCCCCGCCCTGCTGGGGCACATCGCGGCCGAGAACACCCGCGAGCACTGGGCCGCGTGCCGCGAGCAGCACGAGCGTGACGTGCGTGCGCCGATGCGGGCGATGGCGGCGGCGCTGGCCCCGGAGTTCGGCCCGGTGCGGGTGTTCCGGGCGCACGCCAACCGGCGTTTCCGCCCCGACGCCCCGCCGCTGCGCGTCGACACCGGCGGCGTGGCCGCGACCGCGGGCGGCTGCGTGCTGGGCGTCGTCCTCACCGCCACCGCGCTGTCGGTCTCGGCGGGGCACTGGGCGTTCGACGCCGGGCAGCTGCGGCGGTACCGGGCGGCGGTCGACGTCGACGACGAGCTCGCCGCCGTGCTGGACGGGCTGGGCGGCTGGTCGCTGGAGGCGTCGCGGGTGCTCACCGGGCGGCTGCCGGGTTACCCCGCCGATCATCCGCGGATCGCGCTGCTGCGCAGGCGTGGCCTGCAGGCCGGGCGCAGCTGGGAGCTCGGGCCGTGGTTGCAGAGTGACGAGCCGCTGCGGCGGGTGCGGGAGGCATGGCGGGCCGCCGCACCGCTGACGACCTGGCTGGACGCGCACGTCGGCCCGGCCGATCCGGTGGTGCCCCGCCCCCGGCCGGTTCCGGCGGTCGAGGACGGCCCGGCGGCTCCGGGCTGAGCCGGTGATCGCCGGTCGGGTGTGGCGACGGCCGCGAGTGCACCGATCCGGCCGTCACCGGCGCCGGGTCACTGCTCCCCGGCCTCGGCGCGCTGCTTGCGGGTCGGGGTGAAGGTCGAGATGTCGACGACGGCGGGCGGCTCCTCGATGCCCGGTCCGCCGCCGCGCACCCAGGCGACCACATCGGCGACGGTGTCGGGGTGCAGGACGCCCGCGAGCCAGGCGGGCCGTGCCCCGGCACGCCTGCCGTCGGGGGAGGGGCCGACCACGATCACGTTGGAGCGCTCGCAGGCGTCGAGGCACTCGCTCACCCGGACGCGCCCGGCGTCGCCGATCCCGGCTCGCAGCGCGGCGACCTGCCCCGCGTGATCGACCTCCGGGTGCTTGGACGCGGTGCCGCAGCAGCAGCCGCGGCACACGGTGACGACGCAACCGATGGTGTCCCGGGGCACGGCTCAGGCTAACCCCGGTTCAGCGGAGGCGGTGCCGCCCGTGCGAGACCGGCCGCCCCGGCGACGGCTACCCTTCGCGCTCATGCGCAGGCATCCCGTGATCGCTCGGTTGGCCCTCGGGCTCGTGCTGCTGCAGCTCGTCGCCTGCTCCGCCCCCGCTCCGTCCACAGTGGCTCCACCGGCCGGCGGGCCGACCCCGACCCCGACCGCAACCGCTCAGTACCCCGCTCAGCTGCTGGACCTCACCAACTGGTACCTCACGTTGCCCACCGGATCACCGGGCGAGCCGGACACCGTGATGCAGCCGGAGCTCGGCACGTACACCAGCCAGTGGTTCCGGGTCGTGGGCGACGGCGTCGCGTTCACAGCCGGCGTCGGCGGGGTGACCACCGAGAACAGCACGTACCCGCGCTCCGAGCTGCGCGAGATGGACGGCACGAAGAAGGCGAGCTGGTCGAACACCAGCGGCACCCACGTGATGGAGCTGCGTGAGGCCTTCACCGCGCTGCCGACCGCCAAGCCGGACGTCGTGGGGGCCCAGATCCACGACAGCGAGAGCGACGTCATCGAGGTGCGGCTGGAGGGCGCCCGGCTGCTGGTGAAGGACGGCTCCACCAACGACGACACCGTCATGGATCCGAACTACGTCCTCGGCACGCCCTACGACCTGCGCATCGTCGCCGCGAACGGGCACATCGCCGTGTTCTACAACGGGGTGCAGAAGGCGGACATCCTGCGCAGCGGCTCGGAGTGGTACTTCAAGGCCGGCAGCTACGTGCAGAGCAACCTCACCCGGGGTGACCAGCCCGACGCGGTCGGTACCGTCGTCATCTCGACGTTGAAGGTCACGCACACCCCCGGCTGAGCCGGACATCCCGGCACGGCGCGCGCTTTCCGTCCGCTCCGCGCGCACAGCAACGCGCGCGCGGGCACCACGACGCGCGCGCGGCCCGACGGCAACGATCGCGCCACCCGTGTCGAGGTGGGCCCGTTTGTGATGTTCGTCACAAGACGACTGCCACGGAGAGTGAACGAACCGTGACTGAGCTGCGGATTCGCCTGGTCCGGAGCGCCTGATCCCCCGGTTGCCGCGCCGCCCGCGTAACGCTGGTCCGAATGGTCTCGATGAGTGGCTCGTTTGGTCTAGTAGCTACCGAGGGGAGTGCTTCGATGACCCAGGGCAATGCATCCAGGATCTCCGTCATCGGGTCCGGCGTCGTCGGCGCCGCGACCGGACGGGGATTCCGCACGGCCGGGCACGAGGTGACCTTCGTCGACACCTCGGTGGCGCGGGTCCGGGAGCTGCGTCGGCGCGGCCTCGACGCCCGCGCGGAGCTGGACCTCTCGGGTGAGCGGGACGCGTTCGTTCTGTTGACCTTGCCTACGCCGAACGTAGGCGCGGCCTACGACCTGTC
>CAXTTN010000349.1:0-5018 GCA_964247105.1 uncultured Pseudonocardia sp.
GGACGCCGAGGGCAACCCGCGGCCGCTGGAGTCGCCGCTGTCGGGGCTGGTCTTCAAGGTGCAGGCCGGGATGGACCGCAGCCACCGCGACCGCATGGCGTTCGTCCGGATCGCGTCGGGCCGGTTCGAGCGCGGCATGGTGCTCACCCACGCCGCCACCGGCCGCCCGTTCGCCACGAAGTACGCCCAGGCCGTGTTCGGCCAGCAGCGCACCACCGTGGAGGAGGCGTTCCCGGGCGACATCGTCGGGCTGGTCAACGCGGGTGCGCTGCGTCCCGGCGACACGCTCTACGAGGCCGATCCGGTGCTGTTCCCGCCGATCCCGAGCTTCTCCCCGGAGTACTTCTCGGTGGCCCGCGGCGCCGACGCCGGCCGGTTCAAGCAGTTCCGGCGCGGCATCGAGCAGCTCGACTCCGAGGGCGTCATCCAGGTGCTGCGCTCGGACCTGCGCGGCGACCAGAGCCCGGTCCTCGCCGCCGTCGGCCCGCTGCAGTTCGAGGTGGTCGCGAGCCGGATGGCCGACGAGTTCGGCGCGCCGGTGCTGCTGGAGACGCTGGGGTACTCGATCACGCGGCGCACCGACGCGGCCGGCGCCGAGCGGCTGAACGGGCAGGCCGAGGTCGAGGTGCTGGAGCGCCGCTCCGACGGGGCGCTGCTGGCGGTGTTCGTCAACAGGTGGCGGCTGGAGAGCATCAAGCGCAAGTTCCCCGACCTGACGCTCGACCCCCTCCCGGCCGGCTCCTCCGACCGCCACTAGATCCTGCCGGGCCGCGGGATCGTCGAGGTGGAGGGCAGGATCGCTGCGCCCGTCCTCCGGCTGCGCACCCCCTGAGCTACCGCCGCACCCCCCGTCGACCGGGGGTGTGCCGTCCCACGGGGGGTGTGGGTGACGCGGCCGCTTCACGCCGGCCCCTCACACCCTCCTCTGCACCCGCACCTCCGCTCGACCCGGCTCAGACGAAGCCCGTGATGCCCTCCCACGCCCCCGGAGCGGGCGGGGCCTCGTCCCGGACCACCGACGCCTCGATCAACCCGTAGGGGCGGTCGGCGGCGTACCAGACCTCGTTGGGGTTGTCCAAACCCCAGAGCGAGAGGTCGACGAGGAAGTGGTGCTTGTTCGGCATCGAGAACCGGATCTCGGCGACCTCCGGATGGGCCTCCAGCGCGGCGCTGCCCATCGCGTAGAGGGTCTGCTGCAGCGAGAGGCTGTGGGTGAGCGCGAACCGGTCGAGGAGGATCTGCCGGATCGAGGAGAAGGACTCGTCCCACTCGACGTCGACGCCGAGGTAGCGCCAGCGGGCGCTGACGGCGGTGGCGAGGATGCGGTCGTCGGTCTCCACCAGCGACGTGTACGGCACGTCGGGGAAGCCGTGGAACTCGCTGCCGGTGCTCTTGAGCACCACCAGCCCGGTGAGGCCGGAGATGACGGTCTCGCCGGCCTCGTTCTTCGTGACGACGGTGGTGCGCAGCTCGCCCGAGCCGCGGCTGAACGCGTGGTCGTGCTCGCCCGCCTCGGACGTGACGATCCGCTCCCATGCGCTCTCCTCCACCTCCTGTCGCGCGCCGGTGACCTGGTCGAACCCGTCGACGAAGTGGCGCGCCATCCGCAGCGCGAAGTCCTCGATCGGCCCGACGCCGCCCAGGCGGGCCAGCGCGTAGACCGTGTTCTTCTGCGTGTCGGTGGCGATGACCGCGCTGTTGTCGCCGGTCAGGTGGGTGGCGCTGAAGTCGCCGATCAGCTGGCTGGTGACGTTCACGTCCTGGATCCGGTGCCGCGGGGTGGACCGGTCGACGTGCACCATGCGGACCTCGGCCTTGGCGTACTGGTTGTAGCCCAGCGAGATGCCCATACGGGAACGGTAGAGCCGGACGGCGGCGGCGCGACCGGAATTCACAGGGTTGTGCGGTCTCGGAAACAACGGCTGCGGCAGACTCGCCAACCGGAGGTGTGCATGCGGCTCAGCGCGTTCGACGCGGCGCCGGAGGCCCAGGCGGTGGCGGCCCTGGTCGCGTGCTGCTCCTCGCCGGAGTGGGCGCGGCGGGTGGCGGCGGGCCGGCCCTACCGCACGGTCGACGCGGTGGTCGCGGCCGCCGGCGCCGCGCTCGCCGGGCTCGACGAGGACGAGGTCGACGCCGCGCTGGCCGGCCACCCGCGGATCGGGGAGCGCTCGGAGCACGCGTCGTCGCAGCGCGAGCAGGCCGCCGTCGCGTCCGCGGACACCGAGGTGCTGGCCGGGCTGGCCGCCGGCAACCGCGCGTACGAGCAGCGGTTCGGCCACGTCTACCTCGTCTGTGCCGACGGCCGCCCGGCCGCGGAGCTGCTCGCCGTGCTGCGCGGGCGGCTGGGCAACGAACCGGCCGCCGAGCGCGGGGTGGTGCGTGCCGAGCTGGGCCGCATCAACGCGATCCGGCTGCGCCGGATGCTGGAGGACGCATGATCAGCACCCACGTCCTGGACGCGGCGCTGGGCCGGCCCGCGGCCGGGGTCGCCGTCGAGCTGGAGCGCCCCGACGGCACTCGCACCGCCGCCGTCACCGACGACGACGGCCGGGTCGCGGCGTTCACGGGGTCGCCGTCCGGAGTCCACCGGCTGCACTTCGCCACCGCCGCCTACTTCGCCGCCACCGGCCAGACCGGTTTCTACCCCGAGGTGACGGTCGCGTTCGAGCTGGACCCCGACCGGCCCCACCACCACGTCCCGCTGCTGCTGTCACCCTTCGCCTACTCCACCTACCGTGGGAGCTGATCGATGATCATCGAGCCCCCGTGCGCGAGTCGACCGACCGGGCACGCCGAGATCGCCGATCGGGCACGCTCGACGAAGGAGAGCCCCTTGCCGCTCATGTTCCTCAACGGCACCGCCATGGCCGGCGGCGCCGACCACCACCTCGTCGGAGGGGCCCCGCTCGTGACCGCCACCACCACGGCGCCGCGCTACCGCTTCCACGCCGTCGACGGGCGGTACCCGGCACTGGAGGACGTGGGGGAGGGTGGCGCCGCGGTCGTCGGGGAGGTGTACGACCTGTCCTACGAGCAGCTGCGCGAGGTGCTGCTCCCGGGCGAGCCGGACGGGCTGGAGCTGGGCGTGATCGAGCTGGCCGACGGCACCGGGTCGCTCGCGATGATCCTGCGCCGCGAGTACCCGCAGCTCCCCGACCTGACCGACATCTCGGAGCCGGCGAGCTGGCGCGCCTACCGGGCGCAGACATGATCGTCATCCGGGCGGGCCGGGCGATCGTCGACGGGGTCGAGCGCCCCGCCGCGGTGCTGGTCGACGGGGAGCGGATCGCCGCCGTCCTCGACCGGGACGCCGCGGTGTCCGACGCCCGCGAGGTCCTCCTGGCCCCCGACGAGGTGCTGCTCCCCGGCCTCGTCGACTCCCACGTCCACGTCAACGAGCCCGGCCGCACGGCCTGGGAGGGCTTCGCCACCGCCACCCGCGCGGCGGCGGCGGGCGGCGTCACCACGATCGTCGACATGCCGCTCAACTCCCTGCCCCCGACGCTCGACGTCGCGTCCCTGGAGGTGAAGCGGAAGGCCGCCGACGGGCAGTGCAGCGTCGACGTCGCGTTCTGGGGCGGCGCCGTCCCCGGCAACGAGGCCCAGCTGCGCCCGCTGCACGACGCGGGTGTCGTCGGCGTCAAGTGCTTCCTCATCGACAGCGGCGTGCCCGAGTTCCCGCCGCTGCTCGACCCCGGGCCCGCGTGCGAGGCGGTCGCCGCGTTCGGCGGCCTGCTGATCGCCCACGCCGAGGACGGCGCCCTGGTCACCGAGGCCTCGGGCCGGCGCTACGCCGACTTCGTGGCGTCGCGCCCGAGCGCGGCGGAGGACTCCGCGATCGGCCTGCTGCTGCGCCGCGCCCGCGAGACCGGGGCGCGCGTGCACGTGGTGCACCTGTCCTCGGCGAGCGCGCTGCCGCTGCTCGCCGCCGCCCGGGCCGACGGGGTGCCCGTCACCGTCGAGACCTGCCCGCACTACCTGACGCTGACCGCCGAGGAGGTGCCCGACGGCGACACCCGGTTCAAGTGCTGCCCGCCCGTGCGCGGCTCGGCGAACCGCGACGCGCTGTGGCAGGGCCTGGCCGACGGCGTGATCGACATGGTCGTCAGCGACCACTCGCCGTGCACCCCCGACCTCAAGCGCCTGGCGGAGGGCGACTTCGGCCTGGCCTGGGGCGGGATCGCGTCGCTGCAGGTGGGGCTGCCCGCCGTCTGGACCGAGGCCCGGCGCCGCGGGCACCCGCTCGCCGAGGTCGTGACCTGGATGGCGCCGCGCCCGGCCGCGCTGGTGGGCCTGTCGCGGAAGGGCCGCATCGCGCCCGGTTGCGACGCCGACCTGGCCGTGTTCGCCCCGGACGCCGCGTTCGAGGTGGGGGAGCTGCACCACCGCAACCCGCTCACGCCCTACACCGGCCGTACCCTGGACGGGGTGGTCCGGCGGACCTGGTTGCGCGGTGAGCCGGTGGGAACGGAGCCGAGGGGGCACCTCCTCGTGCGAGAGGATGGCGCGTGACCGACTTCCGTCAGCTGCCCGACCTGGCCCGCCGCGACCTGGGCTCGTCGGTGATCTACGCCAACGACGAGTCGTTCGCCGCGCGGGAGAGCCTGATCACGCCGGGACCGTCGGTGTTCGACCCGGCGCTGTTCGGCCCCAAGGGCAAGGTCTACGACGGCTGGGAGACCCGCCGCCGCCGCGAGCCCGGCCACGACGAGGCGATCGTCCGGCTGGGCGCGCCCGGGATCATGCACGGCGTCGTCGTGGACACGTCCTGGTTCACCGGCAACTTCCCGCCCGAGGCCGCCGTCGAGGGGATCTTCCTCGACGGCCACCCGAGCCCCGACGACCTGCTCGCCGCCGACGGCTGGGCGCCGCTGCTGCCCCGCACCCCGATCAAGGGTGACGCGGAGAACGCGTTCGCGGTGCCGAGCGGGCGGCTGGTCAGCCACGTGCGGCTGCGGATCTTCCCCGACGGCGGCGTGGCGCGGCTGCGGGTGCACGGCGAGGCGCTGCCCGACCCC
>CAXTTN010000350.1:0-514 GCA_964247105.1 uncultured Pseudonocardia sp.
CAGCTGGCTGCGCGAGATCTCGGCGGTGGCGGCGTCCTCCATCAGATCGTGGATCGCAACTGCGCCACGGCCGCCCAGCCACGCC
This sequence comes from uncultured Pseudonocardia sp., assembly GCA_964247105.1. Lineage (GTDB taxonomy): Bacteria > Actinomycetota > Actinomycetes > Mycobacteriales > Pseudonocardiaceae > Pseudonocardia. Next base: position 86 of record CAXTTN010000350.1, read on the forward strand.
TCCAGGTACTGCAGGCTGACGTCGACGTTGGCGCGCACGCCGGCCGCGGTCACCGCCGCACTGGGGATCGCCGTATCGAGCATCGCGGCGACGTCGTCGCCGACCGCCGACACGACCCCGAGCTGGTTCGGGCTGTCGCCCAGCGTTGCGTCGAACACCGCCATCGCGACCTCGACGAGATCGGGATGGGCGACCCACGTGCCGTCATAACCGAGGCCGGCCTCGCGCTCCTTGTCGGCCCGTACTGCGGCGACGGCCCGCTCGGTCACGTCCGGCTTGCGGCGATTGGGGATGAACGCCGACATACCGCCGATGGCGTGCGCGCCGCGGCGATGACAGATCGCCACCAGCCGCTGCGCGTAGGCCGCCATGAACGGCACCGTCATCGTCACGCTCGCCCGGTCGGGCAGGACGTGCGCCGGGTCGTTG
>CAXTTN010000350.1:524-5002 GCA_964247105.1 uncultured Pseudonocardia sp.
CCGGTGATCCGGTCGCGCAACGCGTACAGGATCTCCTCCATCTCGAACGCGGCGAGGATCGTCTCGATCAGCACCGTCACGCGTATCGACGCGTACGGCAGGCCCAGCCGGCGCTCCAGATCGGCGAGCACGGCGTCCCACCACTCGGCCTCGTGGTGGCTCTCGATCTTCGGCAGGTAGAGGTACAGCCCGCTGCCCCGCGCCGTCGCCCGGGCGGCGCAATGGAACGCGGCGAGCGTCACGTCGAACAACGACGCCGACACCTCGCGATCGTCGACGGTGACGTGGTGCTCGGTCATGTGCAGCCCACGCGAGCGCACGACGAGCGTCGCGGTCTTCGCCGCCAACGTGTCCACCGAGCCGTCGGGACGGGTGAACGAGATGGTCGCCTCCGACGCGTCACGCAGGTTGCGCTGGCCGTCGATGACGTTGGCCCACGTCGGCGACAACGAGTCCTCGAGGTCGGCCATGAACACCCGCGCCCCGGAGTTCAACGCGCTGACCATCATCTTGCGATCGCAGGGGCCGGTGATCTCGCAGCGTCGGTCGGTCAGGTCGGGCGGCGCAGGGCGCACCTGCCACTGGCCGTCACGGATCCAGGCGGTCTCGGCGAGCAGACCGGGCTGTTGCGCACGACGCTCGAGCAGTAGTCGGCGGGCGTGGTCGTGGGCGCGCTGCATCAGCGCGACGAGGCCGAGTGCTTCGGCGGTGAGCACGTCGGCCGTGAGCACGTCGGCCGTGGGCACGTCGGCCTCGGCATGATCGACGTGCACCACGCACGCCGGGGCGCGGCGGATCCTGGGAACCGACATCAACACGCTCCTGACCAGGTGAGGGTGGGGAAGGCGTCGCCGTCGAGCGCGTCGTGGCCGGCGCCGGAGAACATGCATCCAGGCTCTGGGCGTCGATCTCCGTGGATCATCCGCCCGACACGCCGATCACGACCTTCGGCTGACCGATCGCCCTCAGCCGCTGCTCCAGGCCCGCGACCTGGATGTTGTAGGCCTCGTAGCAGTCCTGCTCGAGCCGCGACTCCTCCGACGGCACGAACGGGAACCGCTCCACCGCGCGCCGCAACCCGATGTCCCCGGACGGCGGGTCGAGCCGGAACGCGACCGTGCGGAACCCGTCCAGCCGGGCGGCGTGGTGGCGCCGGTTGTCGTCGAACGTGCCCATCCGCAGCCGCTCGGCCGCGAGCAACCCGAGGTCGACGTCGGCCACCGAGCGCCGCCCGCCGGAGGGGAACCGCTCCGACTCGGCCAGCAGCGCGCCGTTCTCCCAGATCATCGTCTGGCCGTCCCAGGCCAGGTCGGTGGACGACTCGCCCTCGCCTGCCGCCGCGTACACGTACGCCGCGAGGCACCGCGCGGACGCCGAGCGCGCCAGCAGCTTCCGGTCCTCGGCCCGCCCGACGGTGATCGGGCTCCCCGAGGGGTTGACCAGCACCGTCGCCCCCGCGAGCGCCGCCTCCGCGCTGGGCGGGATCGGCACCCACATGTCCTCGCAGATCTCCACGTGCAGCACGAAGCCGGGCACGTCGTCGGCGGCGAAGAGCAGGTCGGGCCCGAACGGCACCTCGACGCCCGCGAGCCGCAGCGTGCCGTGCACGTCGTCGCCGACCGCCACCTGACGCCGCTCGTAGAACTCCCGGTACGTCGGCAGGTACGACTTCGGGGCGACGCCGAGCACCGTGCCGCGGTGGATCACGACCGCGCAGTTGTAGATGCGGTGGCGGAACCGCAGCGGAGCGCCGACGACCAGGACGGGCAGCAGCTCCGCCGAGCCCGCGACGACCTGGTGCACGGCCGCGAGTGCCTCGTCGAGCAGCGTGTCCTGGAGCAGGACGTCCTCGATGGAGTAGCCGGTGAGCGCCAGCTCGGGGAAGACGGCCAGCCCGACGCCCTCGTCGTGGCACTCGCGGGCGGCCGCCAGCACCGCGGCGGCGTTCGCGGCGGGCTGCGCGATGGCCGTGGTGAGCGTGCACGCCGCGACGCGCAGGAAGCCGTGGCGGTAGCTGGAGTGGAAGTCCATCCCCTCCAGTCTGCCCGACCCGACCTGCACCGTGACGCTCCGGCATGCTGGCGCTCGTGCCCGTCCGGACGAGATCCATCGCGCTTGCCCTCCTCGCCGTGCTCGCGGCGGTGGCGGGGTGCACCCAGTCGACTACGGGCACCGCCACCCCCGACCTGGCCGGCTCGGCCGCGCCCGCGCTGAGGTCCTTCTACGCGCAGCAGCTCTCCTGGGGCCCGTGCGCCGGCTACGCGACGACCGACTCCGAGCGCAGCGCCTACTCCGACCGGAAGTTCGACTGCGCCCGCCTCGAGGTCCCCCTGGACTACGCGAAGCCCACCGGCCCGACGGCGAAGATCGCGTTGCTGCGCCAGAAGGCGAGCGGGGCCAAGATCGGGTCGTTGCTGGTCAACCCCGGCGGACCCGGCGCGTCCGGGATGAGCACCGTGACGTCGCTGTCCACGAGCCTCGCCCAGAGCCCGCTCACGGCGCGCTTCGACCTGGTCGGCTTCGACCCGCGAGGGGTCGGGGCGAGCACCCCGGCGATCGACTGCCTCACCGACGCCGACTGGGCGGTGCAGCGCAGCACGCAGTACGTCGACCCGTCGCCCGCGGGCGTGGCGAAGGAGGAGGCGGACAACAAGCAGTACGCGCAGCGCTGCACCGAGCGTTCCGGCGGCGCGGAGGTGCTCGCCAACGTCGGCACGCGTGACGTCGTGAAGGACCTGGACGTCCTGCGCGCCGTGCTCGGCGACCAGAAGCTGACCTACCTCGGGTACTCCTACGGCACGCGGATCGGCTCGGCGTACGCCGAGGAGTTCCCGCAGAACGTGCGCGCGCTCGTCCTGGACGGGGCGCTGGACCCCACCGAGTCCACCGTCGACCGCACGATCAAGCAGAACGCGGGCTTCCAGCAGGCGTTCGACGCCTTCGCCGCCGACTGCGCGAAGCAGGCGAACTGCCCGCTCGGCACCAACCCGGCGAAGGCCACGGCGGCGTTCCAGACCCTGACGCGGCCGCTGATCGACAAGCCGCTCCGGGTCGGGAGCCGGACGCTGTCCTACAGCGACGCGGTCACCGGTACCATCCAGGCGCTCTACCTCAAGGACCTCTGGAAGTACCTGCAGCGCGGCATCTCCGAGCTGGCGACGGGCGGGGGCCGGACGCTCCTGGCGCTGGCCGACATCTACTACGACCGCGACCCCGACGGCACCTACAGCAACGAGCAGGAGGCGTTCATCTCGATCAGCTGCGTCGACGAGCAGCGCATCACCGATCGGGCCGTGCTCACCGACGAGGACACGCGCGCGGCGGCCGCGGCCCCGTTCATCGACCCGGGACGCGGCGTCGTCGTGGCGCTGGACCCCTGCGTGTTCTGGCCGGTCCCGCCGACGAGCCAGCCGCACGTTCCGACGTTCACGGGCCTGCCGCCGACTCTGGTGGTCTCGACGACCGGCGACCCGGCCACGCCGTACCAGGCGGGCGTGGATCTCGCGAAACAGATGAACGGCCGGTTGCTGACCTTCCGCGGGACGCAGCACACCGTGGCGCTGAGCGGTGTGGCCTGCGTCGACGACATCGTGAACCGGTACCTCGTCGACGGCGCGCTCCCGCCGTCCGACATGACGTGCGGGACAACCTGACCGGGCCCGAAACATGCGTGTAACACGGCGTTCCTAGGCTCGCCGCCATGGACCGCCAGCAGGAGTTCGTGCTCCGCACGCTCGAGGAACGCGACATCCGCTTCGTACGTCTGTGGTTCACCGACGTCCTGGGCTATCTGAAGTCGGTGGCGGTCGCGCCCGCGGAGCTGGAGGGGGCCTTCGCCGAGGGCATCGGGTTCGACGGATCGGCGATCGAGGGCTTCGCCCGCGTGTACGAGTCGGACATGGTCGCGCGACCCGATCCGTCGACGTTCCAGGTGCTGCCGTGGGAGACCGCTGCCGGTGAGCACTACTCGGCGCGGATGTTCTGCGACATCGCCATGCCCGACGGGTCCCCGTCCTGGGCCGACCCCCGCCATGTCCTGCGCCGGGCCCTGTCGAAGGCCGCCGAGGCCGGGTTCACGTGCTACGTCCACCCCGAGATCGAGTTCTACCTGCTGCGCGACCTGCCCGCCGACGGCACCGCGCCCGTGCCCGCCGACTCCGGCGGCTACTTCGACCAGGCCAGCCACGACGTCGCCCCGCACTTCCGCCGCAACGCCATCGAGACGCTCGAGTCGATGGGCATCTCGGTGGAGTTCAGCCACCACGAGGGCGGGCCGGGCCAGCAGGAGATCGACCTGCGCTACGCCGACGCGCTGACGATGGCCGACAACATCATGACCTTCCGGTACGTCGTGAAGGAGGTCGCGATCACCCAGGGCGTGCGGGCGTCGTTCATGCCCAAGCCGTTCAGCGACCACCCCGGCTCGGCGATGCACACGCACTTCTCGCTGTTCGAGGGCGACCGCAACGCGTTCCACG
>CAXTTN010000351.1:0-471 GCA_964247105.1 uncultured Pseudonocardia sp.
GAGATCCTCGACGGCATCGGCTCCACCGAGGCGCTGCACATCTTCATCTCCAACGTGCCCGGCAAGGTCGTCCCCGGCAGCTCCGGCTACCCCGTGCCCGGCTACCGCGTGGAGCTGCGGCGCCCCGACGGCAGCGTGATCGAGGGCGTCGACGAGCCCGGCATGCTCTACATCGCGGGTGACTCGATCTGCACCGGCTACTGGTGCCGCACCGAGGTCAACCGCGCGGTGTTCCAGGGCGAGTGGATGCGCACCGGCGACCAGTACGTGCGGTCGGCCGACGGCAGCTACTCCTGCCTGGGCCGCGCCGACGACGTGCTGAAGGTCGGCGGCATCTGGGTCAGCCCCGCGGAGGTCGAGGCCCGGCTGATGGAGCACCCGGCGCTCGCCGAGGCCGTGGTGATCGGGGTCCCCGACGCCGACGGCCTGGACAAGCCGGTGGCCTACGTGGTGCCCAGGCCGGGCTCGACG
>CAXTTN010000351.1:481-4979 GCA_964247105.1 uncultured Pseudonocardia sp.
TCTGCCGGGCCGGGCTGGCGGCGTTCAAGCGGCCCCGGCAGGTCATCGAGGTCAGCGAGCTGCCGAGGACGGCGACGGGCAAGATCCAGCGCTTCCGCCTGCGCGCCATGGCCCGTTCCCGGTAGGTCCCGGCCGCACCCTGCCGCCCGGCCGCCCATGATCGACGTCCGGGGGCGGTGAAGCGCGCCGGGCGCGGCTGGGCGTCCCGGGACGACGATCACCGGCGTTCCGCGGAACGCGCCCGGCCGGGCGTCCCGCACCGCGGCTCTAGATCCGTTCCGCCGCGGCCAGCCGGTCGATCGCCGCCGCGGACGGTGTGCCGGGCTCGGCGAAGTAGGCCACGATCTGCTGTCCCGGTGCGCTCGCCACGGTGAGCGCCTCCCACGACACGGTCACCTCACCCACGCGCTCCGAGCGGATCCGCTTGGTGCCCGTGGACTTGGCGTGCACCTCGTGCCGGGCCCAGAACCCGCGGAACTCGGGGCTCGTGAGCGAGAGCTCGCCGACCAGCGCGGCGAGCTGGGGATCGTCGGGGGCGGCGGCGGCGAGCGCCCGCAACGCGGCGACCGTCTCGGCGGCCACCTCGTTCCAGTCCGGGTAGACGGTCCGCGCCTGCGGGTCGAGGAACGCGTGCCGCACCACGTTGTCGGGCACCGGACACAGCCGCGCGCACAGCGCGTTGTGGGCGAGGACGTCCATGCGCCGGCCGAGCACGAACGCGGGCACCCCCGACATCGCGGCGAGCAGCCTCCGGACCTGCGGGCTCACCTGCTCCGGACCGCTCCGGGGCGCCCTGGCGGGGCGAGGGGCCGGTGCCGCGAGGGACGCGAGGTAGGCGGTGGACTCGGCGTCGAGCTCCAGCACGCGCGCCAGCGCCTCGACGACCGGCGCCGACGGGTGACGATCGCGACCCCGCTCGAGACGGACGTAGTACTCGGCGCTGATGCCGGCGAGCAGCGCGACCTCCTCGCGACGGAGGCCCGGCACCCGTCGACGGCCCCTCGGCAGGCCGTGGTCCTCGGGCCGGGTGAGCTCGCGGCGGGCGCGGAGGAACTCGCCGAGCAGGTTGTCGGGCACGTCATCGACGATAGGGCCCGGCACCCGGCCGTGGGTGGCCGTGCCACTACCCCTCCCGGCACGGCCTCCCGCGGTGCGCCCACGCGATGCACGGTGGGCGGCATGACACGACACGACCTGACCGATCGCATCGCCGTCGTCACCGGAGCCAGCAGCGGGATCGGCGCCGCCACCGCCCGGGCGCTCGCCCGGGGAGGGGCCCGCGTCGCCGTCCTGGGCCGGCGCGCCGACCGGATCGAGCAGCTGGCGAAGGAGATCGACGGCCTCGCCGTCGTCGCCGACGTCACGACCGGCCTCGACGCCGCGGCCGTGCTCGTCCGCACCGAGCTGGGGCGGCCCGATCTCGTCGTCGCCAACGCGGGGCTGATGCTGGCCGCGCCGTTCGCGACGGCGACGACCTCGGAGTGGCACGACATGATCGACACCAACGTGACCGGGCTGCTGCGCACCGGGCGGACGTTCGCCGACGACCTGCTGGCCGCCGCGGCAGCCGGCCGGCCCGCCGACCTCGTGCACGTCGGCTCGATCGCGGCCCACCAGCCGTTCCCGGGCTATGCCGTCTACTCCGCGACGAAGGCCGCGGTCGCGCAGCTCACCCGGGCGATGCGCACGGAGCTCGGGCCGCAGGGCGTGCGCGTGCGGACGATCGAGCCCGGCCTCACCGACTCCGAGCTGGGCGACACCATGCTCGACGACGCCGCCCGCGCCGGCCTGGAGGGCTTCCGCCAGGCCCTGGCCGCCATCCCGGCCGAGGACGTCGCCGAGGCGATCGCCTGGACCGCGGCGGCTCCCGCGCGGGTGAACGTGGCGGAGCTGGTGGTTCTGCCCACCGCCCAGGGCTAGACACCGCCGACGGCCACCGCGGCGATCTTGGGTGGTGATCCATCCGAAGCGGCAGAATTTGTACTTTGACCAACAGAAACCGCTCTTTCGGATGGATCTCGCGTCTGGCTCCACGGCGCGCGGGACCGATGCCGGGCACACCCGGCAATGTTCTACATCTCTAGCGCAGTTGAGCAGAGTATTGTAGAGTCTCGGCAACCCCTCCGGAGGAGCCGATGACGACCACCGCAGATGCCGCCGCCCCCACCGTCTCGTTCGACGCCGAGCCGGGCTCGTACCGGCACTGGAAGCTCGACGTCCAGGGCGAGGTGGCCTACCTGCGGCTGGACATCGACGAGACCGCGGGCATCGTGCCGGGCTACGAGCTGAAGATGAACAGCTACGACCTCGGCGTCGACATCGAGCTCCACGACGCCACGCAACGGCTGCGCTTCGAGCACCCCGGCGTGCGCGCGGTGGTGCTCACCAGCGCCAAGGACCGCAACTTCTGCGCCGGGGCGAACATCCGGATGCTCGCGCAGTCGAGCCACCCGTGGAAGGTGAACTTCTGCAAGTTCACCAACGAGACCCGCAACGGCATCGAGGACGCCACCGCGAACTCCGGGCAGACCTGGATCGCCGCCGTCAACGGCACCGCGGCGGGCGGCGGCTACGAGATGGCGCTGGCCTGCGAGGAGATCCTGCTCGTCGACGACAACTCCTCCGCCGTGTCGCTGCCCGAGGTGCCCCTGCTGGGTGTGCTGCCCGGCACCGGCGGCCTCACGCGCGTGATCGACAAGCGCCGGGTGCGGAAGGACCGCGCCGACGTGTTCGCCACGAGGTCCGAGGGCGTCCGCGGCAAGCAGGCCGTGGAGTGGAAGCTCGTCGACGAGGTCGTCCCCAAACGCAGCTGGGACGCGACCGTCGCCGAGCGCGCCGCCACCGCCGCCGCCCGCTCGAAGCGACCCGCCGACGCGGCCGGGATCCCGCTGACGCCGCTGCGGCGGGAGGAGACCGCGGACGGCATCACCTACCAGCACGTCACGGCGGCGTTCGACCGCGACCTGGGCGTCGTCGAGATCACCGTCCTCGGCCCGGAGGGGGACGTGCCCGACACCGTCGACCGCGTGCACGAGCTGGGGGCCGAGTTCTGGCCGCTGGCCATGACCCGCCAGCTCGACGACCTCATCCTCCGCCTGCGCGCCAACGAGCTGGAGCTGGGCACCTGGGTGGTCCGCACGAAGGGCGACGTCGAGGACGCGCTGGCGTTCGAGCGGGTCATCGAGCGGTTCTCGGGCGAGGACTGGCTGGTCAACGAGATCCGGCACTACTTCAAGCGCACGCTCAAACGCCTCGACGTCACGTCGCGCTCGCTGATCGCGCTGATCGAGCCGGGCTCGTGCTTCGCCGGGGCGCTGCTGGAGCTGGCGCTGGCGTGCGACCGGCAGTACATGCTCGACGGCCTGATGGAGGACGACTCCGGAGTGGGCGTCGAGGGCGAGCCCGCCCAGATCGTGCTCTCGGCGTCCAACTTCGGCACCTTCCCGATGGCGAACGGGCTCTCGCGGCTGGGCTCGCGGTTCTACGGCGACGACGACCACGTCGCCAAGCTGGGCCAGGAGACCGGGCGGCGGATCGAGGCCGCCGAGGCCCTGGCGATGGGGCTGGTCACCGAGGCGCTCGACGACATCGACTGGGAGGACGAGATCCGGATCATGCTGGAGGAGCGGGCCTCCCTCTCGCCCGACGCGCTGACCGGCATGGAGGCCAACCACCGGTTCGTCGGCCCGGAGACGATGGAGAGCCGCATCTTCTCCCGCCTGACCGCCTGGCAGAACTGGATCTTCGTGCGCCCCAACGCCTCCGGGACCGACGGTGCGCTGCGCAAGTACGGCACGGGACGCAAGGCCGAATTCGACCGGAAGCGGGTCTAACGCAATGTCGATCGACTACTCCGAGAAGATCCCCAACAACGTCGACCTGGCCGGGGACCGCAAGCTGCAGCGCGCCCTGGAGAGCTGGCAGCCCAACTTCCTCAACTGGTGGAAGACGATGGGCCCGGCCGTCCCCACCGAGGACGTGTACCTGCGCACCGCCGTCGCCGTCGGCCGTGAGGGCTGGGCGCACTTCGACCACGTCGCCATGGAGGAGTACCGCTGGGGCGTGTTCCTGGCCGAGCGCAACAACGACCGGAGGATCGCGTTCGGGGAGCAGAAGGGCGAGCCGGTCTGGCAGCAGGTGCCCGGCGAGTACCGCGCCGACCTGCAGCGCCTCATCGTCATCCAGGGCGACACCGAGCCCGCGTCCGTCGAGCAGCAGCGCCGTCTGGGCGAGACCGCCCCGTCGCTGTACGACCTGCGCAACCTCTTCCAGGTCAACGTCGAGGAGGGCCGCCACCTCTGGGCGATGGTCTACCTGCTGCACGCCTACTTCGGCCGCAACGGGCGCGAGGAGGCCGAGGCGCTGCTGCAGCGCAACTCCGGCGACGTCGACAGCCCGCGCATCCTCGGCGCGTTCAACGAGGAGACGCCGGACTGGCTGTCGTTCTTCATGTTCACCTACTTCACCGACCGGGACGGCAAGTACCAGCTCGGCACGC
>CAXTTN010000352.1:0-4931 GCA_964247105.1 uncultured Pseudonocardia sp.
GGTGGCGCCCTTGTTCCCGCGCTCGCCGGCCGGGCCGGTCGGGCCCGTGGCGCCCTTGTTCCCGCGCTCGCCGGCCGGGCCGGTCGGACCCGTGGCGCCCTTGTTCCCACGCTCGCCGACGGGCCCGGCCGGCCCGGCGGAACCCTTCGGGCCCTTGTCGCCGGGAACGCCGGTCGAGCCCTGGGGCCCGGTGTCGCCCTTCCTTCGGACCTCGACGGCCTTCTCGCGGACGTCCTTCTGCTCTGCCATTGTGGTGAATCCCTTCATCGCGCGCGACCGGCCGGGGCACGCATTTCGGCACCCGGCCGGGGAAAACGTCGGGGGCGAGAGAAATCGGCTGCGCCGGCGCGGTTTTCTCCACGCCGCGCAACCATGCTCGCGATTCGACGCTACGCCACCGACCGCCGGAGCCGGAGGCTGCGGCGGCGAGGGTGATGTCACAGCGCGGGGCCGTTTGAACCGATTTCCGGTGCGCGTCGACCGGTCGCTCGTGTACCGTCTGTGCATTGCTCGTGACCCCGGCGATACTGCGCGCCGAGGCCCATGAGGAGCGAACGTGTCCACGCAGGTCGAACCGGTCACCGATCGCTCCGCCGCCTACGGCCACCTGGCCCCGCTGCTCGCCCGGCTCACGCAGCACGACGGTGACCGCGACCGGCTGCGTGCGGAGCTCGCCCTGGCGTTCCTGCCGGTCGTGGAGCACATCGCCTCCCGCTACCGGGGCCGCGGCGAGCCCGCCGACGACCTGGAGCAGGTCGGTGCCATCGGCCTGCTGGGCGCCCTCGACCGGTTCACGCCCCCGGCCGACGCCACCGACCTCGTCGGCGCGTTCCTCGGCTTCGCCGTTCCCACGGTCACCGGTGAGATCCGCCGCCACTTCCGCGACCGGACGTGGTCGGTGCGCGTCCCGCGCCGGATGAAGGACCTCCAGGGCCCGATCCGGGAGGCGACGGCCGAGCTGGCCCGCGACAACCAGCGCGCCCCGCGCCCGTCGGAGATCGCCGCGCACCTCGGGATCGGGATCGTCGAGGTGCTGGAGGCCCTCGCGGCGCAGAACGCCTACACCCCCACCTCACTCGACACCCCCCTGCGATCGGACGGAGCGACGGTCGCGGACCTGCACGGCGACCTCGACGCCGCGCTGAGGAACGTCGAGTACCGGCACGAGCTGCGCTCCGCGCTCGACGAGCTGCCCGCCCGCGAGCGCCAGATGCTGCTGCTGCGGTTCTTCGCGGACCGGACCCAGACCCAGATCGGCGAGGAGATGGGCCTGTCCCAGATGCACGTCTCCCGCCTGCTCGGCCGCTCGCTCGCCGCCCTGCGCTGCCGGATGGGCGCCGGCTGAACCCCGGTGGCGAGACAGCAGTCACAGGCGATCCACGTGTGGCCGTGGCCCGGTGGGGCACCCGACACCCATGGCCAACGTCCTCACGACCCCGACCATGACCACCACCACCCTCGTCACCCAGCTCCGGGCGATGGAGCGCCTGACCCGCACCGAGGTGCAGATCGCCCGGACCCGCGTCGCGCAGGCCCGGACCGACGCCGTCCGCCGTGAGCTGCTGCAGAACGCCGACAACGGCGAGCGCCGCGCCGACCGCATCGCCGCGCAGCTGACGGCACTGGGCACCGTGCCGGACGTCGTCAGCCCGGCCGTCGCCCGCATCCTCTCCGCGGTCGCGAGCACCCTCGAGCAGGCCCAGCCCGTCGACGAGGCGTTCCTGCACGACCTCTCCGTCGAGCACCAGCTCCTCGACCGCGCCCGCTACGTGCGCACGCTGGCCGGGCACGCCGGCCGCTCCGACGTCGCGAGGCTGGCCGACGACCTGGTGACCGCGCACACCGCCACGGTCGAGTGGATCACGACCGTGCTGGCCGAGCACGCGCTCGGCGGTCCCGCCGCGCTGCGCCCGACGCCGCTGCAGCGGGTCGCGGCCGGTGTCTCCCGCGTCGCCGCCCTGCCCACCCGGGTGGCCGTGGCGGGCTTCAACCGTGCCGTCCACACGGTTGTGCGCACCGGCGAGAACGCACGCGAGGTGGCCGACACCGTGGGCGAGACGGTGACGCGCATCGGCGCGGACACCCTCGAGGTCGCCGTGGCCGGGCGCGACGCCGCCCTGCGCCGGACCGAGCAGGTCGCCGCCCGCGAGGGGGCCGACGACGTGGCGCGCACCGTCCACACCGCCCGCCGCGACCTGGGCACGCTGGCGACGGCCGAGCTGCCCGTCAAGGGCTACGCCGAGCTCACCGCACCGAACGCGATCAGCGCCATCCGCGGGCTCACCACCCCGGACGACATCAACGCCGTCCTCGCCTACGAGGAGAACCACCGCAACCGCAGCGGCGTCGTCTCCGCAGCTCAGACCCACTACGCCGCAGTGGTCAAGGACACCGCCGGGATCCGCTGACCGCGGGCTCGTGCCGGCCCGCCCCGTTCCTCGGAACGGGGCGGGCCGCTTCTGACGGCGTGGACGCCCCGGCCCGGGGGGCCCGTGGTGGTGCTCCTCCCTCGTGCGGCGGCGGGGTCGCGATGAGCGGCGCCGGTGTGTTGCCCATCTCGCCCAGCCGCCCACACGTCGCCGCGTTTGGCGACGCCCGGGCGGGGGACCCTGGGTAGGTCATTGATCAGGCAACAGTCGGAACGAGGAACCAGATGAAGTACGGCGACGTGGTGGCCCCCGGGGACCTGCTGGCCGGTGGGCTGCCGCCGGCACGGGGGCCGCTGTCGGACTGGTTGTTCGGGGTGTTGCGCAGGCGACCCTCGACGAGGCTGCCGTCCATGAGGCTGCCGTCCATGCCGCAGCCGATCGACGACGTCCTCTACGGCGACGACGCCGCGCTCGCGCTCTACTGCATGTACGAGCTGCACTACCGCGGTTTCGCCGACGTCGACGAGGACTGGGAGTGGGCGCCGGCGCTGCTGGGGGCGCGTGCCGACCTGGAGCGCCGGCTGGAGGCGCGGATCCGGGAGGAGGTCCCGACCCACATCCGCGGGACGATCCCGGAACGGCTCTACGAGATCTGCGCGCCCAAGCCCGACTCCGACGCCGTGTCGCTGTCGACCTACCTCCTCGAGGAGGGCTCCTTCGACCAGCTGAAGGAGTTCGCGGTGCACCGGTCGGCCTACCAGCTCAAGGAGGCGGACCCGCACACCTGGGCCCTGCCGCGGCTCAGCGGCACCGCCAAGGCGGCGATGGTCGAGATCCAGGCCGACGAGTACGGCGAGGGCGTCGAGCGGGACATGCACCAGACGCTGTTCGCGGTGACCATGAGCGAGCTCGGCCTCGACGTCGGGTACAACGCCTACCTGCCGCAGCTGCCCGGGGTCTCGCTCGCCACCACGAACCTGGTGTCCTACTTCGGCCTCCACCGGCGGCTGCGCGGAGCGCTGGTCGGGCACCTGGCGCTGTTCGAGATGACCTCGGTGGAACCGATGGGCCGCTACAGCGCCGCGCTGCGCCGGCACGGCGCCAGCGCCGCCGCCCGCCACTTCTACGACGTCCACGTGGTGGCCGACGCCCACCACGAGACCGTGGCCGCCGAGCAGCTCGCCGTCGGGCTGGCCCGGCAGGAGCCGCAGCTCACCGCGGACATCATCTTCGGCGCCGAGGCCGTGACCGCGGTGGAGGGCGCGCTGTCGGCCCACCTCATGGACTGCTGGACGCGCGGCGTCAGCTCGCTGCGGCCGGTCGAGGCGGACCGCCGTTCGGCCACGGCCTGAGCGGCGAGGTTTGGCGGCCGGGGACCGGGGAACCCGCGACCGTGAACATCTGGCCCGGCTCGCCCTACCCGCTCGGCTCGACCTTCGACGGCGGTGGCACCAACTTCGCGATCTTCTCCGAGGTGGCCGAGCGGATCGAGCTGTGCCTGTTCGACGACGCGGGCCACGAGACGCGCGTCCCGCTCCCGGAGCGCAACGGGCTCATCTGGCACGGTTACCTGCCCCAGATCTGGCCCGGCCAGCGCTACGGCTTCCGCGTGCACGGCCCGTACGAGCCGCGGGCGGGGCTGCGGTGCAACCCGTCGAAGCTGCTGCTCGACCCCTACGCCAAGGCCGTCGACGGGGAGATCACCTGGGACGAGTCGCTGTTCTCCTACCGCTTCGGCGACCCGGACTCCTTCAACGACGTCGACTCCGCCCCGAACGCCATGACCTCGGTGGTGATCAACCCGCACTTCGACTGGTCGGGCGACCGGCCACTGCGGGTGCCCTACAACGAGACGGTCGTCTACGAGGCCCACGTCCGCGGCATGACGATGCGCCACCCGGACATCCCCGACGACGTGCGCGGCACCTACGCGGGCATCGCGCACCCCGCGATGATCAGTCACTTCCGCTCGCTCGGGGTGACCGCCGTCGAGCTGATGCCGGTGCACCAGTTCGTGCACGACTCCACGCTCGAGGAGAAGGGCCTGCGCAACTACTGGGGCTACAACACCATCGGCTTCTTCGCCCCGCACAACGGCTACGCGAGCTTCGGCACCCGCGGCGAGCAGGTCTACGAGTTCAAGACCATGGTCCGCTCGCTGCACCGGGCAGGCATCGAGGTGATCCTCGACGTGGTCTACAACCACACCGCCGAGGGCAACCACATGGGCCCGACGCTGTCGTTCCGCGGCGTGGACAACAAGGCGTACTACCGGCTCGTCGACGGTGACGAGAAGCACTACTACGACACCACCGGCACCGGCAACAGCCTCAACGTCCGCCACCACGAGTCCCTGCGGCTGATCATGGACTCGCTGCGGTACTGGGTCACCGAGATGCACGTGGACGGGTTCCGCTTCGACCTCGCCTCGTCGCTGGCCCGGGAGTTCCACGAGGTCGACCGGCTGTCGGCGTTCTTCGACCTGGTCAACCAGGACCCCATCGTCAGCCAGGTCAAGCTCATCGCCGAGCCGTGGGACGTCGGCGACGGCGGCTACCAGGT
>CAXTTN010000353.1:0-4888 GCA_964247105.1 uncultured Pseudonocardia sp.
CGGCGCAGCAGCACCCACACCGTGTTCGGGCTGACCACGGTGCTGGCGGTGCTCTGCGTGGCCGGGTTGCTCGCCACCGTCCCGCGCGACGCCGTGACGTCCCGCCCGAGCCTGGGGTCCGAGTTCGCCGCGTTCCGGACGCCGGCGGTGCTCCTCGCGCTGGGCACGGTGGTGGTCGGCTGCGGCGGGCTGTTCGCGTTCTACACGTTCATCGCCCCGATGATGACCGAGCTGGCCGGCTACAGCGCCGCCGCGATGCCGGTCCTGCTCGCCGTGTTCGGCCTGGGCATGACGGTGGGGACCGTGGCCGGCGGCCGGCTCGCCGACCGGTTCGACCCGCGCCGGGTGGTGGTCGGCCTCCTCATCGGACAGACGTTCCTGCTGCTCGTGGCGGTGGTAGCGGTCCGTTCCCCGGTGCTCGCGCCCGTCATGATCTTCGGGATCGGGGCGGTGGGGGTGGCGCTGGTGCCCGCGGTCCAGTCGGTGGTGATGGACGCGGCCGGGGAGGCTCCCGCGCTGGCGTCGGCGGCGATCCAGTCGGCCTTCAACCTGTCCAACGCGATCGGGGCCGCGCTCGGCGGGATCGTGCTCACCGCCGGCCTCGGGCTGTCGGCGCCGCCCGGGGCCGGTGCGGTGCTGACGGCGCTGGGCCTGGTCCCGGCCCTGGTCATGGTGCTGCGCGCGCGGCGGATCGTGCAACCCGTTCCCGCCTGACGACGTCGAGCCCGCGCGACGCGCCGTACGGGCCGTGGCGACGGCAACGAGCCCGCGCGATGCGGTGGACGCGGCCTCGGAACCGCAACCCGCCCGCGGGATGCCCGAGGGGGTAGGAGCGAGCCCGCACCCCTCGCGTCGTGAAGGGGGTGCGGGCTCGTGGAGACCCGGTCCGGCGCCCTTCCCCAGGTGCCGGGTCCGATCCGATCAGCCGACGGGGCGGGCCTCGGGCGGCAGGACGCCCCAGTCGATCAGCTGGTCGGTGAGCTCACCGGGCGTCATGTCGTAGATGATCGACAGCGACCGGAGGTCCTCGGCGCGGATCGAGAGGACCTTGCCGTTGTAGTCGCCGCGCTGGCTCTGGATCGCGGCGGCGTAGCGGGCCAGCGGGCCGACCTTGTCGGCGGGGAGCTGCTGGAGCCGCTCCAGGTTGATGACGATCTTCGTGGCCGGTTCCGAGCCGGACGGCACGCGACCCTCGGGGAGGAGCTCGGCCACGGGAACGCCGTAGAAGTCGGCCAGTTCGGCCAGCTTCTGCACGGTGACGGCGCGGTCACCGCGCTCGTAGGAGCCGACGACGACCGCCTTCCAGCGGCCGCCCGACTTCTGCTCGACGCCGTGGAGTGACAGTCCCTGCTGTTGCCGGATGGCGCGCAGCTTGCCGCCGAGCGCCTTGGCGTAGTCGCCCATGTGGCGACCTCCTTACTTGCTGGTCCATCGGTTCCCGTCGCGGAGCTCGGGAACGCGGTGCTGACTGTGGTGCGCAGGGAGCCGTTGCGCGGGAGTGCTGTCCCTGGCCCGTCCGGTGCGCCCCCCGCAACCGCGGACACCGTGCGAACAAGGAATCAATACGGAGAGTAATCATGCGCTCGCGCCGTCGATCGGTCAAGTTGCTGGCCCCCTGATCGTGACCTTCGGCCCATAGATCACACGAACGGCTGATCGACAGGCTCGGGCCAGCCCTTTCGCGACGAGGTCGGCGTCCGTGCGTCCTCCGATGGTGACATCCGCGTGACCGGTGGGGTACGAGTGGGTGGTGGCGTCGCTCCTACCCGGCGTGACAGTGGGGGCATCAGGCCCTGCCCGGCGGGCCACCACCAGGGCGCTGATACGGTGCTGGAACAGATCCTTTAAGGCCCGTCCGGTGAGGCGGGGAAGGAGTGACTCGTGGCGGACGTTCGCCGCGGGGACCAGGTCGGCGCCGGCCCTCCCGCCCGGGAGCTGCTCAGCGCCGCCGACGTCACCCGCACCATCGCGCGCATCGCGCACCAGATCATCGAGAAGACGGCCGGCGCCGAGAACGTCGTGCTCATCGGCATCCCCACCCGCGGCGCGGTGCTCGCCCGCCGGCTGGCGACCGCGATCGCCGAGTTCGGCGGGAACGTGCTGCCGGTGGGCTCGGTCGATCCCACGCTCTACCGCGACGACCTGCGCCGCCGCCCGGCCCGCGCGCTGGGGGACACCCAGGTGCCCGAGGGCGGGATCGACGACGTGCTGGTCGTCCTCGTCGACGACGTGCTGATGTCCGGCCGCACCGTCCGCGCCGCGCTGGACGCCCTGAGCGACCACGGCCGGCCGCGCGCCGTGCAGCTGGCCGTCCTCGTCGACCGCGGGCACCGGGAGCTGCCCGTCCGCGCCGACTACGTCGGGAAGAACGTCCCCACCTCCCGGGAGGAGCAGATCCTCGTGCTGCTCGACGAGATCGACGGCGTCGACGCCGTCCGGCTGGCGCACGCATGAAGCACCTGCTCTCGGTCACCGATCTCGACGCCGCCACGGCCACCGCCCTGCTCGACACGTCCGACCGGCTCAAGCAGGCCCTGCTCGGCCGCGAGGTGCGCAAGCTGCCCACGCTGCGCGGGCGCACGGTCATCACGATGTTCTACGAGAACTCCACCCGCACCCGCGTGTCGTTCGAGGTGGCGGGCAAGTGGATGAGCGCCGACACGGTCAACGTCAGCGCGTCGGGGTCGTCGGTGGCGAAGGGCGAGTCGCTGCGCGACACGTCGCTCACGCTCTCGGCGATGGGCGCCGACTGCGTGATCGTCCGCCATCCGGCTTCGGGTTCCGCCCACCGGATGGCGGTCTGGGCCGATCGGGACGCCGCGTCCACCGGCACCCACACGTCGATCGTCAATGCGGGTGACGGCACCCACGAGCACCCCACCCAGGCGTTGCTCGACGCGGCCACGCTCCGCGACCGGCTCGGGTCGATCGCCGGGCGCCGCATCGGGATCGTGGGCGACGTCCTGCACAGCCGGGTCGCGCGGTCCAACGTCCTCCTGCTCGCGACGCTCGGCGCCGAGGTGGTGCTCGTCGCGCCGCCGACGCTGCTGCCCGTCGGAGTGGCCGAGTGGCCCTGCCGGGTCAGCCCGGAGCTGGACGCCGAGCTGCCCGCCCTCGACGCGGTGATGATGCTGCGGGTGCAGGCCGAGCGCATGCACGGCTCGTTCTTCCCGTCCTCGCGCGAGTACGCGGTGGGCTACGGCCTCTCCGCGGACCGCGCCGCGCTGCTGCCCGAGCACGCCGTGGTGCTGCACCCCGGCCCGATGGTGCGCGGCATGGAGATCGCCCCGGCGGTGGCCGACGGCCCCCGCTCGACGGTGCTCGCGCAGGTGCGCAACGGCGTCCACGTGCGCATGGCGGTCCTGTACCACCTCCTGGCCGGGGCGCCGGAGTGAACGCCCGCCCCCGTTGCAGCATGGTGGCTTCACTCCAACCCCGTTGGAGTGAAGCCACCATGCTGCGATCCGGAACGGAGCTCCCGTGCGTGACCTGCTGATCACCTCGGCCCGGCCCTACGGCGACTCCGCCGCCGTGGACCTGCTCGTGCGCGACGGGGTCGTCGTCGGGATCGGGGCCGGGCTCGACGCGCCCGACGACGTGCCGGTCCTCGACGCCGCGGGGCTCGTGCTGCTCCCGGGCCTCGTCGACCTGCACACCCACCTGCGCGAGCCGGGCGGCGAGGAGTCGGAGACCATCGCCACCGGCTCCGCCGCGGCCGCGCTCGGCGGCTACACCGCGGTGTTCGCCATGCCCAACACCGATCCGGTGGCCGACACCGACGTCGTGGTCGGGCACGTCCGGCGGCGCGGCGAGGAGGTCGGGCTCGTCGACGTGCACCCGGTCGGCGCGGTCACCGTCGGGCTCGAGGGCACCAGGATGGCCGAGCTGGGGACGATGGCGCGCACGGGGGTGCGCCTGTTCTCCGACGACGGCCGCTGCGTGAACGACCCGCTGATCATGCGCCGCGCGCTGGAGTACGCCTCCGCGCTCGACGTCGTGATCGCCCAGCACGCCGAGGACCACCGGCTCACCGGCGGCGCGCAGGCGCACGAGGGCGTCGTCGCGTCGCGGCTGGGCCTGGCGGGCTGGCCCGCCACCGCGGAGGAGACCGTCGTGGCGCGCGACTGCGCGCTGGCCCGCGAGGCCGGCGCGGCGCTGCACGTCTGCCATGTCTCCAGCGCGCACACGATCGCGGTGCTGCGGGCGGCCAAGGCCGCGGGGGTGCGGGTCAGCGCCGAGGTCACGCCGCACCACCTGCTGCTCACCGACGCACGGCTGACCAGCTACGACCCGGTCAACAAGGTCAACCCCCCGCTCCGCACCGGCCCGGACGCCGAGGCCATGCGGGCGGCACTCGCCGAGGGCGTGATCGACGTGGTCGCCACCGACCACGCGCCGCACGCGAGCCAGTACAAGGACACCGAGTGGGCCGCGGCGAGGCCGGGGATGCTCGGCCTGCAGACGGCGCTGTCGGTGGTGGTGCACACCATGGTCGAGCCGGGCCTGCTGGACTGGCGTGGCGTCGCGCGCGTCATGTCCGAGCGTCCGGCGGAGATCGCCGGGCTGCCCGACCAGGGCCGCCCGATCGCCGAGGGCGAGCCGGCGAACTTCGCGCTGGTGGACCCGGACGGCGTCTGGACGGTGCGCGGCGCCGCGCTCGCCAGCCGCGCGTCCAACACGCCCTTCGAGGGGATGCGGCTGCCGGCCACGGTGGTCGCGACGGTGCTGCGCGGGCGGATCACCGCCCGGAACGGAGAGATCGCATGACCCCCGCGCTTCTGGTCCTGGAGGACGGCAAGATCTTCCGCGGTGAGGCCTACGGTGCCACCGGCGCCGGGCTGGGCGAGGCGGTGTTCACCACCGGCATGACCGGCTACCAGGAGACGCT
>CAXTTN010000354.1:0-4867 GCA_964247105.1 uncultured Pseudonocardia sp.
AGCACCGCGAACAGCTGCTCGGCGCTCTTGGCCATCAGCTGGGCCGAGATCTGCTCGCTGTCGCCGCCCGCGAGCCGCCGTCCCCACCCGCCGACGGCGCGTCCCGCCACCCCGAGGGGGAGGCTGGCGAGCTTCGCCGTCCGTGCCGCGGTGCGCCGCGGGATATCACTCACCCCATGATTGTGTCCCCTCCTGCCTCCTTCCCGCTCGTCGCGCTGCCGTGGCGAGACCCACCTTCTGGTGGAGCGGCCCGGCAGTGACACTCCGGACGGGCCGCCCAGGCGCGCCGCACCAGCGCGCCGCGCGCCGCGTCCAGCTCGAGCGTGGCGTTCAGTGCGGGGGGCTCCGGGCCGCCGCCGACGCCGCCGCCGACGCCGTCGAGGGCGGCGAGCGCCTGGGCCGTGGCCAGCCCGGCCGTGGCGGTGACGCAACTGGGATCGGCCCTGCCGCTGTGCCCCACGAGTCGTGCGGCCACGAGGGACCACTCCGGATCGCAGGCGCTCCGGCACAGCTCGACGCAGCTCAGGCAGGCGGAGCGGCCGGGCAGCACGAGCGGGCCGACGACGCCGATCCCGTCGCGCAGGAAGGCCGGCAGGTGGGCGACGACCTCGCTGTGCAGGGCGGCGAGCCGCGCCGGATCCGGATACGCGTCGGCCAGCACGACGAGATCGGGCACCAGGCGCTGCGGCGGAGGATCCGTGCCGGCCCGCGGGACCAGCCGCCGAACCGCGGCCCGGGTGGCGGCGAGCCGCGGCCGCCCGTGATCGGCATCGAGGTAGCCGGTGCCCAGATCCGCCGAGTGGACCTCGCCGGCGGTGTCGGTGTGCACCGTGCCGATCCCGGCCAGGACGAGCCCGGTGACGATCCCGACCGCGAGCGGGCCGCCTCCGACCACGACGGCCGTGCTCGCGGATCGGCGCTCGTCGCGCAGCCCGATGACGGCGGCGTCGACCAGAGCCCCCGCGTCGAGCAGTTGGCGCAGCAGGGCCTCGGCGGCGGCCGGCCGCGCACCGCGTTCGACCGCCCTGGCGACCAGGAGGTGCGCCGGCACCGCGGCGCGCACCTCGTCGAGCATCCCGGCCAGCGGCGGCGGCAGGCCGTCGATCGCCACGGCGGTGGTCGGATCGAGACCGAGGAGCCGGGCATCGGGCCCGAGCGGGACCAGGGTGTGGTGGGGCGGCATCCTGATCGTGGCGGGGAGGACGGGAGTCATGTCTCCGATCCTGCCCGGCTCGGGCAGAGCGGGCGCAGAGTTGTCCACAGGGTGTGTTCGCCTGTGGACAACCTGGCCGTTCTCGGTCGGCCGGGGCCGTGTCGGCGCCGTCGGGGACTAAGCTGGCCTGATGGCGCACCCCTCGGTCGTCGAGGTCCGACGCAGTGATCGCCGCCGGCGCATGGTCAGCGCTCGCCGCGAGGGCGATACGGTGATCGTCTTCATCCCCGGCTGGATGAGCGAGTCCGAAGAGCGGCGCTGGGTGGACGAGATGGTCCGCCGGCTGGAACGCAGCGAGGCCCGCCGTCGCTCCCCGGCCCGCACCGGTGACGACGCCCTGCTCAGCCGCAGCACCGAGCTCTCCCGCCGCTACCTGGAGGGCAAGGCCGTACCCACCACGGTGCGCTGGGTGCCACCGATGCGCACGCGCTGGGCGTCCTGCACACCCGCCGACGCCACGATCCGCATCAGCGAACGGCTGCGCGACGCCCCCGCCTGGGTGGTGGACTACGTGCTCGTGCACGAGCTCACCCACCTGCTCGAACCCGGTCACGACGCCAAGTTCTGGGCGTGGGTGCACCGCTACCCGCGCACCGAGCGGGCGATGGGGTACCTGGAGGGGATCTCGGCCGCGGCCGGGCTCGGCTTCGTCGGCCTGGACGGCGACGAGGCGGCCGAGCCCGACGAGGAGATCGCCTAGCGTTCCGCGGGCCGTCCGCAGGCCCGTGCGAGCTGCGTGGGTGGGGTCGGGTCGAGCGGCGGCACTCCGGGCCCGCGCGTGCGTTGCGTCTACCGCGCTTGCGTTGCGGCGCGTGTGTGGTGTCGGGAGTGCGCGCGTGGTTAGCGTCGGGCCCGGCAGGGAGGCGGCGTCGCGTCCGCGCGCGCGTTGTGTTCGCGGTGCTCGCGTTGCTGCGCGTGTGTGGTGTGGGGAGTGCGCGCGTGGCTTGTGTCGGCGGGGCCCCGGTTGGGAGGCGGCGTCGCGTCCGCGCGCGCGTTGTGTTCGCCGTGCTCGCGTTGTAGCGCGTGTGTCGTGTCGGGAGTGCGCGCGTCGCTCGTGTCGGGGTGGGCGGGGTCGGCGGTGCTGGCGCTCGCGCGCGCGTTGTGTTCGCCGTGCTCGCGTTGCTGCGCGTGTGTGGTGTCGGGAGTGCGCGCGTCGCTCGTGTCGGGCTCGGCGGTGCTGGGGCTCGCGCGCGCGTTGTGTTCGCCACGCTCGCGTTGCAGCGCGCGTCGCTCACGTCGTCCGGCCGGGAGGCGGCACGCCCGCGCGTCGCTCGGGGAACGCGCGCGGGCCCGGGCCCGCCGAGGCTCAGCCCCGGTCGTCCTTCTTCTCGTCCGGGTCGTCGGGCGCCTTCTCGTTCGCGAGCTTCTCCAGCTCGGCGATCGGGTCGCTCGCCTCGTCCCGCGCGACGAACGCGGCGGGGTCGTCGAGGTCGGCGGCCGAGGGGATGAGATCCGGGTGGGCCCACAGCGCGTCGCGACCGGCGGTGCCGCGCTGCTCACCGAGCAGCCGCCAGAGCTCGGCGGCGTCGCGCAACCGGCGCGGGCGCAGCTCCAGGCCCACCACCGTGGCGAACGTCTGCTCGGCAGGCCCGCCCGACGCGCGCCGCCGCCGCAGCGTCTCGCGCATCGCCTCGGCGCCGGGGAGCCGGTCGCCCACGGCCTCGGCGACCACCGCGTCCACCCAGCCCTCGATCAGCGCCAGCAGCGTCTCGAGCCGGTCGAGCGCGGCCTTCTGGTCCGGCGTGGTCTCCGGCTCGAAGAGCCCGCCCTGCATGGCCTGCTCGATGGCCGCCGGGTTGGACGGGTCGAGCCCGCGGGCCAGCTCCTCGATCCGCGAGGTGTCGACGCGGATGCCCTGGGCGTACTGCTCGACGGCGCCCAGCAGCCGCTCCTTGAGCCAGCCCACGTGCGCGTACAGGCGATGGTGGGCGGCCTCGCGCGCGGCGAGGAAGAGCAGTACCTCGGTGGCCGGGCGATCGAGGTCCTTGGTGAGCTTCTCGATGTTCTCCGGCAGCAGGGCGGCGACCCGGTCGGGCCCGACCGGGATGCCGATCTCGGTGGAGCTCAGCACCTCCGCGGCGAGCTGCGCGAGACCGTTGCCCAGCTGGCTGCCGAACGCGAGCCCGCCCATCTGGCCCATCATCGCCATCATCGGCCCGGCGGCGGCCCGCGCCTCCTCCGGCAGCCCCTCCACCCACGCGGCGGACACCCGCCGTGCGACGGGATCGCACAGGCGCTTCCAGGTGGGGAGGCTGGCGTCGACCCATTCCGTGGCCGACCAGCCCTTGATGTCCGTGGCGCCCGCCGGGAAGTCGGTGGCGGCGTCCAGCCAGAGCTCGGCGAGCCGCACCGCGTCGGTCACGGCGGCGCGCTGTGCGCCGGTGAGCGAGGACGTGGTGCCGGCCAGGCGCTGGTGGGCCATCTGCGCGGCCAGGTCGTAGTTGACCGGCCCGCGGCCGGAGCTCTGCGCCTGGCTGAGCATCTGCCCGAGCTGCGTGAGCATCTGGCCGAGCTGGCTGACGTCGAAACCGCCCGCGCCGCCGGGCATTCCGGGCAGTCCGGGCATCCCGGGGATGTCGCCGAACCCGAACGGATCCTGCGGACCGTCGCCGGGGCGGCGCTCGGGGTCGTTGTCCCGGTCACGATCGCGGTCGGCCGGCCCGAAGCCGAACGGGGTGTCGCTCATGCCCCACACGGTACGCGCGGCGCGCCGGGTGAGGGTGTTCGCTCACGGTGATCACCCCACCGTACGAGGGCCCCACTGCTGCTCCACATAGGCTCCTGGGCGTGAAGCACCGCACCTGGACCGTCGTCTCGGCAGGCCTGCTGGCGCTGGCGCTCGGCGTGCTCGGGGCGACCCTGCCGGTGCCGCTGGTGGCGCTGGGCCCCGGCCCGACCTACGACACGCTCGGCGCGGTCGACGGCACCCCCGTCGTGGCGGTCGACGGGCTGCCCACCTACCCCACGTCCGGGCACCTCAACATGACGACGGTGTCGGTCACCGACCGGCTCACCCTGTTCTCCGCGCTGGGCTTCTGGGGCGCGGCCGACCACCAGGTCGTGCCGCGCGACACCGTCTTCCCGCCGGACAAGAGCGACGCCCAGGTGCAGCAGCAGAACTCGGACGACTTCGCGGCGTCGGAGGCGAACGCCGAGGTCGCCGCGTTGACGGACCTGAAGCTGCCCACGCGGGCGGTGGTCGCCGAGCTCACACCCGACTCGCCGGCCGCGGGCCGGTTGCAGAAGGGCGACGAGCTGGTCTCGGTCGCCGGTGTCGCGGTGGCCACGCCGCAGGCCGTCGCCGACGCCCTGTCCGGAACGAAGCCCGGCCAGTCGGTGCGGGTCGCCTACCGGCGCAACGGGCAGCCGGGCGACGCCACGGTGGTGCTGGGCTCCAGCCCGGACCGCCCGCAGGGCCTGCTCGGCGTGCGCCCGGGCATCGAGCCGCAGGGCGGGGACATCACCATCAGCCTCGGTGACATCGGAGGCCCCTCGGCCGGGCTGATGTTCACCCTCGCGGTGATCGACAAGTTGACGCCGGGCGAGCTGAACGACGGCCGTTTCGTCGCGGGCACCGGCACCATCACCCAGGACGGCGTCGTGGGACCGATCGGGGGGATCCCGTTCAAGATGATGGCGGCGCGGGCGGCCGGC
>CAXTTN010000355.1:0-4851 GCA_964247105.1 uncultured Pseudonocardia sp.
GAACGTCTCGTAGGTGCCCTGCAGGATGCCCTGGGTACCGATGTAGATCCACGAACCGGCGGTCATCTGCCCGTACATGGTGAGGCCGAGCTTCTCCAGCCGCCGGAACTCCGGCCAGGTCGACCAGTCGCCGACCAGGTTGGAGTTGGCGATCAGCACCCGCGGCGCCCACTCGTGCGTGCGCAGCACCCCGACGGGCTTGCCGGACTGCACGAGCATCGTCTCGTCGTCGACCAACGTCGTGAGCGTGCGGACCATCGCGTCGAACGAGCGCCAGTCGCGCGCGGCGCGGCCGGTGCCGCCGTAGACGACGAGGTCGTCGGGACGCTCGGCGACCTCGGGGTCGAGGTTGTTCTGCAGCATCCGCAGGGGGGCCTCGGTCTGCCACGACCGGGCGGTGAGGGTCGTGCCGCGCGGTGCGCGGACGGGACGTGCGCCTTCCATCTCAGGGATCCTCTTCCTCAGGCCAGGGGGCCGGTGACGGACTCGGCGGCGGCCAGCGCCCCGCCGGACGTGACGTAGGCGACGGCCGCCTCGATCTCGGGCGCCAGGTACCGGTCGGTACCGGGCCCCGGGGTGTGCTCGCGCAACCCGGCGAGCACGGCGGCCGTCGCCGGGGCCGGGGCGAGCGGCGCGCGCAGGTCCAGCGCGCGGGCGGCGGTGAGCAGCTCGATCGCGATGACCCGCCCCAGCCCGTCGACGGCCGTGCGCAGCTTGCGCGCCGCCGACCAGCCCATGGACACGTGGTCCTCCTGCATCGCGCTCGACGGGATGGAGTCCACCGACGCCGGCGCGGCGAGGCGCTTGAGCTCGGACACGATCGCGGCCTGGGTGTACTGGGCGATCATGTGGCCGGAGTCGACGCCCGGGTCGTCGGCGAGGAACGCCGGCAGCCCGGCCGAGCGCGATACGTCGAGGAAGCGGTCGGTGCGGCGCTCGCTCATCGACGCGAGGTCGGCCACCACGATCGCCAGGAAGTCGAGGACGTAGCCCACCGGGGCGCCGTGGAAGTTGCCGTTGCTCTGCACCCGCCCGTCGGCCGTGACGACGGGGTTGTCGACCGCCGCGGCGAGCTCGCGCTCCGCCACCGCCTCGGCGTGGGCCAGCGTGTCGCGGACGGCGCCGTGCACCTGCGGTGCGCAGCGCAGCGAGTAGGCGTCCTGCACGCGGGTGCAGTCGGGGTTGCGGTGGCTCTCCATGATCTGCGAGCCGGTCAGCAGGGTGCGCAGGTTGGCCGCGCTCTCGGCCTGGCCCGGATGGGGACGCAGCGCCTGCAGCTCGGCGGCGAACACGGCATCGGTGCCCAGCAGGCCCTCGACGCTCATGGCCGCGGTGATGTCGGCGGTGCGCAGCAGCAGGCGCAGGTCGGCGCACGCCAGCACGAGCATGCCGAGCATGCCGTCGGTGCCGTTGATCAGCGCCAGACCCTCCTTCTCGCGCAGGACGACCGGCTCGATCCCGGCCGCGGCCAGCGCCTCGGCAGCGGGCCGCAGGACGCCGTCGGCGTCGCGCACCTCGCCCTCGCCCATCGCGGCGAGCGCGCAGTGGGCCAGCGGGGCCAGGTCGCCGGAGCAGCCGAGCGACCCGTACTCGCGGACCACCGGCGTGATGCCCGCCGTGAGCATCGCGGCGTACGTGCGCGCCGTCGCCGGCCGGATGCCGGTGCGGCCGGTGGCGAGCGTGGACAGGCGCAGCAGCATCAGCGCGCGCACGACCTCCCGCTCGACCTCCGCCCCGGACCCGGCCGCGTGCGAGCGCACCAGGCTGCGCTGCAGCTGTGCGCGCAGCTCGACCGGGATCGACCGGGTCGCGAGCGCCCCGAAGCCCGTGGACACGCCGTAGTGCGGCTCGACGTCGTCGGCGAGCGCGTCGACGACCTTGCGGCTCAGGGCGATCTCGGTCTCGGCCGCCGCGCTCAGGACGGTGCCGGCGCCGTGGCGGGCCACGGCGACGACGTCCTGGGGAGCGAGCGGGCCGACGCCCACGGTGACTTCCTGCATCGCTCCATGGGACACCCGCTGCACGCGCTTCCACCATGGCCGGAACGCCGATCGTGTCCGGTATCCCGGACAGTTCGCGTACGATCATCGACGTGGCGAAGGTGCCGGCGGCCCAGCAGGTGCTGGCCATCCTGGGGTACCTCGGCCGGCAGGCGGGCCCGGTTCCGGCCGCGTCGATCGCCCGTGACCTGGGGCTTCCGCGCTCCACGGCGTACCAGCTGTTGACCACGCTGGCCGACAGCGGCTTCGTGGTGCACCTCGTCGACGAACGGCGGTTCTGCCTGGGCGTCGCCGCCTACGAGCTGGGCACCGGCTACAGCCGCCAGGAGCCGTTGACGCGGCTGGCCCGCGTGCCGCTCGCCCGGCTCGCCGACCGCACCGGCCACACCGCGCACCTCGCCGTCATGCACGGGCGGGAGGTCATCTACGTCATCGAGGAGCGCGCCCCGGGCCGCCCGCCGCTGGTCACCGACGTCGGCGTGCGGCTGCCCGCCGCGTTGACGGCGAGCGGCCGCGCGATGCTCGCCGCGCTGCCCGCCGCCCACGTCACAGCCCTGTTCCCGAGCCCCGACGCGTTCGTCACCCGTCACGACCTCGGCCCGCGGTCGCTGTCGGCGCTGCGCCGGCTCCTGGTGGAGGTCCGGCGGATCGGCCACGCCGCGGAGGTGGGGGAGGTGACGCCCGGTTACGCGTCGATCGCCGCGGCGGTGCTCGACCACGCCCACCATCCCGTGGCCGGGGTGGCCGTGACGTTCCCGCAGGACGAGGCCGGCCCGGCCGAGCTGGTGGACGAGGTGGCGCGGACCGCGCGGGCGATCACCAGCCGGATCGGCGGCAACGGCGCCGCGTGAGCCGGCCCGG
Organism: uncultured Pseudonocardia sp.; assembly: GCA_964247105.1. Taxonomy (GTDB): domain Bacteria; phylum Actinomycetota; class Actinomycetes; order Mycobacteriales; family Pseudonocardiaceae; genus Pseudonocardia. The sequence goes on from CAXTTN010000355.1 coordinate 2,862, forward strand.
CTGCCACCTCACAGGCCGGGCCGTCGCCTCGCAGCTTCCACGGGCCCTGCGAGGTCACCACGCCCTGACCCGGCGACGACCGGTGCTCGGCTCAGGCCTGCACCACCGGCGCGCACTCCAGCTCGTGGATGCTGTCGACGGAGTCGACCAGCCGCTCGCTGGAGTGATTCACGCGCTGACCGCACCGGGCACAGCGGTAGACCAGGTGTTTGTCGTGGCGGCCTGCCGGCCGGAGCCGTGCTCCGTCGGCGACCCGGACCGTCCGCCCGATGACGAGGGCGACGGGAACGGCGACGGCCAGCCACGCGGCGATCCCGCCGACGATCCACAGCCCGATCACGAGCTACCCCCGCCCGCACCGGTCGGAGCGGCACCGCCGATGGAGCGCTGAGGAGACGCGTCGCCCCCGGCTTCGGTCCCGTGCTTGTCGACGGGCTCGCCGACGACGAGGATGCCCAGCTGGAACCCCCGGGCGACGGCGTGGGCCCGGTCCCGCACGCCGAGGTTGGCGTAGAGGCGGCGGGCGTAGGTCTTCACGGTGTCCTCGCTCAGGTGGAGCGCCCGGCCGATCTGGGCATTCGCCGATCCGCAGGCCATGCCGATGAGTACCTGGAGCTCACGGTCGGACAGATCGGCCCGTGAACCGACCGCCACGGTCGGCCGCACGAGCATCGGCGACAGCGCGGCGCACAGCCTGACGACGACACCGGCCAGGTGCTGGGGGTGGACGTCGAGAGCGAGATGGCTCAGCAGCAACCGCCTGAGCTCGTTCTGGGCGCGGTCGGTGCCGGCCGGTTGTGTCGAGGCCGCGGTCGGGGCCGGGGTTGCCGGAGGAGCGACGTGCGATGTGGTCATGAGGTCGGCTCATCTCGTCGTGTAGGAACTGGGAAAAGGGCCCTGCAATGCCCGCCGACCGCCGTCATCCCGCGGCGGCCGGTGCCGGTGTGATGGAGACGAGCGAGGTGAAGGCGACCACGTTCGAGAGGTAGCTGCGGGCCACCCGGTCGAACGCGCCGCCGCAGGTGACGAGCTGCAGTGCACTGGAGCCGTGCGAGCCGTAGACCCGTTCGGCCGGGAATGCGTCCTTGGAGAACGTCGCCACGTCGGTGATGACGAAGCGCGTGATCGCGCCGTCGGCCAGCGTCACCTCGACGTCGTCACCCTTGGTCAGCTCCCGGAGCCGGAAGAACACCGCCGGCCCCTGGTAGCTGTCGACGTGGCCGAGGATGACGGCCGACCCGAGCTGGCCCGGCGACGGCCCGAGCTGGAACCACCCCGGGCGTTGGAAGTCCGTGGGGACCTCCACCGTCCGGTCCGGGTTCAGGCCGAGCGTCGACAGCGCCACCGTCAGCCCGATCGCCGGAACCCGCAGCTCGACCGGCACCGACCGGGCCGCGACCGCCGCCACCGGAGCAGGCGGGGTGACGGACCCACCGGCCGTGGCCGGCGCGGCGGCCGGCCGCGGTGGGTCGACCAGCGCGTTGTCGTCACCGCGGACGCCGGCCACGAGCAGGCCGGCGGCCACGAGAACCAGAGCGGCTGTGGCGATCCACCACCGTCGCGGGCCCGGCCTCGGCGGCGCGGGTGGCGACAGCCAGGTCATGCGTCCTCGTCCCGTCCGATCGGTGCGACGTCCGCCTCGGTGGCCACGCGGCGCCGGCGGACCGCCAGGGTCCCGGTCGCCAGGGAGCCCGCGAGGACCGCGCCGCCCAGGCCGATCAACGTCCAGTCGACCCTGTGGGCGGCACCGCCCACGCCCGTCTCCGGGTGGCCCAGCGGGATGACGGTGATTCCGTTGTAGCTGCCGGACCCGTTGTAGTTGCCGGAGCCGTTGTAGCTGCCTGAGCCGCTCTCGCCGCCCTTGCCGCCCGATCCACCCGCCGTGGCCGGAGCGGTGGTGGTTGTCGTGGCGGAGGAGGACCCGCCGCCGTAGCCGCCGCCGCCATCGCCGCCGCCGTTGCCGCCGCCGCCGCTACCCCCGCCGCCGCCG
>CAXTTN010000356.1:0-4816 GCA_964247105.1 uncultured Pseudonocardia sp.
CCCACCCCGCCCGGCCGGCGCCGCACCGCACGCAGCGCCGGGCCCTCGCCGTCGCGGTGGCCCTGGTCCTCGCCCTCGGCGTCGCCGCCGTGGTCGCGGTGCCGCGGATCGCGGCCTTCCGCACCCCCACGTCCGACGACCTCGCGCGCGTCCCGTCCGCGCTGCGGTCGAGCTGCACGATCGGTGCCGCCACCGCCGGTCCGGACGGCGCGTCGCGCGTGCTGACCTGCAAGAACGGCTCCCAGGAGACGAGTGCTGGCCTGTTCGACACGCCCGCCGCGGCCGAGGCGGCCTACCGCTCGCTGCTGGGCGCGGCCCCCGCGGCCAGGCCGGGAGCGGGCGACTGCGCCGACGGGACCGGTGTGGAGAGCGGCTACCCCGGCGTCGGGGCGCAGGCCGGCCGCGTGTTCTGCGTCCGCGACGGCTCGGCCGTGCGGATGGTGTGGCTCGACCGGGCGGCCCGCTCCGTCTCCACCGCGGTGCGGGCCGACGGCAACGCGCCGGAGCTCTACCGCGCCTGGTCGGGCTGGGTGCAGGTGCCGGCGTTCCCGGCGCCCGAGGAGGCCAGGCTGCTCGGCTACCTCGACGCCCCACGGTGCCGCCGTGCCCCGGCCGGGACCCTCGACACGCTCGCCGGCCTGGCCGCCGCGATCGACTGCACCCCGACCACGGCGGCCGCGGACAGCCAGACGTTCTACCTGTTCGGCGACGCGGAGAGCCTCCGGAGGGCCTACGCGGACGACGTCACCGCGGCCGGGTCCCCGTCCGACGCGACGTTCTGCGGGGACGCGGACGGCGGCCGGGCGGCCGGCAACGGCGAGTACGGCTCGCCCGCGGTGGCCGGGCGCGTGCTGTGCGCCGTCGTCGACGGGAAGCCGACGATGAGCTGGACCACCGACGCGCTGTTCGTCCTCGGCCGGGCCACGGGCCCCGACCTGGTCGCGCTCAAGAGCTACTGGAACGGCAACCCCGGCCCGACGCTCCGGTCGCGGCTGGCGGCGATCAACGCCGCGGCGACGCCGCCGTTCCCCACGGCGCCCGAGGCCGCGCTGCTCCAGCACGTGCCGGCGGACTCCCGCCCCGACTGCGTCCGGGCCGGCCCCGTCACCACGAAGAACCTGGGCGGCGGTCGCGCCGCCGCGGTCGTCTCCTGCCTCGCCCTGGGCGGGGCCGACGTCGCCGTCTACGTCCAGCTGCCCGACGCGGCCGCGCTGGTGGCGGCGGTCGGACGGCCCGTGACCGGCCCGGACTGCCAGACCCTGCCGCCGGACTTCAACGGGATCAGCACGTACGCGCGGCCCGGCGCGACCGGCATCCTCGACTGCGGCACCCCGACCGACCGGACGCTGCTGCCCTTCATCGACTGGACCACCGACGTCGACAACATCTACGTCTACGCCTACGGGCCCACCGCGGCCGGGCTGATCAGCTGGTGGCAGAGCGGGGTGGCCGGGCCGGTGTGACCCGCCGCGATCTGCCGGCATGATCTACTGCGGGCGTGGACGACGCGCGGCTGAACGCCCATCTCCGGACCTGGCTGGGCCGGTGGCCCGGGGCCGGGCCGGGCCTCACGGTCGTCGGCTCGCGCAGGCGCGTCGAGCCCGGCTGGGACGGCGGCGTGCACGCGGTGATCGGCGTGGAGGCCCCCGGCGGCGGGGTGCTGTCGGTGCCGCCGGCCGTCGAACCCGCCGTGGCGGCGGTGCTCGCCGGTGGTGACGACGGCTCCGGCGTCCCGGCGGCCGCGCAGGTCGACGGCAGGTTCTTCCGCGGGGTGTTCCGCTGGAGCACCGCGCCCATCGCGCTGCCCGACGCGGGGGAATGGGTGCCCGCACGGGACCCGTCGGTGCCCGCCTGGCTGCACCCGTTCGGCGGGGAGGTGCTGGTGGCGGTCGACCCCGACACGGGCGAGCACCTCGCCGGCGTCGGCATCAAGCGCCACGACGCGCACGGCCGGGAGCTGGCCGTGGTCACGGCGGAGGCGGCGCGGGGCCGCGGGCTGGCCCGGCGGCTCGTGGCGCAGGCCGCCCGCCGCGTCCTCGACGAGGGCGCGGTGCCCACCTACCTGCACGCGCACAGCAACACCGGCTCGGCGAAGGTGGCCGACGCGGCCGGTTTCCCCGACCGCGGCTGGTCGATCATGGGAGTGGGCGGCTGACCGAGCGGTGATCGCCAGGTCCGGTACCGGCGCGACAGATCTGTCGCGCTGGTACCGAACGCGGTGATCACGGCCCGTCACCGGTGGGCGCGCACCCAGTCGAGCATCCCGGGGACGGCGGCCCGGATCATGCCCAGCACCGCGTCGAACCCCTCGGCGCCGCCGTAGAACGGATCGGGGACGTCGGCGCCGCTCGGCGCGGCGGGGTCGAACGAGCGCAGCAGCCGGACGCGCTCGGGCTCGGGGACCTTGGCCTGCAGGGCGCGGCGGTGCGAGTTGTCCAGGGCGACGATCAGGTCGGCCGACAGCAGCTCGGCGTCCACCTGGCGGGCGCGGTGCGCGTCCGGGTAGCCCGCCGCCCGCAGCACGGCGGCCGCCCGGTCGTCGGCGGCGGAGCCGACGTGCCAGCTGCCCACGCCCGCGCTGGTGACCCGCACGCCGTCGGCGAGCCCGGCCCGGTGCAGCTCGGTGGCGAACACCTTCTCGGCGATCGGGGAGCGGCAGATGTTGCCCGTGCAGACGAAAGTGACATGGAGGACCACACGGTCGAGTCTCACACGGTCACCGGTCCGGGTGATTTCCGCCCGGGCGGCCCGGGACCGGGGTATCCCTACGCGGTGCGGACCTCACTGATCGGTGCCCTCGTGCTCGCCCTGGCGCTGTTCGGGGCGGTCCCGGCCGGGGCGGCGCCGTCCGCGGCCGCCACCACCCCGATCGCCGTCACCGGTGTCGACCTGCACGACGGCATGGTCCTCAAGGCCGGCAGCACCTACTACCTCTACGGCACCCGCTACGGCTGCGGGTTCGAGTGGGGGGTCCCGAGGACGCCGTGGTGCGGGTTCGGCGTCGCGACGGCCACTTCCCCGAACGGCCCGTGGAGCGCGCCCAAGGCGCTGTTCGCCACCACCGCCCGCAGCCCCTTCGCGAAGATGACCTGGCAGCAGCTGTGCGGCGACACCGGCAGCGGGTGCTTCAACGCCCGCATGATCCAGCGCCGCGGCTGGGGGCTCGACGACGGCGCCTGGCTCCTGTGGTTCAACGCGCCCGCCGACTTCTCCCGCTCCCGCGCGAACGCCTACTACGCCCTGGGCTGCCAGGGCCCGGCCGGGCCGTGCGGGCAGGAGGCCGGCGGCTCCACCACCAAGCCCGCGCTGCGCCGCTGCGGCGGCAACGGCGACTTCTCCCTGGTCCTCGACCTGCCGCGGCCACCGATGATGCTCTGCACGATGTCGGACCAGACCCTGTCCTCGGAGCGCCTCACCGCGGCCGGGACGGGCGGCACCGGGGAGGGCGCGGCGAAGCTCGCCGGCAAGACGGGCACCGAGGCGCCCGGCGCGTACCGGGACCCGTCCGGCACCTGGGTGCTGACGTTCAACGAGCAGAACTGCGGCTACTGCACCGGGACCGGCACCAGCTACGCGACCGCCACCGGCGTCGACGGGCCGTGGAGCTCGCCGACGACGATCGGGTTCGGCGGTCCGCCGTCGGGGCACCGGCAGATCTCCGGAACGTCGTGCGGGGGGCAGGGCCGCACGGTCGTCACGCTCGACGGCCAGGCCTACGAGCTCGTCGACCTCTGGCTCGGCACCCGCAACGAGGCCGGCGCCGGCATCCACCTGGAACCCCTGACCTACCGCGGCCCGTCGCCCGCCGGCCGCCCGTGGGCACCGTTCGTCACCTGGACGTGCCGGGCGCCGTGATCCGGGCGCGGCCGTAGGGTTCCCCCATGGATCACGGCCTGCGCCACCACGGCGACGTCGACGCCGAGCCCGGGCTGCTGGACTTCGCGGTGAACGTCCGGGGCACCGCTCCGCCGCGGTGGCTGCGCGACCGGCTCGCCGCGACCCTCGACGACCTGGGCCGCTACCCGTCCGCCGCGCATGACCGGCGGGCGCGGGAGGCCGTCGCGGCCCGGCACGGCCGCCGCCCCGACGAGGTGCTGGTGCTGGCCGGGAGCGCGGAGGGGTTCGCGCTGCTCCCGGCGCTGCGGCCGCGGCTCGCGGCGGTCGTGCACCCGGGGTTCACCGAGCCCGAGGCCGCGCTCCGGGACGCCGGTGTGCCCGTGGCGCGGGTCCTCACCGACGCCCGCGACGGGCACCGGCTGCACGCGTCGGGCGTGCCCGCGGCGGCCGATCTGGTGGTGGTCGGCAACCCCACCAACCCCACGGGCGTGCTGCACCCGGCCGCCGACGTCGCCGCGCTGGCCGCGCCCGGCCGGGTGCTGCTGGTGGACGAGGCGTTCGCCGACGCGATTCCCGGCGAGGCCGAATCACTCGCCGCGCAACGGATCCCGGGCCTGCTGCTGTTCCGCAGCCTCACCAAGACGTGGGCGCTGGCGGGCCTGCGCGCGGGGTACGCGCTGGGCGACCCCGCGCTGCTGGCCCGCCTGGCCGCGCCGCGTCCGGCGTGGCCGGTGTCGAGCCTGGCGTTGGAGGCGGTGATCGCCTGTTGTTCCCCGGCGGCCGTGGCCGAGGCCGCCCGCGCCGCCGAACGGCTCGCGATCCTGCGCGCGGCGCAGGCGTCCGCGCTCGCCGCCGTGCCCGGCGTCGAGGTGCTGCCCGGCCGGGCTCCCTACCTGCTGCTCCGCCTGCCCGACGGCCACGGCGAGCGGGTGCGGGCGGCGTTGCGTGCGGGCGGGATCGCGGTGCGCCGGGGTGACAC
>CAXTTN010000357.1:0-4779 GCA_964247105.1 uncultured Pseudonocardia sp.
TGGCACCGATCGCCGGAGTCGAGGGGGTGGGTCCCACCATCGCCGTGGCCGTGCGCGACTGGTTCAGCGTCGACTGGCACCGGGAGGTCGTCGCGAAGTGGCGGGCGGCCGGGGTCCGGATGGTCGACGAGGTCGACGAGTCGGTGCCCCGCACGCTCGACGGCCTCTCCATCGTCGTCACGGGCTCGATGGAGGGGTGGTCGCGCGACGAGGCCAAGGAGGCCATCACGGCGCGCGGCGGCCGCGCGGCGGGCTCGGTGTCGAAGAAGACGGCGTTCGTGGTCGCGGGGGAGGCGCCGGGGTCCAAGTACGAGAAGGCGATCGAGATCGGCGTTCCCGTGCTGGACGAGAGCGGTTTCCGCGTGCTGCTGGAGCGCGGCCCCGACGCCGCGCGGGAGGCTTCCACACTGGACGGCTGAGTCGATCGGGTGGCTCACGCCCACCCGATCGGTGGCCCCGCGGCCACGTATGATCACCCATGTCGGTGTCTCCGTTCGGAGGAGGCGCGGAGCTCCGTCCGTGTCCGGCTATTCTCCGTGAATGGGGGTGTCGCAGTGCTGCAGGCGGTTCTGAACGGATCGCGGCCCGAGGATGCGCACCCGGCACTGCCGGTACTCGCCCGCCACCTCGCTCGGGACGCCCGGGCCGTGGCGCGGCTCGGCATCCTCGCGGTGCACGTCCACCCCCGTGATCCCCACGGCCAGGAGACGCTCGACGCCATGCACGTCGGCGACGCCGTGGCGGCCATCCGGCAGGAGGTGCCGGGCATGGAGATCGGGGTCACCACCGGGCGCTGGATCCAGCCCGATCCGATGAAGCGCATCGAGGCCGTCCTGGCCTGGGGCCACCTGGGTGTAGGCAAGCCCGATGTGTGCTCGGTCAACGTGCACGAGAAGGGCTGGCTGGCCGTCTGCCAGGCCGCCGCGTCCGTCGGCATCGGCGTCGAGCTCGGCGTCTGGACCAGCGGGGATGCGGTCACGCTGCGCCAGAACGGCATGCCCCCCGGCATCACGCGGGTGCTGGTGGAGTCCACCGTCTCCGATCCCGAGACGGCCGTGGCGGAGGGGGCCCGGATCATGCGTGCGCTCGGGTCCGAGCTGGGCGCGCCGGTGCTGCTGCACGGCGAGGAGGACGGCGCCTGGCCGGTGCTGGAGTACGCGCTGCGCATGGGCGTCGACACCCGCATCGGTTTCGAGGACGTGCTCGTGCGTCCCGACGGCTGGCTGGCCACCGGCAACGACGACCTGGCGAAGGCGGCTCTCGCCATCCGCGGCTGATCAGCGGCTTTGGCTTTCGCCACAGTTCTGCCGGCCCGGACGTGGTCGACACCGTGGCTGGTTGCGGTAACCGCGCAATACCGTCGAGTACATGGGATTCACCGGCACGCTCGGACGGCTCGCGCGGAGCGCTGCTGGGTACCTCACCCAGCCGTTGCTGCCCGAGGACCTGCTCGGCACGCTGAACCCGATGTGGTCGGCGAACCAGCCCCACGCCCGCGTCGAGGCGCTGCGGCGGGAGACCGCTGACACCACCACGCTCCTGCTGCGGCCCGGCGCCGGCCTGGTCCGCCACCGGCCCGGGCAGTTCGTCGGGGTCGGCGTGCGGATCGGCGGGGTGTGGCAGTGGCGCACCTACTCGGTCACGTCGCGCCCGTCGGACGCGTTGCTGGCGATCACGGTCACGGCGGTGCCCGGCGGGGCGGTGTCGGGCCTGCTGGCCCACCGCACGCCGGTCGGCACGCTGCTGCGGATCGGCCCGCCCGCGGGCGAGTTCGTGCTGCCCGAGCCGACGCCGGAGAAGCTGCTGTTCCTGGCGGCGGGCAGCGGAATCACCCCGATCATGGGGATGCTGCGCGAGCTGGCCGCCACCCGGCCCGAGGCGCTCGACGGGACCGTCGTCGTGCACTGCGACCGCACCCCGGCCGATCTCGTGTTCGGCCTGGAGCTGCGGGCCATGGCGGCGTCCACCGGGCTCCGCCTGGTCGAGCGCCACACCGCCCTCGAGGGGCGGCTGACCGCCGACACGTTGACCGACGACGTCCCGGACTGGACGGCGCGGCAGGCGTGGGCGTGCGGCCCGGCCGCGATGCTCGACGCACTGACCGAGCACTGGGCGCGCGTCGGCGACCCCGCCGCACTGCACGTCGAGCGCTTCACCCCGCCCGCGCTGTCGATCAGCGCGGATGCGCGTTCCGCAGGCGCCGCACCCTTCGGCGCCACCGGCGGTCGCGTCACGTTCACCACCAGCCGCGTCGAAGCCGACGCGGCGCCCGGCACCCCGCTGATGGCGGCGGGGGAGGCCGCGGGCGCGCTGTTGCCCAACGGCTGCCGCATGGGCATCTGCCACACCTGCGTGGGGACGCTGCGCTCCGGCGCCGTTCGCGACCTGCGCACCGGTGACCTGTACGACACCCCCGGCGAGTCCGTGCGCACCTGTGTCTCCGGTGCCGCGGGTGACGTCGAGATCGAGCTGTAGGAGATACCGATGACCGTCACCACCACCCGCCTCCCGTCGAAGGCCGCCACCCCCACCACCGTCCAGGTCTTCTCGAAGGACGTGCCCTCCCCGCCGTCGGCCGCCGACCACCTCACCGACGAGCAGATCCAGGCGCTCGGGGAGGAGCTCGACGCACTGCGCGCCGAGGTCGTCGCGAGCCTCGGGGAGAAGGACGCGGAGTACATCCACCGGATCATCAAGGTGCAGCGGACGCTGGAGGTGGTGGGCCGCGGCTCGCTGCTGTTCTCGCTGTTCCCGCCCGCGTGGATCGCCGGCACCGCCGCGCTGACCGTGGCCAAGATCCTCGACAACATGGAGCTCGGCCACAACATCCTGCACGGCCAGTGGGACTGGATGCGCGATCCGAAGATCCACTCCACGAACTGGGAGTGGGACCACGCGTCGCCGTCGGAGTTCTGGCAGAAGTCGCACAACTACGAGCACCACACGTTCACCAACATCCGCGGCAAGGACCGCGACCTCGGCTACGCGATCATGCGGATCACCCCCGAGCAGGAGTGGAAGCCCGCCGACCTGATCCAGCCGCTCACCAACGTGCTGCTCTCGCTGATCTTCGAGTGGGGCATCGCGATCTACGACGTCGAGCTGGAGAAGGTCGCCGCGGGCACCAAGCCGTGGTCTGCGGCCAAGGCGGAGCTGGGCACCCTGTGGCGCAAGGCGCGCAAGCAGCTCGCCAAGGACTACCTGGTGTTCCCGCTGCTCTCGGGCCCCGGGTTCCTCGCGACCGTGGCGGCCAACGCGACGGCCAGCACGTTGCGCAACGTCTGGTCCCACGCCGTGATCTTCTGCGGCCACTTCCCGGACGGCACCGAGACGTTCGAGGAGGACCGGCTCGACGGCGAGACCCAGGGTGAGTGGTACGTCCGGCAGATGCTGGGCTCGGCCAACCTCACCGGCGGCCCGCTGTTCCACATCATGACCGGCAACCTGAGCCACCAGATCGAGCACCACCTCTTCCCGGACGTGCCGAGCAACCGGTACTCCGAGATCGCCCCCAAGGTGCAGGAGATCTGCGAGCGCTACGGCCTGACCTACACCGCGGGCCCGCTGCCCAAGCAGTACGCGAAGGTGGTTCGCAAGATCGTCCGCCTGGCCTTCCCCGGCGGCAGCTGACCCCCGCCGCCCGCCCGAGTTGCAGCATGGTGGCTTCACTCCAACCAGGTTGGAGCAAAGCCACCATGCTGCAACGGCGGGGCGGGGTCAGACCTTGTACTGCCGCACCCAGTCCACCTGCATCTGCGAGGGCTTGAGGCCGCTGCCGCCGAAGTTGTCCAGCTGGATGGTCATGTGCATGGGTCCGGGCGGCAGGATGGACGTGTTCGTGGTGGAGAACCACGGCTTGCCGTCGAGGTACGTGGTGATCCCCTTCGGCGTCCACTCGACGGCCCAGTTGTGCCACTGCGTCGCGTCGACCTTCACGCTGCCCTGCACCTGGTCGTTGTTCCGCCCGTAGTGCAGGAACGCGTCGGCCGACTGCCGGCTCGGGTCCGAGATCTCCATCCAGTCGACCTCGCCGCCGACCGGCCAGTTCTCGGCGTCGGGCCACAGCAGCATCACCGGGTGGTAGTCGTCGTCACCGGGGGTCGAGCGCACGCGCGCCTCCCACCGGCCGAACTTCTGTCCGTTGCCCGAGGCCATGCCGCCGGTGTCGCCGTTCGCGCTGCCGGTGATCGTCATGATCCCGTTCGCGGTGGAGACGGCGGACGGGGTGCGGCGGCCGTTGCCGTCGTGCCCGGCTCCGTCGTAGAGGCCCCACTGCGACAGGCCGGCCGAGAAGTCGTCGGACTGGGTGGGTGAGCCCCAGTCGAACACCTGGGCCGCCGTGGTCCCGCCGCCCGTGGCCGCGGCCACGGGCGGGGCCGGCGCCGCGGTCGTCGGGTCGGTCGTCGGGTCGGTCGTCGGGTCGGTCGTCGGGTCGGCCGTGGGCTCGGAAGTCGGTTTCGAGGTCGGTTTCGAGGTCGGTTTCGAAGTCGATCTCGGGGTCGATCTCGGGGTCGGCCTCGGCGTGGTTGCGGACGTGGTGCCGGCGCACTCCGCGGGGATGTCCTGCCCCACGCCGGCCTGCTTGAGCGCCTTCCGCAGGCGGACGGAACGGGTGTCGGTCTGGCCGTCGAGGCTCACGAACAGCTCGTGGGCGGCCACCTGCCAGCGGCACTGGTCGACGGCGGCGGAGCCGGCCGAGGGGAGCGCAACGATCCCGACGGCCACGGCGAGCAGCACCACCGCGCTGCGGCGGCCGTGGACCACGCGGGGGAGGCGTCG
>CAXTTN010000358.1:0-4415 GCA_964247105.1 uncultured Pseudonocardia sp.
TGATCGCGTTGGCGATCGACTGCATGATCATGGTCTTGCCGGCCTTGGGCGGCGAGACGATCAGCGCGCGCTGGCCCTTGCCGATCGGCATGACCAGGTCGATCACCCGGGTGGTGAGCTTGCTCGGCTCGGTCTCCAGGCGCAGGCGCTCGTTGGGGTAGAGCGGCGTGAGCTTGGTGAACTCCGGACGGTTCTTCAGCGTCTCGGGGTCCTGGCCGTTGATCGAGTCGACCCGCACCAGCGGGTTGAACTTCTGCCGCGACTGCTCGCCCTCGCGGGGCTCACGCACCGCACCGGTGATCGCGTCGCCGCGGCGCAGGCCGTACTTGCGCACGACCGAGAGCGACACGTAGACGTCGGTGGGGCCCGACAGGTAGCCGGTGGTGCGGACGAACGCGTAGTTGTCCAGCACGTCGATGATGCCGGCGACCGGGAGCAGGACGTCGCCGTCGCGCACCTCGGTGTCGATGTTGCCCTGGCCGGTGCCCTGCCCGGCGCTCGGGCGGTCGTTGCGGTCGCGGCCCCGGCGGCGGTCGCGGAACCGGCGGCCGCGGCGGCCGCGGCCGTCGCCGTCGTCGTCACCGTCGTCGTCGGGGCGGTTGTCGCGCGGCCCGCGGTTGTCGGCACCGCCGTTGCGGCTGTCGGCCCGGTTGTCCGCACTGCCGTTACGACTGTCGGCCCGGTTGTCGGCCCGGTTGTCCGCACCGCCGCTGCGGCTGTCGGCCCGGTTGTCGGCCCGGTTGTCGGCCCGGTTGTCGGCCCGGTTGTCGGCCCGGTTGTCCGCACCGCCGCCGTTGCGGCTGTCGGCGCGGCCGTCGGCAGCGCCGTTGCGGTTGCCGCGGCCGTCGTTGCGGTTGCCGTCGCCGCGCCCGGCGTCGTCACGGCCCTCGCCGCGGTTGCGGCGGCCCTCGCCCCGCTGGGGACGCTCGGCATCGGCGTCGCCGGTGGCGGCAGCGGGGACCTGCTCGACGACGACCGGCTCCACGCTCTGGGCTGGGCTGTTCTGGGCAGGACTGTTCTGGGCAGGGCCGTTCTGATCGGCGCCGTTCTGCTCACCCCGGCTGCGGCGCTGGCGGGAACGACGCCCGCCGGTGGCGGGACCCTCCTCCGCGACGGGCGGGGCAACGGCCGGTGCCGTGGCATCCGGAGCCGCGGCCTCCGGCACCGCGTCCCCCCGCACCGGGGCCTCCCGCACCGGGGCCTCCGCCACCGCGGCCGGGCCGGCCGAGGCCGCGCCGTCCGACGTGGACGGAACGCTCACGGCCGGTGCGACGGAGGCGCCGTTGGTGGCGGCCACGTCGACCGCGGGTGCGCCGTTCGAGGGCGCCGCGCCGTTGGCAGCGGGCTGCGGAGCGGGGGCGCCCGCCGGGCGCGTTGCGGTGCGCCGGCGGCGCGTGGTGGGCGCGGCGGGGGTGTCAGCGCTGGTCACAGCGGCGGCGGGCGCGCTCTCGGGCGCACCGTTCTCCGGTAGGGACAGCTGCTTCGCCGGGGCGGGGGCGGAGCCGCCGGACTGGCGCTCCTTGATGGCGGCAATGAGATCGCCCTTGCGCATCCCCGTGGTGTCGGGGATCTTCAGCTCCCCGGCCAGCTGGCGGAGCTCCGCCAGCACCATTCCGGTGAGACCCCGCTTGCGGGGGGCCGCCTCGGTGCTGACGAGATCGGTCTCGCTCAACGATTGTCCTTCCTGACCAACCGGGCCGTGCCCGGGTCAGCGGATTTCACACTCGACGCCGGCGGTGTGCCGGACGACGTGTCGGTCAACGGATCGCGGGATGAGCGGCCGCCCCGACCGGCGGTTCGGCGATCATCGCGACGGTCGCGGGAAGAGACCGCTCGTTCCGAAGCCGGTGACAGCGCAGATTCGGCGCGAGGGCCACGCGGATGACGCGCAGATCGCCGTTGCAGTTGCGAGGGTAGACGTATCCACTGGTGGGGGCAACAACCCCCTCCCCCAACACGCCGGGCGACTATCCTGTTTCGACGCGGGCGCCCCGCGCATCGATCTCCAGCGGCAGCACGGTGAAGCCGTGGAGGTCGATGCCCGCGGGGATCGCGCCGTCGGAGGTCAGGGCGAGCACCGTCGGCCCGGCGCCGGAGATGGCGGCCGGCACGCCGCGGTCGCGCAACGCGTCCACCAGATCGGCCGAGTCCGGATAGGCCGGACGCCGGTATCCCTGGTGCAGACGGTCCTCCGTGGCGGGCAGCAACAGCTCCGGCCGCTGGGTGAACGCGAGCACCGCGAGCGCGGTGCGGCTGCCGGTGAAGGCCGCGTCGACCAGCGGCACCCGATCGGGCAGCAGCCCGCGGGTGGTGCTGGTGAGCGACTCGGTTCCCGCGACGAGCGCCACCGGACGGATGCCCGGGTGCGCGTCGAGCCGTACAGCGTGGAAGCGCTCCGCGGTATTCCCGGCGGTCTCCCACGCGACGACGAACCCGCCCAGCAGGCTGGCCGCCGCGTTGTCGGCGTGGCCCTCCATACCGGCTGTGACCTGCAGCAACGTATCGATGTCGAGCTCCGGATCCCGCCCGGCGAGCACCACGGCCGCCACCGCTCCGGCCACGGCCGCAGCCGCCGAGCTGCCCAGCCCGCGCGAGTGCGGGATGGCGTTGCGGCAGCGCAACAGCACCCCCGGCGGCGCGTCACCGGTGATGGCCCAGGTGGTGCGCATGGCGCGGAACACGAGGTGGGAGTCGTCGCACGGGACCCGCCCGGCACCCTCGCCCTCGACCTCGACCGCGACGCCGTCGGGCGCGACCGACACCTCGACGTCGTCGTAGAGGCCCAGGGCCAGCCCGAGCGAGTCGAAGCCCGGCCCCAGGTTGGCCGACGACGCCGGGACGCGGACCCGGACCTCCGACGGTCGCCCCATCAGCCCAGCTCCAGCGCCGCCGCCACCGCGGCCGGGTCGATCGGGACGACGGTCGGGGTCGGCGCCGTGAGCAGCGCGGTGTCGGGGTCCTTCAGCCCGTGGCCGGTGACCGTGCAGACCACGAGCGAGCCGCGCGGGAGCGAGCCGTCGGCCGCCGACTGCAGCAGCCCCGCCACGCTCGCCGCCGACGCGGGCTCGACGAACACCGCCTCGGTGGCCGACAGCAACCGGTAGGCGGAGAGGATCTCGTCGTCGGTGACGGCGGCGAACTTGCCACCCGACTCCTCACGCGCCGTCATCGCCGCCCCCCAGGACGCCGGAGCGCCGATCCGGATCGCGGTGGCGATCGTCTCCGGGTTCTTCACCGGGGCGCCGTGGACCAGCGGCGCCGCCCCGGCGGCCTGGTAGCCGAACATGCGCGGCGGCGTCGTGATCAACCCGTCGGCCAGGTACGCGGAGTAGCCGGCCCAGTAGGCGGTGATGTTGCCGGCGTTGCCGACGGGCAGGCAGTGGACGTCGGGGGCCCGGCCCAGCTCGTCGCAGATCTCGTAGGCGGCGCTGGCCTGGCCCGCGATGCGCGTGGGGTTCACGGAGTTGACGAGCGCGGCCACCGGGTAGTCGGCGGCGGTCTTGCGGGCGAGCTCCAGGCAGTCGTCGAAGTTGCCGTCGATCTGCAGGATCCGGGCCCCGTGGGCCACCGCCTGGGCGAGCTTGCCGAGCGCGATCTTGCCTTGCGGGACGAGAACGGCGCAGGTCAGGCCCGCGCGGGTGGCGTAGGCGGCCGCCGAGGCCGACGTGTTGCCGGTGGACGCGCAGATGACGCCCTGCTGGCCGTGCGCGAGCGCCGTGGTGACCGCCATCGTCATGCCGCGGTCCTTGAACGACCCCGTGGGGTTCATCCCGTCGACCTTGAGGAACACCTCGCAGCCCGTGGTCTGCGACAGGTGCGGCGCGGGCAGCAGCGGGGTGCCACCCTCGCCCAGCGTGACGACCGTCCACCCCGGCTCCACCGGCATCCGGTCGCGGTAGGCCTCGATGACCCCGGGCCACCTCGTCAGCTTCGCCGGTGCGCTCACCGCGGCTCACCCTTCCGTCCCAGGTCCTCGACCCGCAGCACACTGTCGACGCCGTGCACGGCGTCGAGTCCGGCGAGTACCTCCACGGTGGCGGCGAGCGCCGCCTCCGGTGCCGCGTGGGTGACGACGACGAGCCGCGCGGAGCTGTCGCCGCCCACACCGGTCTGGCGCACGGCCGCGATGCTCACCCCGTGGCGGGCGAACTCGCCGGCGATAGTGGCGAGCACGCCCGCACGGTCGGCCACCGCCAGGCTCACGTGGTACCGCGTGGGCACCGTGCCCATCGGGCGCACGGGCAGGCTCGCGTAGGTGCTCTCGCGAGGGCCGCGCCCGCCGACCACCCGGTTGCGCGCCACGGCGACGATGTCGCCCAGCACCGCGCTGGCCGTGGGCGCACCACCCGCACCCTGCCCGTAGAACATCAGCTGGCCCGCCGCCTCGGCCTCGACGAACACGGCGTTGAACGCGC
>CAXTTN010000358.1:4425-4638 GCA_964247105.1 uncultured Pseudonocardia sp.
GCGCCGTCCACCGCCGCGAGCGGGTGCGTGGCGGGGATCATCGCCGGGTAGACCCGCGCCGACACCGCCTCCGGCATGGCGGCCGTGGCCGGGGTGCGCTCGCAGATGGCCAGCAGCTTGATCACGCACCCGAGGCCCCGGGCTGCGGCGATGTCGGACGCCGAGACGTTGCGGATGCCCTCGCAGTACACGTCGGCGCTGGTCACGCGCGTG
>CAXTTN010000359.1:0-2345 GCA_964247105.1 uncultured Pseudonocardia sp.
CCCACGCGATGGCGAGCAGGTGCAGCACCGCGTTGGTGGAGCCGCCGAACGCCATGACGACGGCGATCGCGTTCTCGAACGCCTGCTTGGTGAGGATCTGCCGCGCGGTGATCCCCTTCTCGATCATCCCGATGACGGCCTCGCCGGACGCGCGGGCGATGCCGTCACGGCGGCGGTCGACGGCCGGCGGGGCGGCCGAACCCGGCAGGGCCATGCCGAGCGCCTCGGCCGCGCTCGCCATCGTGTTGGCCGTGTACATGCCGCCGCACGCGCCCTCCCCGGGACAGATCGCGCGCTCGATCGCGTCGACCTCCTCGCGGGTGATCAGCCCGCGCGCGCACGCGCCGACGGCCTCGAACGCGTCGGCGATGTTGACCTCCCGGTCGCCGATGCGGCCGGGCAGGATCGAGCCCGCGTAGACGAACACCGCGGCGAGGTCCAGGCGAGCGGCGGCCATCAGCATCCCCGGCAGGCTCTTGTCGCAGCCCGCGAGCAGCACCGTGCCGTCGAGGCGCTCGGCCTCCACCACGGCCTCGACGGAGTCGGCGATGATCTCCCGGCTGACCAGCGACCAGTGCATCCCCACGTGGCCCATCGAGATCCCGTCGGAGACGGAGATGGTGCCGAACTCCATCGGGAACCCGCCCGCCCGGTGCACGCCCTCCTTGGCGGCGAGGCCGAGCCGCTGCAGCGACAGGTTGCAGGGGGTGATCTCGTTCCAGCTCGACGCGATGCCGATCTGCGGCTTGCGGAAGTCCTCGTCGCGCATCCCGACGGCGCGCAGCATCCCGCGGGCGGCGGTGCGCTCGATCCCGTCGGTCACTTCGTGGCTGCGCGGCTTGAGGTCCGGGGGAGGCTTGAGATCAGTCATGCGCACACTCTGGACCAGATCGGGCACCCGACGCATCCGCACCGGTTCCGGACCGCTTTCCGACCACACCGTCACCCGCCGCGCGCGTGCGTCGTTGCCGGGTCGGGGAAGGCGAGAGGACGGGAATGACGGGCACGACACGGCGGCTGGGTCGGGCGGCGGCGCTGGCCGCCATCGGCATCGCGGCGGCGCTGGCACTCACGGGGACGGCGCTGGCCGAGGGCGGCGGGGACGCGACGGTCGCGGGCACCCCGTGCACGACGACGGCCCGGGCCTGCGTGGACCTCGCGCACAACCAGGCCTGGCTCATCCACGACGGCGCCGTCACGCGCGGCCCGGTGGGGATCAGCCACGGCGGGCAGGGCGAGGAGACCCCCACCGGCACGTTCGGCGTGCAGTGGAAGGACCAGAACCACCGCAGCGCGGAGTTCGACGATGCGCCCATGCCGTTCTCGGTGTTCTTCGCCGACGGGGGCATCGCGTTCCACCAGGGCAACCCGAAGAATCCGTCGGCCGGGTGCGTGCACCTCGCCCACGACGACGCCGTCGCGTGGTTCGACGACCTGCAGGTGGGTGACGAGGTGCAGATCCGCTGACGGTCCCCGCGTGGGCGGGTTCTGCTCGTCTCGAGTTCGGGGGACGTCTGCGGGCCAGGCCGCGAGCAGACCGTCCGACAGCCGGTGAATCCTTTCACGCCGAGAAGACTCTTGTAGGCGTGACGAGGACGCGGAGGATGTCTGATGAGCGACCGTGACTGGGCCAGTGAACAGGTGGTGGAGGCAGCCCGCGCCGGTGACCACGAGTCGATCATCGCGCTGGTCGGCGGGTCACGGCCGCACGTGACACGGTTCGCGCGGTCGCTGTGTGCCTCGCCGCAGGACGCTGAGGACGCCGCGCAGGAGGCCTTGATCATCCTCTATCGCAAGATCGGGACCCTGCGGGCGTCAGGGGCGCTGGCGTCGTGGATGTTCCGCATCGTGCGCCACGAGTGCCTGCGCCGGGCCCGGGCCCTCGTCCGGGACCAGACCTGGACGTCGCAGGTGCTCGGGGTGTCCGCGGAGGACGAGGTCCTCGGCCGGCTGGAGGCCGAACGCGTCGCGCAGGTGATCGGCGCCCTGCCGGAGTTGCAGCGCCGGGTCCTGATCATGCGCGACGTGCAGGGCCTCCCCGGGCGCACCGTTGCCGAAGCCCTGGGCCTGAGCCTGGCGGCGATGAAGTCCCACCTGCACCGCGCCCGTACTGCCGTCACGCTCGGCCTGGACACCGGGTCGGACGTGTGAACAGTTCGTCGAGTCGAGCAGAACCAGAGGAGAGTTCCATGTTGGAGATCGGGACCGCGGTACCGGACATCGCGTTCGAGGACGTCGACGGCGCCGCGGTGAGCCTCGCCGACTACGGCGGGGGCAGCAGCGTGCTCGTCTACTTCATGAGGTCCACCACGTGCCCGGTGTGCAACGGTCACGTCAAGGACCTG
>CAXTTN010000359.1:2355-4589 GCA_964247105.1 uncultured Pseudonocardia sp.
AGCGGCGAGTTCGCCGACGCCGGTGTGCGGGTGCTCGTCGCGGTGCCCGAGGGCCGGGCCGAGGCCGCGACCTGGCAGCGCAAGCAGCGAGTGCCCTACCGGGTGGTCACCGGGCGGCGCGGAACTCCGCACGAGGCGGTTGGGCTGAGCAGGAAGGTGTTCGGCGCACTACAGCAGTCGGGCAGCATCCTCGTCGACCCGGCCGGGACGATCCGCCACGCTCACGGCGCCACCATGCCCACCAGCAGCTATGATCGCAAGGGCATCACCGCAGCGATCGGCGAGCTCCGGGGCCTTCCCGGCCACGACCACCCGCCGGTGCACCCGTGACGATGCACCCGCCGCCCAGCGGGGTGCTGCTCGTGCACGGCGCCTGGCACACCGGCAACTCCACGTGGGCTTCGGTGGCGACGCAGCTGCGCGAGTCCGGTGTCCCTGCCGCCGTCGCCGAACTGCACCGAGGTTCACTCGCCGCTGACACGGCGGCAGCCGTCGACGCGCTCGCCGAGCTCACCTCGAACGGGCCAGCTGTGGCGTGCGGCCACTCCTACGGAGGCTCCGTGATCACCGGGCTTCCCACCGATCAGGTTTCCCACCTGGTGTACCTGTGCGCCACGATGCCGGACGAGGGTGAGACCACCCTCGGGCTGATGGCCGGCGCACCGCGGACACCCCTGTTCGACGCCATCACCTGGGTCGACCACGAAGACGGGACCGCCGTGCTCGATCCGGCACTCGCCGGCGAAATCCTCCACAACCGCGGCAGCGCCGACGAAAGGAGCGCCCACGCGACGACGCTGGTCCCTCAGTGCATGCGACCGGGCCGGGAAGAACCCGAGCACATCGCCTGGCACCACGTCCCCAGCACCTACGTCGTCTGCGCCGACGACCGTGCACTGCACCCCGACCTGCAACGCAGGATGGCGCAGCGCGCCACCCACACGCTGACCTGGGACAGCGACCACTCCCCGTTCCTCGCCCACGGAACCGAACTGGCCGAGATGCTGAGCGCCCTGGCCCGGCCAGGTGTCGGGTTGTAAACGGTCTCCGGGCCGGCCGGAGCGTTCACGGTGCGGTGGGTGGTCGAAGCGATCAGTCGCGGCTGGGGCGGCCCGCCCCGGCGCCCGCGAAGCCGCGGTCGCGGCGGACGTTGGCCCGGCGGCCCTTCAGCGTGGTGGTGCCCTTGAGGCTGCGCAGCACGTCGTCGGCGGCGTGCTCCGGGATCTCCACCAGCGCGTGGCGCTCGTGGATCTGGATGGCGCCGATGTCGCGGCCGGTGAGGTTGGACTCGTTGGCCAGCGCGCCCACGATGTCCTGCGGGCGCACGCCGCTGGCGCGGCCCGCGTTCACGAACAGGCGCGTGGTGCCGGCCTTCGGCGGGCGGGTGCCGGCGGCCATGCCGCCCCGGCCGCGCGGCTCGCGGTCGCGGATGTCACGGCCGGACGAGCGCCCGGGCGTGATGACGGGGATGTCCTCGCCGTCGTCGGGCGAGCCGGCGGCCTCGGTCATCATCCGGATCGCGGCCGCGGCGACCTCGACGGCGCCGAAATCGGCGGCCAGGCCCACGAGCATCTCGCGCACGCCGTCGGCGTCATCGGCGCCCGCCTCCAGCTGCTCGCGCAGCATGACGGCGGTGCGCTCCAGGCGGGCGGCCCGCAGATCGGCGGCGGTGGGCACCGGAGCGAACTGGACGGGCTGGCCGGTGAGCCGCTCGACGGCGCGCATCGCGTGCACCTTCGATGGCGGCACCAGCGTGATGGCGACGCCCTCGCGCCCGGCGCGGCCGACCCGGCCGATGCGGTGCACGTAGGCCTCCGACGACTGCGGGACGTCGTGGTTCACCACGTGCGTGAGCAGGTCGATGTCCAGGCCGCGCGCGGCGACGTCGGTGGCGACGAGCAGCTCGGTGCGGCCGCTGCGCAGCCGCTCGACGACGCGCGTGCGGTGCTCCTGGTCCATGCCGCCGTGCAGCGCCTCGGCGCGCAGGCCGCGGCCGGTGAGCGTCTCGGTGACGGCGTCGACGTCCAGGCGGGTGCGGCAGAAGACGATGGCCGCCTTCGGCCGCTCGGCCTCCAGCACGCGCCCGAGCGCGGCGGTGGTGTGGGTGCGCGGCACGAGGTAGGCGGTCTGGCGGACCTGCGGCGCCTCGCCCTCGGCGACCACCTCGCGGCGGATCCGGACGGTGACCGGCTCGCGCAGGTACTTCTGGGCCAGCGTCTCGATGCGGCGCGGGA
>CAXTTN010000360.1:0-4580 GCA_964247105.1 uncultured Pseudonocardia sp.
CCGTGCACGAGGTTGAACTGCGTCTCCAGGCCGAAGTCGCCGCGGATGGTGCCCGGGGTGGCCTTCTCGACGGGGTCGGTGCCGCCGGCGAGCTGGCGCCAGGCCGCGATCGCCCGCGGGCCCTCGACCACAGCCGAGAGCACCGGGCCGGAGGTGATGAACTCCAGCAGGGACTCGAAGAAGGGCTTGCCGTCGTGCTCGGCGTAGTGCTGGGCGGCCGTCTCACGGTCGACGGTGCGCAGCTCGAGGGCGACGATGTGGAGGCCCTTCCGCTCGATGCGGGCGAGGACCTCGCCGATCAGCTTGCGCTCGACGCCGTCGGGCTTGACGAGGACCAGGGTGCGTTCAGTCACTCGCCCAGGGTATCGGCGGGGCCACTCGTCGGGAGAGCCGGGCCGCCGCGAAGGAACACCGACAGCCGCGTCCTCGCAGACCTTCTGCGGTGTTCGCAGAGGTTGGAACGTCTGCGACGAGCACGCAACCCCTGCGAGGACGCCTCGGCTACCCGTCGCCGCGCTGGGCCGGCAGCTCACCGCGCGCCATCTTCTGCGCGACGTCGCGGCGCATCAGCAGCAGCCCACCCCAGACCAGCGCGAAGACCACGCCGACGACACCCAGCGGGACGGTGAGCAGGAAGCCCGCCACGATCGTCGCCACCTGCAGGGCCAGCGCGAACCCGAGCCCCCACGACCTGCGCTGCAGCCCGGATCCAACGATCATCAGCACCGCCAGCGACACGATGACCGCGACGCCCAGCGGGGCAGGACCGTTGCCGAACCGCGCGAACACGAGCAGCGCCAGGAGCACCACGATCGCCTCGAGGACCAGCGTGGCGGCGAAGACCCCCCGGATGCCCTTCATCGGGTCCGGAGCGGTCATGCCGAGCGCTCCTCGACCGGTGGCGCGACCGGAACCGGAGCCGTGATGGTGGTAGGCGCGGTCATATGGCCTCCAGCCCGAACAGCGCGCGCGTCTCCCCGACCGTCACGACGGAGCCGGTGACGACCACGCCGACACCGGACTCGCCGCCCTCCTCCGCCAGCTCCCCCGCCTGCTCGACGGCCCGGGCGAGCGACGGCTCGACGCTCACGCGGTCGCCGCCGAACACCTCCGCGGCCAGCGCGCCGAGCTCGTCCGGGTCCATCGCGCGGGACGAGGAGTTCGCCGTCACCACGATCTCCTGCAGCACCGGCTCCAGCTCGGTGAGGATGCCGCGGGCGTCCTTCTCCCGCATCACACCGATGACGCCGACCAGCCGGGTGAAGCGGAACTCCGTGGTCAGCGCCGCGGCCAGCGCACGGGCGCCGTGCGGGTTGTGGGCGGCGTCGGCGAGGACCGTCGGAACGCCCTGACCGGCCGCGAGCCGCTCCAGCCGCCCCGGCGAGCGCACGGCGGCGAACGCGTCGCGCACCACGTCGGGATCCAGCGGCTGCTTGGGCCCGGCCCCGATCAGCGCCTCGGCCGCCGCCAGGGCGAGCGCGGCGTTGGACGCCTGGTGCTCACCGTGCAGCGGCAGGAAGATGTCGTCGTACATGCCAGAGAGGCCGCGCAGGGCCAGGCGCTGGCCGCCCACGGCGATCTCGCGCTCGGCCACGCCGAACTCGGCGCCCTCCCGCGCCACCTGCGCGCCCACCTCGACGCAGCGTCCCAGCAGCACCTCGGCCACCTTCGGCTCCTGCGCCGCCAGCACCGCCACGGCACCGGGCTTGATGATCCCGGCCTTCTCCCGCGCGATGCCCAGCACGTCGAGGCCGAGGAACTCGGCGTGGTCCAGCCCGATCGGCGTGATCACCGCGACGTTGCCGTCGGCGACGTTGGTGGCGTCCCACCGCCCGCCGAGCCCGACCTCGATCACGCCCGCCTCGACCGGCGCGTCGGCGAACGCCGCGAACCCCATCGCGGTGAGCACCTCGAACTTGCTCAGCGATCCGTGGCTCGCGTCGACGATCTCGACGAAGGGCAGCACGTCGCGGTAGAGCTCCACGTAGCGCTCGGGGGTCACGGGCCGGTTGTCGACGTTGATCCGCTCGGTGGCCCGCTGCAGGTGCGGGCTGGTGTAGCGCCCGGTGCGCAGGCCGATCTCGGTGAGCAGCGCGTCGACCATCCGCGCGGTGGACGTCTTCCCGTTCGTGCCGGTCAGGTGCACGATCGGGTAGCCTCGGTGCGGCTCGCCGAGCACGTCGACGAGCGCCGCGATCCGCTCCAGCGACGGTTCCATGACCGTCTCGGGCCAGCGCTTGTCCAGCTCCGCCTCGACCCCGAGGAACTCCGCGAAGCTCGCCACCGTCGACGTCGCGGGGATGACGTCGGGCGAGTCGCCGCCGCGGATCGCGTCGAGCACGTGCGAGATCACCGCGTCCTCGGGCGAGGGGATCTCGCCCTCACCCTCCGGACCAGTCATGCCGAGCGCTCCTCGACGGGAGTCGCGGCCGGGACCGGTGCCGTGATGGTGGCCGCGTTCACAGCGCGCCGAGCCGGGCGGTGATCCGCTCGATGTCGGCGGCGGCGGTGGCCCGCCGGGCGCGGATGCCGTCGACGATCTCCGCCGGGGCCTTGTCGACGAACTTCGGGTTGCCCAGCTTCCGGTCGGCCTGGTCGAGCTCCTTCTGCGCGGCGGCGAGGTCGCGACCCAGCCGGGTGCGCTCCGCGGCCACGTCGATGGCTCCGGACGTGTCCAGCTCGACGTGCACCGTGCCCTCGCGCAGCGTCACCTCGAGCGTGGCGGTCGGCGCGAAATCGGCACCCGCGGCGTTGAGCCGGACCAGCGATGCGACGGCCGCCCGGTGGGCGGCGAGACCGGCGTCGTCCAACCCGACCAGGCGCGCCGCGACCCGACGGCTGTCGGGCACCCGCTGCTCGGTGCGGAACCGGCGGACCTCGGTGATCAGCTTCTGCAGGTCGTCGACCCGCGCGGCCGCGGCGGGATCGACCGCGACGCCCGGGGCGACGGGCCACTCCGCGACGACGACCGACTCCTCGCCGGTCAGCGCGGTCCACAGCGCCTCGGTGATGAACGGGCTGATCGGGTGCAGCAGGCGCAGCAGGGCGTCGAGGACGTGGCCGAGGACGGCGCGCGTGCCCTCGGCCGTGGCGTCGTCCGCGGCGAGCTGCGGCTTGGCCAGCTCGACGTACCACGCGCAGAACTCGTCCCAGGTGAAGTGGTAGAGCGCCTCGGTGGCCTTGGCGAACTGGTAGTCCTCCAGCAGGGCGTCGACCTGGTCGCGGACCTCGCGCAGCCGGCCGAGGATCCAGGCGTCGGCGTCGGTCGGCGCCGCCGGGAGCGGCAGCGCGGGCGACGCCCCGTTGGACAGCGCGAACCGCGTCACGTTCCAGAGCTTGGTGCCGAAGTTGCGCGCGGACGCGACGTTGTCGTCGCCGATCGGCGCGTCGGTGCCGGGGTTGGCGACGCGCGCCAGCGCGAACCGGACGGCGTCGGTGCCGTACGCGTCCATCCAGACGTTCGGGTCGACGGTGTTGCCGACGGTCTTCGACATCTTCTTGCCGTGCTGGTCGCGGACCATGCCGTGCAGCGCGATGGTGTCGAAGGGCCGCTCGCCGTCCATGGCGTAGAGGCCGAACATCATCATCCGCGCGACCCAGAAGAACAGGATGTCGTAGCCCGTGACCAGCACGGACGTCGGGTAGAACTTCGCCAGGTCGGGCGTCTGCTCCGGCCAGCCGAGCGTGGAGAACGGCCACAGGCCCGAGGAGAACCACGTGTCGAGGACGTCCTCGTCCTGGGTGAAGCCGGCCGGCGGCTCCTCGTCGGGGCCGAGGCAGACGACCTCGCCGTCGGGCCCGTACCAGACCGGGATGCGGTGGCCCCACCACAGCTGGCGCGAGATGCACCAGTCGTGCATGTTGTCGACCCAGCCGAACCAGCGCGGCTCCAGCTCCGTGGGGTGGACCACGACGTCGCCGTTGCGGACGGCGTCGCCCGCGGCCTGCGCGAGCGGCCCGACCTTGACGAACCACTGCAGCGACAGCCGCGGCTCGATGGGCTCGAACTTGCCGCGCGAGGCGTGCCCGACGCTGTGGACGTACGGGCGCTTCTCGGCGACGACCCGGCCCTGCGCCGCGAGCGCCTCCCGGACGGCCGCCCGTGCCTCGAACCGGTCCATCCCGTCGAACGCGGTGCCCGTGTCCGCGATCCTCCCGGTCTCGTCCATGATCGTCGGCATCGGCAGGCCGTGGCGGCGGCCGATCTCGAAGTCGTTGGGGTCGTGGGCCGGGGTGACCTTGACCGCGCCGGTGCCGAAGGCCGGGTCGACGTGCTCGTCGGCGATGATCGGGATCAGGCGTCCGACCAGCGGGAGCTCGATCTCGGTGCCGACCAGGTGCGCGTACCGCTCGTCCTCGGGATGGACGGCGACGGCCGTGTCGCCGAGCATCGTCTCGACGCGGGTGGTGGCGACGACGATCGCGTTCTCCCCGTCGCCGTAGCGCATGGAGACGAGCTCGCCCTCGACCTCCCTGTGCTCCACCTCGACGTCGGACAGCACGCTGCGCATCTCCGGCGACCAGTTGACCATCCGCTCCGCGCGGTAGATCAGCCCGTCGTCGAAGAGCCGCTTGAAGAT
>CAXTTN010000361.1:0-4535 GCA_964247105.1 uncultured Pseudonocardia sp.
ACGAGTACCGCGAGACCCCTTTCGGCCTCTACATGAGCCGCGCGATGGTCGACCGCCCGACGGCGTACTGGGTGGAGTCGTGGCTGATCCCCGGCCTCGGGCTGTGCGTCACCGACTGGTGGTGGAACCCCGGGCACCGCCGCGACCAGGACTTCTATCTCGACATCTGCGACATCGAGCGCAACGGCGACGTCTGGATCCTCACCGACCACTACCTCGACATCGTCGTGCAGCACCGGCGCGGCCTGCAGCTGATCGACATCGACGAGTACGTGGGCGCCGTGGCGCAGGGCCTGCTGGAACCGGCGGCGGCCGAGCTGGCCCTGCACCGGGCGGCACGCACCGTGGACGGGCTGGCCGCGCACGACTACGACCTGGACGCGTGGCTGGCCGGCCTGGGCATCGAGCTCAGCTGGAAGGACCGGCACTGACCCCCGTCACGTCAGGCCGGTGGTGGTGGTCCCGGTCGCGCCGCTCGTCGTGATGTCCGAGGTGGTCGTGTCGAACGCCGTGCTGTCGGAGGACGCCGACGACCTGTCCGGCGCGGACGTCGACGTCTTCGGGGGCTTCCTCGTCGTGCTGGTGTCCGGCGTGCCCTCGT
This sequence comes from uncultured Pseudonocardia sp., assembly GCA_964247105.1. GTDB lineage: Bacteria > Actinomycetota > Actinomycetes > Mycobacteriales > Pseudonocardiaceae > Pseudonocardia. The sequence continues at coordinate 602 of CAXTTN010000361.1, forward strand.
TGTTGGTGGTGGGCGGGGCGGTGGTCGGCACCACCACCACCGGCGGATCGACCGGCACCACGGGCGGCGGCGCGACGGGTGTGGGTGTGGGTGTGGGCCGGTAGGTGCGGACCCGCGGCTTGACCGGCTTCGGCACGACCGGGGCGGGGGCCACCGTCGTCGTGGTCGTGACGACCACGGGGGGCGCCGCCGGGGCCGGCGGGGCGGTGGTGGTCGTCGCCACGGTGAGGGCGGCCTCCGCGGAGCTGGCGGCCGCCGGCCCCGTGGCCTGGGCCACGGCGGTGACGCCGCCCAGCCCGCCGACGGTCAGCACGGCCGCCGCGGCGGCGGTGCTCGCCCGGTTGAGCGTGCTCGCGCGGCGGATCACGCCGTCGACGCCGGGGAGGGTGACGGCGGCCGAGAGCTCGTCGTCCAGGCGCCGGAACTCCTCGGTCATCCGGTCGTCGAGGGTCGTCACCGGAACTCCTCCTTGTTGTCGTACACGGCGTAGAGATCGCCGTCGTAGACGTCGTCGTCGTAGGGCTCCGCCGGGGCGGCCGGCTCGTCGTACTCCTCGGCGGGGCCCGGCACCTCGGGCAGCACATCGGCCATGCCCTCGGTGACCACCAGTCGGGCGCGCGCGAGCCGGGCCTGGACGGTGCCCGGGGACACCTGCTCGACGGCCGCGATCTCGGCGAGGTCGGCACCGGCCATGTGGGACAGCACCACGCAGCGGCGCTCGGCCGCGGGCAGGCGCTGCAGGGCCGCGAGCAGCGCGGTGGTGCGGGCGTCGTCACCGCCGCCGACCGGGCGGGGGCGCCCGATGCCGAAGCGGGCCAGGGTGCGGCGCCAGCTGCGGATGGTGGAGCGGACCGCGACCCGCCGTACCCACGCGGTGGGGTCGGCGGACCGGCCGACCGTGGCCCACTGGCGCCAGGCCCGGGAGTACGCGTCCTGGACGACGTCGTGGGCCTCGCCGGGGTTCAGCGTGATCGCGTACAACTGCGCGACGAGCCGCTGGTAGTTGGCCTCGAAGTGGGCCCCGAAATCGACGCGCAGCTGTGCGGGGGACGGCGCGGGTGGATCCTGTTCGACGTCCGGGGCGTGCTCGACGGCCGGCGGGTCGTCCGGGGCGCGGTGCTTCTCGGCGGCGGGCTCCTCGGGAGCGGGGACGTCGTCGAGATCGACGGAGGCGGCGTCGGAACCGGGATCACCGGGGCCGGGCTGGTGATCGACCATGGCGCCCACCCCCTCCTCCTCCCTCGCTCCACGCGCGACGACTGCATTCCGTGACGTCGTCCACCGGCATTCACCCGGACGGGGAAGGCCTGCCCCTCCATCGTGCGACGACGTCGACACGTTACGGAGAGGTGGGGATCCTCTCATGGCAACGAGGGCGCCCACCGGGAGGTTGCGGCCCAGGCCTCGGCCCGGGCGGCCGCGTCGTCGAACCACGGTTCCTTCGCCTGCGCGTATCCGTCCGCGTGCCGCGCCGCGTCGCGCTTGACCGCGAGGTACTCGACCCGGACGTCGGCCTCGGCGCGCAACCAGTCGCGGACCAGCAGCGCGTACCGCCAACCGGGCGATCCGACCTCGCGGACGTGCAGGTGGGCGGGCCGTCCGGGATCGGCCGAGCGGTGGAAGCGCTTGGGCCAGGCCGAGGAACCGGGCGGCTTGGGGTTGTCGTGGTCGACGTCGGGGCGGGCCGGGAACCCGGCGTCGGCGAGGGCGTCGCGCAGGGCGTCGGCGTCGGCGAGGGTCGCGACGCCGAGCTGCAGGTCGATGACGTCCTTGGCCGGGAGCCCGGGCACGGCCGTGGAGCCGATGTGCGCGACCCCCCGGCCGCGGGAGCCCGCGGCGGCAGCCACCCGGGCCATGAGCCGGGCCGCGGCGTCCGGCCAGCCCGGATCGGGCTCGACGAGCCGCGGAGCACCGGCGCGCGCCACGCGCCGCAGCCGCACGTTCTCCTCGAACGGGACGAGGCGCTCGTCCCACAGGGCGTCGACGGCGGCGACCAGGTCCGCGGGGGCACCGGAGTTGTCGAGCCAGACGTCCGCGACGGCGCGGCGCGCCTCGTCACCGGCCTGCGCGGCGATGCGGGCACGGGCGTCGTCCTCGGGCATCCCGCGCGCCCCGACGAGCCTGCTCACCCGCTCCTCGGCGTCCGCGTGCACGACCACGACGAGCGCGAACCGCGCGGCCATCCCGCCCTCGACGAGCAACGGGATGTCCTGGACGACCACCGCGTCGGGCGGCGCCGCGGCGAGCAGCTCCTGCGACCGCGTACGCACCCGGGGGTGCACGATCGCGTTGAGGCGCTGCCGCGCGCCGTCGTCGGAGAAGACGACGGCGGCGAGCGCGGGCCGGTCCAGCCCGCCGTCGGCCCCGAGGACGCCGTCGCCGAACGCCGCGACCACCTCGGCGAGGCCGTCGGTGCCCGGCTCCACCACCTCGCGGGCGACGCGGTCGGCATCCACCAGCACCGCCCCGCGCTCGACGAGGCGCGCGGCCACCGTCGACTTGCCCGATCCGATCCCGCCGGTCAGCCCCACCTGCAGCACGGCGGCCACCGTACGGTCAGGGAGCCCCGGCCGCCTGCGCGGGACCCGGCTGGCGCGTCGGGGCGGGGGTGGGCGCAGCCTTCGGAGCGGCCCTCGCGACCGTGGGAAGCACCCGTTTGGCCAGGTCGACGAGCAGGTCTCCCGCGGGCCGGTTCACCGGGAGCGGGCGGCTGGGCAGGCTGAACGTGAGCGTGCCCGTGCCGTACAGCACCGTCAGGAGCGTCTCGCCGCCACGTTCGATGAGGATCCCCGACGCCGCGCCGATCGGGACCGGACGGTGGGTGCCGTCCTCCGCGCCCGCGTTGAGCTTCCAGTGATCGGCCGCCGACGCTGCGTCGGCGTAGGCGGCGGCGTTCAGGCCGAGCAGCGGGCGCCCGGCGGGCGGGCCCGCCGTGTAGGCGCAGTCGATCCGCTCGGTGCGCCCGACCGACGGGCTGGGCACCCCCACGGTCGTGCGCACGGCGACCGAGTCCAGCGGCAGCCCGAGCACGGCGCCGAGCTCGCCGACGGGGAGCAGCCGCGCGCAGTCGTCGGGCACCACACCCTTGTCCGCGACACCCGGCGACGTGGCGGCGGACGTGTCGACCGGCGCGGGGAACGTCGGCAGGGACGGGCTGTCGAGGGTCGGACCGGAAGCACAGGCGGTGACGACCCACGCACACAGCGCAGCCGCCACGGCCGCGTGCGCGGCCGACCTCCGTCGCCTGGGCATGACCACCACGGTAGATCCCCCGCCCCCGCCCCCGCCTCGACGCGCCCGACAGCGTGCCGGAAACGCAGCACAACCGTGATGAGAAACGGCCCCGGCGACCAGTGGTCGCCGGGGCCGATCGTGCTAGGTGGAGATCACGCTCCGCCGGAGAGCTTCTCCCGCAGGGCGGCGAGCTGCTCGTCGCTCGCGAGCGAGCCACCCGACTCCGCGGGCGCACCCTGGCCGGCCGGGGCCGCCGAGGACGAGTAGCTGGTGCCGGTGGCACCCTCGACGGACGCCTCGGCCTCCGCCTCGGCCGCCTTCTTGAGCTGCGTGATGTGCTGCTCGTAGCGGACGTGGGCCTCGGCGTACTCCTTCTCCCAGGCCTCGCGCTGGGCCTCGAAGCCCTCCTGCCAATCGCCGGTCTCGACGTCGAAGCCCTCGGGGTAGATGTAGTTCCCCTGGTCGTCGTACTCGGCGGCCATGCCGTAGCGGGTGGGGTCGAACTCGGTGTCGACCGTCATGCCCTCGTTGGCCTGCTTGAGCGACAGCGAGATGCGGCGCCGGTCGAGGTCGATGTCGATGACCTTGACCATCGCGTCGTCGCCGACCTGCACGACCTGCTCCGGGATCTCCACGTGGCGCTCAGCCAGCTCGGAGATGTGCACCAGGCCCTCGATGCCCTCCTCGACGCGCACGAACG
>CAXTTN010000362.1:0-3047 GCA_964247105.1 uncultured Pseudonocardia sp.
GTCTCCCGGGACACATTGGACACCGACTACGCAGCGCATCGGCAGCGGTTCCTCGCCGAGCAGGGTTACGCCTACCGGATCATCGATGCCGACGATCTGCTCGGTCCCGCGGTCCCTGACGTGGGCTGATCGGGTACGAACTCCACCCATCCGGGTGCCTGCGGGAGCGGGACACCGCCGACGGGTGGACACTTGTCGCTCACCAGGGCACAAGGAGTCGGCATCTCTACCGTCATGTGGATCGTCGTCGGGGTTGCGGCCTGGATGGTCGCCGCCGCGGTCGTCGGTGTCCTCATCGGCCGCATGATCCGCCAACGCGACCGCCAGGTGCCCGATCCAGCCGCCGAGCAGCCCGCCCCCGGCAGTGCCGACGGCGTGGCCGGTTCCGACGGCACGCAACTGCCCCCCGCCGTCGGCCGCGGACGTTCCCGCCCGTCCTGAGGCTGTCGCCCGGGCGCCGCGGTGTGCGATCGTCACCAGCCGTGGCATCGAGTGAGCGCGCCGCCGTCGAGCGGGCCGGCGAGCAGGAGCACCTGCTCAGCACGCTCCTCGCGGAGCGCGACGGGCTGCTGTGCGTCCTCGACCGCGTCCTCGCCCTGCACGGAGCCGCGCACCTGATCCGCGACGCGGCGGGCGCCGACGTGGGCTTCGTGGCCGATGTGGACGGTGCCGAGCGGTCGGTCATCCGCTGGCTCGCCGGCAACCGCACCGACGCGTTGCAGGACCTCGTGGTGCCGATCGGGCAGGGCGTCGGCGGGCGCGTGATGGCCCTGCGTCGCCCGGTGCGGGTCAGCGACTACGTCAGCGCGCCGAGCATCACCCACCAGTTCGACGGCCCGGTCCGCCGGGAGGCGCTCGGCGCGATGCTCGCCGTCCCCATCCTCGACGCCGACGACGGGCGCCCCGTCGCCGTCGCCTACGCCTCGCTGCGCGGTCCCGGCGAGTTCGGCGACACCGCCGTGGGCGCCGTCCAGCGGATCGCCGCCGATGCCGCGCAGGCGATCCGCCTCGCCGGCCGCGCCGAGGCCGGCCGCGACACGGCGGTCGCGGCGGAGCGCCGGCGCATGCAGGCGGCCCTGCACGACTCGGTGGGCGCGATGCTGTTCTCCATCGGCGCCCAGGTGCGTGACCTGCGCACCACGCTCCCCGACAACCCCGTCCTGTGCTCGCGGCTGGTCCGGCTGGAGACCGACGTCTCGGCGGCGTCGATGGCCCTGCGGGAGTCGCTGCTGGCGCTGTCGGAGTCGAGCCCCGAGCGCGCGCTGCCGATCGAGCTGGCCGAGCACTGCCGCAGCTTCGAGGCCCGCACCGGCACGCCCGCGCGGCTGGTGCAGCTCGGCGACGTCCGGCCGCTGGACGTGGAGCGCACCACGCTGCTGATCAGCGCCGTCCGCGAGGGGTTGCTCAACGCGGAGAAGCACGCGGACGCGGCGACGGTCGTCGTCAGCCTCGGCGAGGTGGACGGCGGCGTGCAGGTGGCCGTCGTCGACGACGGGACGCAGCCGGTCGACCGCGTGCCGGCCGCCACCGGGCTGGGGATCCGGCTGCTCGTGGAGAAGGCGGCCCGGCTCGGCGGCCGCGTCAGCCTCGTCCACGACGAGGACGGCGGCTCGACGCTGCGCATGCTGCTGCCGGTGCCGCGGTGACACCGGCCAGCGTGATGGTGGTCGACGACCACCCGGTGGTGCGCGACGGCGTCGCGCTGCTGCTGCGCGGCGAGCCGTCGCTGGTCGTCGTGGGCTCGGCCGAGAGCGGGCGCACCGCGCTGGAGCGGGCCCCCGAGCTGGCGCCCGACCTCGTACTGCTCGACCTGCGGCTGCCCGACATGCTCGCCCCCGAGATCGTGGTGGGCCTGCGCGAGGTCGTGCCGGAGGCGCGGATCGTCGTGTTCACCGCGCACGGCGACCACCACGGCGTGCAGGCCGCGCTGGACGCGGGCGCGCACGGGGCGCTGCTGAAGGATGTGGCCGCCACCGACCTCGTCGACGCCCTGCGCCGGGTGCTGCACGGCGAGCGCGTGACGGATCCGCGGATGGTCCCCGGCGACGTGAACCGCGGAGCGGCGCTCGCCCGGAGCGGGTTGACCCGGCGCGAGTACGAGGTGCTGCGCCTGGCCGCGCAGGGCCGCACCAACCCCGAGATCGCCGAGACCACCGGCCTGGCCCGCAACACGGTCAAGACCTACCTGCAGGCGGCGCTGCACAAGCTCGGCGCCCGCAACCGCGTCGAGGCGATCGGGAAGGCGAGCGAGGCCGGGCTGCTGTAGCCGGCAGCTCGCTGCGCATTCCTACGGGCACGGCAGAGCACGGGCTCGGTCCCGTGTGCCGTGATCGGCGCTTGGGCGCGGTGCCCACAGCGTTGCACCGGCGAGATGAACGTGGTGGCCGTTTCGGCGTGATCCAACAGCCGTGGTGTTCACCTCGAGCGTTGTCCAGCCGGTCCGTGCGGGTAACGGTCGGCCCCTCACTCTGCCCCGACATCTCCACTTGGGGGTGTTTGTCCTGTGGCCCACACCACACGATGTGCCCCCGAACCGAACGAAAGGGTCGATCTTGGGGGAGCGAGCGGGGGCGCTGAGCGTCAGCGGGCTGTCCGTGCGGTACGGGCGCTCGGTCGGTGCGCTCTCCGGTGTGGACGTCGAGGTGCCCGGCGACGGGGTGCTCGCGGTGCTCGGGGGGAACGGAGCCGGGAAGTCGACGCTGCTGCGCGCCGTCTCGGGCACCCTCGGCCTGCACCGGGGCGCGATCACGGCCGGCGAGATCACCTTCGACGGCGAGCGCATCGACCGGCTCGACCCCGCGCTGGTCGTGCGCCGCGGGGTGGTCGCCGTGCCCGAGGGGCGGCAGGTGTTCGCCCGCATGACCGTCGAGGAGAACCTGCGGGCCGGTGGGCTCGGCGCGGCGTCCGCGTCGGCCCGGACGGCGGCGAGGGAACGGGTGCGCGAGCTGTTCCCGGTGCTCGGCGACCGCGCGACCCAGCGCGCCGGCCTGCTCTCGGGCGGCGAGCAGCAGATGCTCGCGATCGGGCGGGCGCTGATGTCGGGCCCG
>CAXTTN010000362.1:3057-4530 GCA_964247105.1 uncultured Pseudonocardia sp.
GGAAACCGACGCGATGCTCGCGCTGTTCCCCGACCTCGGCAGGCTGCGGCACGCGCTCGGCTGGACGCTGTCCGGCGGCCAGCAGCAGATGCTGGCGTTGGCGCGCGGCCTCATGGGACAGCCCCGGCTGCTGCTGCTCGACGAGCCGTCGCTCGGGCTGGCGCCCCAGATGGTCGGTCGGATCGCGCGCATCATCCGCGAGATCCACGCCCAGGGCACGGCCGTCGTCCTCGTCGAGCAGAACGCGACCATGGCGCTGGAGGTGGCCGACCACGCCGCGGTGCTGGAGGTGGGCCGCATCGCGCTGACCGGTTCGGCGGCCGAGCTCGCGGCCAGCGAGGACGTGCAGCGGCTGTACCTGGGCGGGCACGCGGAGTCGACGGCGCAGGCCGAGGCCGAGGAGGCGGACGCCCGCTCTCACAGCGGGACGCGGACGCTGTCGAGGTGGGTGCGATGAGGACGCGCCGCACGCACATCTGCGCGCCGTTCCGCGCTCCTGCGTGGCCACTCGAGCGCGCGCCCGCGCACATCGGCGCGCAGATCGGGATGGCGCCGTGAGCGCGGCCTTCCGGGAAGGGGTCGCGCCGCTCGCCGTCGAGGACGTCACGCTGCGCTTCGGCGGCATCACCGCGCTCGACGGCGTGTCGTTCACCGTCGAGCCGGGCACGGTGCACGCGCTCATCGGCCCGAACGGCGCCGGCAAGTCCAGCTGCTTCAACGTGATCAGCGGCCTGTACCGGCCCACCGAGGGCCGCGTCCGGCTCGGCGACGCCGTGCTCACCGACCTCGCCCCGCACAAGCTCGCCGGGCTGGGCGTCGGCCGCTCGTTCCAGAACGTCGCGCTCTCGCCGGGCTCGACCGTCCGCGACAACGTCATGCTCGGCCGCCACTCCCTGACCCGCGGCGGCTTCCTGTCCGGCGGGCTGCGGCTGGGCCTGCGCGCCGAGCGGCGGCACGTGGCGCGCGTCGAGGAGATCTGTGACTTCCTCGGCGTGGCCGACCGGCTGGAGCGCCCCGTCGGGTCGCTGCCCTACGGCATCGCCAAGCGCGTCGACATCGCCCGCGCGCTGGCCTGCGAGCCCGTGCTCCTGCTGCTCGACGAGCCGGCCGCCGGGCTCAATGCGACCGAGACGGCCGGGATGGCCGTGACGATCCGTGAGGTGCGCGACGCGCTGGGCATCTCCGTGCTGCTCGTCGAGCACGACATGGGGCTGGTGATGGGCATCGCGGACCGGGTCAGCGTCCTGGACTTCGGGCGGCTGATCGCCGACGGGCTCCCGGCCGACGTCCGGTCCGATCCCGCCGTGATCTCGGCGTACCTGGGTGTCGGAGCGGAGGAGGGCTGATGGGGACGTTCGTCCAGCTGCTGGTCAACGGCCTGGGGAAAGGCGCGGTCTACGCGCTGCTCGCCCTCGGTTTCGTGATCATCTTCAAGGCCACCGAGGTGGTCAACTTCGCGCACGGCTCGCTGGT
>CAXTTN010000363.1:0-4457 GCA_964247105.1 uncultured Pseudonocardia sp.
GCCGGGCCATCCGCTCGCCCGGCGCCGCCGCCTGCGGCTCGACGAGCTGGCGGGCGAGGCGTGGATCAGCGTGGAGGTCGGCTGGCCCGTCGACGACGTCCTGCGCTCGCTCGCCCCGAACGCCGGCACCCGGCCCCGGGTGGTGCAGCGCATCAACGACTTCTCCGTCACCGAGGAGCTGGTCGCCGCCGGACGCGGGGTGGCACTGCTGCCGCGCTACTCCACCGACGACCGCGGCGGGCGGCGGCTGGTGCGCAGGCCGCTCGCCGGCGTGCGCGCCGCGCGGCTGGTGGAGGCGGTGCTGCGCACCAGCGTGGCGGAGCGGCCTGCGGTGCGCTCGGTGCTGGACGGGCTGCGGGCGGAGGCCGAGCGCGTGGTCGCGGCCCGGGCATGACGCCCGATCAGGCCGGGCGCAGCCGCTTGGGGAGCCTGGACACGACCGCGTCGTAGGACGCGTCCACCAGCTCCTCCAGCTCGTCGTCGGGGATCGCGCCGTCCAGCAGCCCGACCACGTTCCAGCCGAAGCGGCCGATGTAGGGCGACGGCCTCACCGCGTCCGGGTAGCGCAGGCGCAGCTCGCCGGCCTCGTCGGCGTCGCGGCCGCACTTGAGCCCCACGCCCTCCCCGCCGAGGAACGCGAAGATCTTGCCGCCGACCTTCGCCACGAGATCGCCCTCCCACGGGGTGTCGGGCACCGCGCCGGGCTTGGCCAGGCAGTAGGCGACCAGCTCGTCGTGGTTCACGCGCGCCGCCAGCGCCACCACATCAGGCCGATCACCAGCACCGTGAACCACACGTAGGTGCTGCCGACCACCTGCTGGAACGGGGTCCAGAGCAGCTCGCGGCCATCGGCACGGGGCAGCCCCTGCTGGTGCGGCGCGATGACGAAGACGGCCGCGGCGAGGACGGTGACCCCGATCCACACGGCCGAGCGCGTGCGCCACGCGGTGGCCGCCGCGACCAGCAGGGCCGGCGCGATCCACACCCAGTGGTGCGACCACGACGTCGGGGAGACGAGCAACGCGACGCCGGCCGTCGCGACCACGGCCAGTGGCGCGGGGGCCCGGCGGATCACCGGCACGGCCAGCACGAGCAGGCCGGCCGAGAGCACCAGCCACGCCACGGTGCGCGGCGTCCCGTCCACCCCCGCGCGGACGAGCACGGCCTGGAAGGTCTGGTTGGTGAAGAAGGGCGAGCCGCTCACGCCACCGGCCGGGTTGTGCAGCCAGAACGTGAGCGACGACGCGGGCGCCACGACGAACCCGATCGCCGTGGCGACCACACCCGCGACGGCGGCGGTGGCGGCGGCGCGGTACTCGCGGCGGAGCAGGAAGTACAGGACGAACGCGGCCGGGGTGAGCTTGATCGCGGCGGCGACGCCGATGAGCAGCCCGCGCGGCCACCGGGGCCGCGTGACGAGCAGGTCGAGCGCGACCAGGGCCATGAGCAGCAGGTTGATCTGCCCGAACTCGATGGTCTGCAGCACCGGTTCGAGCCCGAGCGGCGGCAGCCCGCCGACCGGCTGGTCGAAGCTGACGTCCTTGCCCGGCTGCACGGCCAGGGCCAGCGGCAACGCGATCGACGCCACCGACAGCGCCCCACCCCGCCCACCCGACGGCCACAGCCGCCGCGCCACGACGAACAGCGTGGCCCCCAGCGCCACGGTCGAGAGCGCGAGCAGCACCGTCCAGGCCACCCCCCACGGCGCGACGGCCAGCGGCACCATCACCAGCGCCGCGAACGGCGGGTAGATGAAGGGCAGCGTGATGTGGCCGGAGGTCTCGGGCAGCGTGCCGTACATGTCGCCGCCGCCCAGCCACGCCTGGACGCCGAAGCGGTAGACCTCGAGGTCGATGTGCCGCCCGCCGGTGTGGACCACGAGCCCGACCAGCACCAGCGCCAGCAGGGGGACGGTGACGGGGAGGACCCGGCGCGGGTGGCGGAGCTGCTCCAGCACCCACTGCTCGCGTGTCGGGGTGGCCGATGGCCCCTTCACAGTCACCCGGCCACGGTAACCCCCGGCCCGCGCGACGCGTCGAGGGGCCGGGCCTCAGCTGATGCCGGCCGCGTCCATGCCGCGCAGCTCCTTCTTCAGATCGGCGATCTCGTCACGCAGGCGCCCGGCCAGCTCGAACTGCAGATCGCGGGCCGCCGCCAGCATCTGGTCGGTGAGCTGCTGGACGAGATCGGCCAGCTCCGCCCGGGGCATGTTCTTCGTGTCGCGGCCGGCGACCACGCCCGAGCTGCCGCCGGACCGGCCCGGCTCCCCCGCCGCCCGCTTGCCGCGGGACTGGTTGCGTCCCGAACCGCCGATCGGCACGGCGCCGTTCTCGGAATCCTCCGCCTCGCGGTAGACCTGGTCGAGGATGTCGGCGATCTTCTTGCGCAGCGGTTGCGGATCCAACCCGCGCTCCTCGTTGTAGGCGACCTGCTTGGCGCGGCGCCGATCGGTCTCGTCGATGGCGAACTGCATCGAATCGGTGATCTTGTCGGCGTACATGTGCACCTCGCCGGACACGTTGCGCGCCGCGCGGCCGATGGTCTGGATCAGCGAGGTGCCCGAGCGGAGGAACCCCTCCTTGTCGGCGTCGAGGATGGCGACCAGCGACACCTCGGGCAGGTCGAGACCCTCGCGCAGGAGGTTGATGCCGACCAGCACGTCGTACTCGCCCAGCCGGAGCTGGCGCAGCAGCTCGATGCGGCGCAGCGTGTCGACCTCCGAGTGCAGGTAGCGCACCCGGATGCCCAGCTCCAGCAGGTAGTCGGTGAGATCCTCGGCCATCTTCTTGGTCAGCGTGGTGACGAGCACCCGCTCGTCGCGCTCGGCGCGCTCGCGGATCTCGTGCACGAGATCGTCGATCTGGCCCTTCGTCGGCTTGACGACGACCTTCGGATCGACCAGGCCGGTCGGCCGGATGACCTGCTCGACGAACTCGCCACCGGTGCGCTGCATCTCGTACGGGCCCGGCGTGGCCGAGAGGTAGACCGTCTGCCCGATCCGATCGGCGAACTCCTCCCAGGTGAGCGGCCGGTTGTCGGTGGCCGAGGGCAGCCGGAACCCGAACTCCACGAGGTTGCGCTTGCGCGACATGTCGCCCTCGTACATGCCGCCGATCTGCGGGACCGTCTGGTGCGACTCGTCGATGACGAGCAGGAAGTCGTCCGGGAAGTAGTCGATCAGGGTGGCCGGGGCGGTGCCGGGGCCGCGGCCGTCGATGTGGCGCGAGTAGTTCTCGATGCCCGAGCAGAACCCGACCTGGCGGATCATCTCCAGGTCGTACTGGGTGCGCATGCTCAGCCGCTGGGCCTCGAGCAGCTTGCCCTGGCTCTGCAGCTGCTCCAGGCGCTCCGCCAGCTCGGCCTCGATGTCGCGCACGGCCCGTTCCATCCGCTCGGGCCCGGCGACGTAGTGGGTGGCCGGGAAGATGCGCAGCTCCTCGACCTGGCGGACGACATCGCCGGTGAGCGGGTGCAGGTAGTAGAGCGACTCGATCTCGTCGCCGAAGAACTCGATGCGGATCGCGAGCTCCTCGTACGCCGGGATGATCTCCACGGTGTCGCCGCGGACCCGGAACGTGCCGCGGTTGAACGCCATGTCGTTGCGCGTGTACTGCACGTCGACCAGCGCGCGCAGCAGCGCATCCCGCTCGACGGTGCCCCCGACCTCCAGCTGCACCGACCGGTCGAGGTAGGACTGCGGCGTGCCCAGGCCGTAGATGCACGACACCGACGCCACCACCACCACGTCGCGGCGGGAGAGCAGGTTGTGGGTGGCGGAGTGCCGCAGCCGCTCGACGTCCTCGTTGATCGAGGAATCCTTCTCGATGTAGGTGTCGGTCTGCGCGATGTACGCCTCGGGCTGGTAGTAGTCGTAGTAGCTCACGAAGTACTCGACGGCGTTGTTGGGCAGCATCTCCCGCAGCTCGTTGGCCAGCTGTGCCGCGAGCGTCTTGTTGGGTGCCATCACCAGCGTGGGCCGCTGGAGCTTCTCGATCAGCCAGGCCGTAGTGGCCGACTTGCCCGTGCCCGTGGCGCCGAGCAGGACGACATCCTGCTCGCCGGCGCGGATCCGCTTCTCCAGCTCGGCGATGGCCGCGGGCTGGTCGCCCGCCGGCTCGTACGGGCTGACCACCTGGAAGGTGCCGCCGGTGCGCGGGATGTCGCTGACCGGACGATGCTCAGAATGGGCGAGCGGCATCTCCTCGGGAGAAGCTTGCCCGAGACTGGCCGCACTGCCGGGAACCTCTGTTGCGAACGCCACGGGATCCAGGGTACGAGCCCGCACCGACAGTTTCCGCCGGCCGGGTCTGGGACGATCACGGCATGCACCCGCCGAAGATCGTGACCTTCGACGTCCCGGCCCAGCTCAACCTCGACACCAAGGGCACGGCGCGCGCCGTCGACGAGTACCGCGAGACCCCTTTCGGCCTCTACATGAGCCGCGCGATGGTCGACCG
>CAXTTN010000364.1:0-4426 GCA_964247105.1 uncultured Pseudonocardia sp.
CAGGCCGGCGGGGCGGGCAGGTCGCCGCCGTGAACGCGTCGCTGGTGCGCGGGTACCGGCGTGACAGCACCCGCAGCGGCAGCAGCGCGGGATCGAGCGCGAACCCGGTGCTGGTGATCGGGATCGCGCGCGCGAACAGCGGGCGGAAGCGGGCGGGGTCGCCGAGGGCGGCCAGCGCCATGACGGTTCCCTCCTCGTCGCCGCGTCGCCAGCCCAGGTGCTCGGTGACCGCGCCGTAGGCGTAGCCCAGCGACGCCGGATCCTCGATCGCCTCCACGATCTGGAACTGGCAGTGCCCGGTGTCGGCGCGTCGGGCGTGGCTGATGGTGGTGGTCTGGATCTCGCCGAGGCTGTCGACGACGAGGATGGCGGCGTCCGGGTAGCCGGAGGAGGCAAAGGCGTAGAGGCCGTGGGCGCGGTGGTGCTGCACCGATCCGACCTGCGCTCGAGGAAATCGTCTGGCCAGCCCGCGAGTCCGGGCGCGGGTGCGGGCCGCGACGTGGGTGAAGCTGCGGGCGCGCGCCCACACCCGGTCCCGCTCGCCGGCGCGCAGCAGCTGGGCCGGGACCTGCGCCAGGGCCGCGAGGTAGCGGTGGGCCTGGAAGTTGTAGCCCACCGCGGTGACGTCGCCCGGGCGGAGTCCGGCGTCGTCGAGCAGCCAGGCGACCGAGCGGTCGGGGAACGCCTTGGTGTGCTTGTCGCCGACGAGCCGCTCCTCCTCGCAGAACCCGACCAGCTCGCCGTCCACGATCAGCGCGGCGGACGAGTCGTGGGTGTGGGCGCACACGCCGAGCACGACCGCGGGCCGCGTCACCGGAGCGCCCCGGCCGGTGCGCTGGAAACGAGGTGGTCGTACCAGCGTTCCAGCGCTCGTCCGAGCACTCCTGGTGTCGTCGACGCTGCGGCTCGGGCCCGGTCGCGGTCACCGCCCACCCAGTCCCGGTAGCCGGCCATCACGGCCGCGAACATCTGCCAGGTGTGGCCTGCGGTCGCCGGCGCTCGACCGGCGATCACCTCCGACAGCATCGCGGGTAGGTCATCCCAGCCCACGCCGGTGTCCGGCATCGCGGGGGATGGGTCCGTGAGGGTCGGGAGGGTCAACGCGTCCGGCAGGTGCTGGGCGTAGAGGTGCAGGGAGTCGACGTGGTGGTGGTACTCGCCGAGCGCGACGCCCAGCCAGCCGGCCATCAGTTCCTGCAGCAGGGTGGCAGCGAAGATGTCATAGGGGAATCCCAGCCACAGGTCCTGGCTACGCATGGTGGTGTGCATGTGCAGCCGCCCCGACCGCAGGAAGAACCGGTAGCCCAGCGTGCAGGGCACGTCGCGGTGCCCGCGGTTGTCCCGCTCGGGATCGAACAGCTGGATCACCCCCTGGCGGGAGTCCGGGTCGCGCGCCAGCAGGCGCCGCACGTGGTCGACCTGGTCGATGCGGCCGCCCCAGCGTCGCATCCGGGGCCCGTAGGCGCCCTGGAGGCGGCCGTCGTCGGTGTAGCGGGTCAGGGCCCGGTTGTAGTCGAAGATCCACGGCTCGTCCGAGCCGGACAGGATCCACAGCGCCTCGGCGACCGCGAACGCGGGGTTGATCACCCGCGCGGGCGGGAGGTCGACCAGCCGGTGACGTGGCTCGGTCAGGCACAGGTGCGCGCCCAGGATCTCGGTGGTGGTCATGCCCCGCGGGCTGACGGCCGTCCCGTCGCGGCACACGGCCCGGCAGGCGGCGGCGAAGAGCTCATTGGCCGAGCTCGCGGTCAACACGATCATGATGCGGCCTCCAGGGCGTCAGGTAGCAGGGACCTCCGCGCGGATTCGGGTAGCGCGGCCAGCCAGTCCGTCTGGCGGGACATGCCCTCGTGTAGGCCGACGCGTGGCCGGTAGTTCAGCAGCCGGCGGGCCACGGTCAGATCGGCTTCGGTGGCGGCCACGTCACCGTCCTGTGGGCCGCGCGACAGGATCGGGACCCTGCGACCCGTCACTGCGCGGGCCAGGTCCAGCACGTCGAGCATGGACACGCTGGCCCCGCCCCCCACGTTGATCACCGTGCCCGCAACGTCGGGGACGGCGGCGGACATGGTGGCGGCCACGACGTCGTCGACGTAGGTGAACTCCCGCCGCTGGTGACCGTCGCCGTACAGCGGCATGCCGGCCCCGGTCAGCGCGGCCAGCAGGATGCGGCCGATGGCCATCCCGGGGCGCTGCCGGGGGCCGTACACGGTGAAGTACCGCAGGACGGTGACGGTCAGCGGTGTGCCTGCCCGGGCGGCGTGCGCGAGGCAGAGGTGTTCGGCGGCGAGCTTGCTCACCCCGTACGGGGAGATCGGTGCCGGCCGGTCCCACTCGCGGCTCGCGCGGCCGGTGGGGCCGTAGACGCTCGACGACGACGCGAACACCAACCTGCGCACCCCGGCTCGCTCGCAGGCGCCGAGCAGCCGGTGGGTGGCCACGACGTTGGCGGTGACGTAGTCGCCGAACGACGCGCCCCAGGACTCGCGCACCCCGGGCAGGCCCGCGAGGTGGAACACGGTGTCGGCGCCGGCCACCAGCTCGTCGAGGTCGTCGACGGCCAGGTCCGCGAGGTGCAGCCGCAGCCGTTCATGACCGCGGGCGTCGGTGAGGTTCGTCGCGGCAACGGTGTCGTCGCGGACGCTGCGACGGTCGAGCGCGATCACCTCGTGACCGGTGGCGAGCAGCGCGTCGACCAGGTGCGAGGCGATGAACCCGGCTGCGCCGGTGACGACCACGCGACGGGTGGAACCCACGTCGGGTCCGGCCCTGTCTGGTTGGAGGTACTCACGCAACGTCATAACCGGTGGTTCCTCTCGGATGTCGGCTGCTCGTGCCGGGTCTCGGCCGGGCACGCCCTGATGCCTGCATGGCGGTCCGGTGCTGGGGACACACGCACGGTGTCGCGTCCTGCGTGTTTGGCCGCGTAGAGCGCGGTGTCGGCGAGCTGGAACAGGGTTTGCAGTCCGGGTCGGCCGTCGGGGAGCGGTGTGGCGCCTATGGAGACGCTCAGCCCGGTGATGGTGGCCGGGCCACCCGGGGCGGGTACCTCGATCTGGAGCGCGGCGACGCGGCTACGGATCCGCTCGGCGACCGCGAGAAGACCGCCGGTGTCGTGCCGGTCCCGGTGCTCGTCGTGCCCGGTGAGGAGGACGACGAACTCGTCGCCGCCGAAGCGCCCGACGAGGTCGCGGTCGCGGATCTCGGCGCGCAGCGCGTCGGCGACGGCGACCAGGACGGCGTCCCCGGCCATGTGGCCGTGGGTGTCGTTGACGGCCTTGAAGTAGTCGAGGTCGATGACCAGCACGGCCCGCGGCCGGTGCGCCGCGTCGAGTTGGAGCATTGCTCGCTGGGCCTGGTTGTGCCAGGCGACCGCGGTGAGCAGCCCTGTCTTGGGATCGAGCTGCCCGGCGTGTTCGAGGTGCCGGGCGAGCACGGCGCGGTGCAGACAGCAGGCGGCGGGCAGGACGGCGAGGACGAGTAGCGGGTGGATGGTGAGAGCGGCGGCGGTGAGCCCGCCCAGACTGGAGGTGGCGACTGTGAGACGGTTCTCGTCCCGACCGGCGGGGCCCGCGAGTCGACGGGCAGCGGTGCCGAGGGCACTGGTGTCCAGTGCGCCGGTGTCTTGAGTTGCGGTCGCGGCGAGGACTCCGCAGTGAGCGCTGGTGTAGCCGAGAACGGCCAGTACGACGGGCCAGGTGGCCGCCACGCCGGGTACCGGTGCTGTAGCGAGGTGTCCGCCGGCGGCGGTGTAGGCGGCGCGGGCTGCGAGGCAACCGAGGACGGCAGCGGCCATGTCCAGCAACTGCCGGTGCAGCGACCCGCCGCCGGTGCCGTGTGTGTGGCTGGACTGGCGTTTGTGCAGCACTGCGACCAGGGCCACGGCGAGCGCCGGGTGGAGCAGCAGCGCCGCGGGGAAGGTCCAGACCGCGCTGAGGTCGACGCCGGGTGGGCTCGTGGTCGGGCCTCGTGCAGCGGTCTGCCGGAGGGCGATGGTGGTCGCGACGATCCCCAGCGCGGCGAGGTAGGCCGCGGTGCCGAGATCGGCGGGGGTCGGCGCCGGTCGGCCGGCGCTGGAGGCGATGATCGCGGCGGCTGTGACGAGTTCTGCGGCGAGCACCGTGACGAGAAGGCTCGTGGGTGCCGCGGTCCGGGGGACGATGTCGGACAAGGTCGCCGGGCGTCGGGGTCGTGTGGCCGCGCCGAGGGCCGCTGGTGCGGGTCCGCCAGCCGGAAATGCGCTACGCATCGGCGGTGTAGGCGTCGTGGTGCCGTGCGTGTCGGTGTGGGCGGGGTGCGGTCTCGGTGGCATATAGGAAGGTGTGCAGGGCCTCGAGGGCGTCCTGCTCGGCGACCAGGTCGCTGTCGGCCAGGTTGAGGTCGGGGCGGGTCCAGCGCCAGGCGTGTGCGGGGTTGAACGCGTCCA
>CAXTTN010000365.1:0-630 GCA_964247105.1 uncultured Pseudonocardia sp.
ATCGGTGCCGGGCCGATCGGTGCCGGGCCGATCGGTGCCGGGCCGATCGGTGCCGGGCCGATCGGTGCCGCGTCGATCGGTGCCGGGCCGATCGGTGCCGCGTCGATCGGTGCCGAGCCGATCGGTGCCGCGTCGATCGATGCCGAGCCGATCGGTGCCGCGTCGATCGATGCCATAGGGGTCGGCCGACCACGGGTCGGCGATGTCCAGCGGGTGTCTCGTCCGCCCGTTCTCGCGGGCGGCGGAGACGGGTTCGGCCCCGGAATCCGCGGCCTCGTGGCCACGGTGCGTCTCGGCGGGCGCCGGGAGCGGATGCGGGTCCTGCGGCGGGCGGTCGCGCTCGATCGCGGCGCTCCAGTCGGTCCATGATCCGCCGATGGGGATGTCCCGCGCATCGGCGGGCCCGGGCGGACGCACACCGTGGCCGTTGGACGGGCGATGACCGTTGCCGTTGCCGTTGCCGTTGCCCGTGACGTCGTGAGCATCGCCGTGGACGGTGTAACCGCGGCTGGCGTCGCCGTAACTGATGTCGTTGTGGACGGTGTCCCCGTGGACGGTGCTCCTGTGGACGGTGTCGATGCGGACGGTGCTGCTGTGGACGGTGTCATCGCGACCGGTGTCATCGCGACC
>CAXTTN010000365.1:730-4401 GCA_964247105.1 uncultured Pseudonocardia sp.
GGTGTCGCCGCGACCGGTGTCGCCGCGACCGGTGTCGCCGCGACCGGTGTCGCCGCGACCGGTGTCGCCGTACGCCAGGGGGACGACGGCGTCGAGCGCGGCGCGGAACCGGGCGCCACGCCGGGCGTCGCGCTGCTGGGCGTCGAGACCGAGCCGCAGGGACTCGAGGGCATCACCGACCCGCCCGGCCTGCTCCTGGAGCGCGGCGAGCGTGGACCAGCAGACCGACTCCAGATCCGGCGCGTCGCTCCCGGCCGCCTCCCGCGCCGCCTGGTGCAGTGCATCGGCGGCCGAATCGGCGTCGGTGGTGGCGAGCGTTCTGGCGACGGTGAGGCGCAGGAGCGCGACCTGCCGGCTCGGAGGTGCCGGCTCGCGGAGCAGCGGTTCCAGCACCGCACATCCGTTGCGGGCCTCCTCGGCCCGCCCGGCCCCGAGCAACCCGGAGATCCACTCCGCGGTGAGCCCCGCGGCGACGTGACGCGATGGGGCGTCCGGGCGTCCGGCCTGCGCCCGTTCGAGAGACGCGAGCCCGGCGGCGGCCCGCTCGACCGCGGCCGGTGCCCGTCCGGAGCGTCGCTCGGCGGCCGCGACAACCAGCGAGGCCACCGCGGACCCGACGTCTCCGCGGCGCCCCCCGACCTCGGCCCAGGTCGCCTCGACGCGTTCGATCAGCCCGTGCACGGACGACGGGCGATCCGCCGTCGCGCACCGCGCCAGGGCGCAGAGCGCGTCGGCCCGCAGCTCGGGCGTGGTGTCGGCGACGGTGACCGGGGTCAGCAGCGTCCGGGCCGCCGACGTCCGGCCCGCGCCCACGGCGAGGACGGCGAGTTCCACCCGCAGCCGGTCGGCGGCAGGGTGGTCGAGCAGGTGGACACCGCGCTCGACGAGGCCGTCCAGGACGTCGGACGCGCACTCACGACCGTCGCCCGTGGCCGACCGGGCGTGGACGGCCCAGCCGGCGGCACGCAGCCACGACGTGCCGTCCGCATCCGTGCGCGCGATCCGCAGGACGTGATCGGCGATCGCCGCCGAGAGATCGGGCCTCGACCATCGCAGTGCGGCCGAGGCACCGAGCAGCTCGACCCCGTCGTCACCGCTCGTCGCTCGAGTCGACGCCACCCGACCTCCAGACGTTCAGGGCTTCCCAGGTGGAGCCGACCATGATCACCGAATATGACGCTCAGTCACGGGTGAGCTTACGATGCGTGACCCGGTGTGGCCGAGCCGCCTCCACCCCGAGACGCTCCACCTTGTTCTTCTCGTAGGCCTCGAAGTTGCCCTCGAACCAGAACCACGAGGCCGGGGTGTCGTCGCTCCCCTCCCACGCCAGGATGTGGGTGACCACGCGGTCGAGGAACCACCTGTCGTGCGAGATCACCACGGCGCAGCCGGGGAACTGCTCCAGGGCGTTCTCCAGCGACCCCAGCGTCTCGACGTCGAGGTCGTTCGTGGGCTCGTCGAGCAGGATGAGGTTGCCGCCCTGCTTGAGCGTCATGGCCAGGTTCAGCCGGTTGCGCTCACCGCCGGACAGGACGCCCGCGGGCTTCTGCTGATCGGGCCCCTTGAAGCCGAACGCCGCGACGTAGGCCCGCGACGGCATCTCGGTCTGCCCGACCTTGATGTAGTCGAGGCCGTCGGACACGGTCTCCCACACGTTCTTCTTGGGGTCGAGGCCACCGCGCGCCTGATCGACGTAGGACAGCTTCACCGTCTCGCCGATCTTCACCGAGCCGGAGTCCGGCTGCTCGAGACCGACGATCGTCTTGAACAGCGTGGTCTTGCCGACACCGTTCGGCCCGATCACCCCGACGATGCCGTTGCGCGGCAACGTGAACGACAGGTCCTTGATCAGCACCCGCCCGTCGAACCCCTTGTCGAGGTGGTCGACCTCCACCACGATGCTGCCCAGCCGCGGGCCGGCCGGGATCTGGATCTCCTCGAAGTCCAGCTTGCGGTGCGACTCGGCCTCGGTCGCCATCTCCTCGTAGCGCTGGAGGCGGGCCCGGCTCTTCGCCTGACGGGCCTTCGCCCCGGACCGCACCCAGGCCAGCTCGTCGGTGAGGCGCTTCTGCAGCTTGATGTCCTTGCGCCCCTGCACGGCGAGGCGCTCGGCCTTCTTCTCCAGATAGGTGGAGTAGTTGCCCTCGTAGGGGTAGGTGTGACCGCGGTCGATCTCCAGGATCCACTCGGCCACGTTGTCGAGGAAGTACCGGTCGTGCGTGACCGCCAGCACCGCGCCGGGGTAGCTCGCGAGGTGCTGCTCCAACCAGAGGACGCTCTCCGCGTCGAGGTGGTTGGTGGGCTCGTCGAGGAGGAGCAGATCGGGCTTGCTCAGCAGGAGCTTGCAGAGCGCCACCCGGCGCCGTTCGCCCCCGGAGAGGGTGGTGACCGGCGAATCCGGCGGCGGGCACCGCAGGGCGTCCATCGCCTGCTCGAGCTGGGAATCGAGTTCGAACGCGTCGGCGTGCTCCAGGATCTCCTGGAGCTGCCCCATCTCCTCCAGCAGCTCGTCGGTGTAGTTGGTGGCCATCTCCTCGATCACCGCGTTGTAGCGGTCGAGCTGCTTCTTGATCTCGCCGAGCCCCTCCTCGACGTTGCCGAGGACGGTCTTCTCCTCGTTGAGCGGCGGCTCCTGCTGGAGGATGCCGACCGTGGCTCCGGGCTTGAGGTACGCCTCGCCGTTGTTGGGCTGATCCAGCCCTGCCATGATCTTGAGAACGCTCGACTTGCCGGCTCCGTTCGGGCCGACGACACCGATCTTCGCGCCCGGCAGGAAGTTCAGCGTCACGTTGTCGAGGATGACCTTGTCGCCGTGGGCCTTGCGGACCTTCAACATGCTGTAGATGAACTCTGCCACGACGACGATGGTAGTTGCGTGCCCGTCAGACCCCGACGGCCGCCTCTCCTGCGCGGACAGCCACCGGCTCCGGATCACGCCACGGATCGTCTGACAGGGGCTCTTCCGGCTCGGGCTCGTCGTCGAACTCCGCACGACTGCCCCCGTCGTGACCGTGCGCGGCCGGCTCGCCGGACCCCCACGGGTCGTCGCTAGCGGCGGACGTGGGCCTCGGCGCCGCCACCGCGGATCGTGACTTCTTGGTGAGCACGGCCGTGCACCGCTGCAGATCCGGCCCGATCGACCAGGCCTCCAGCTCGGTGATCCTGTTCTGCACGCCGTCCTTCTCGTACTCCCGCGTGTAGAGCCGGCCGTGGGCGATCACGGGATCCAGGGCCCGCAGCGACAGGAAGGCGTTCTCCGCGAGCCCGCGCTTGCACACGACGGTGACGTACAGCGTCTGGCCGTCCATCCATTCCCCGGCCGTGCGGTCGTAGCGGCGCTCCGTGCAGGCCATGCGCCCACTCACCTTCAGCGTCCCGTCGGTGAACCGGATCTGCTTCAGCGGCGTGATCAGACGGCCGATCAGTGTCACGGTGGTCTCGAACATCACGTGCTCCTCGTTCTCGGTGTCAAGCTCCCGAGATCGAGCGTGCCCGCACCGGAGCGGTCGCAACAGCCGCAGTCGAAAACTGTGGATGGCCCGGTGCCGAGGTGGACAACTCGCTTCCGGCGCACAAAAAAGGTGGGTTCCCGTCTCGCGACGGGAACCCACCTGATGTTTGATGTCGGCGGCGACCTACTCTCCCACACCCTAACGAGTGCAGTACCATCG
>CAXTTN010000366.1:0-4394 GCA_964247105.1 uncultured Pseudonocardia sp.
GCCGTGACGGATCTACCACATCCCAACCAAATATTAGCAGCGACACGCTACTAGAGCCTGTCCCGTGGATCTATGCCGAGCGAGCGGCGTCCAGGTGCGTGCCTCGCCAGGCGGAGGAGTCGCTGATCCCGGTGTTGGATCAGCGGCGACGACAACGCCGCGAGGTGCGTGCCTGGGCGTCGCGCAGCCGGCTGGAGATCCACGGGACAGGCTCTGGCCGAGCCCCCGGCTCGGCCGGGTGGGTCAGCATCGGGCCGCCATCCGGTCCAGGGACTGGGAGCGGTGGCGAACCCGCCCGGGAGAGCTGCGTCACCGGCCCGGACCGGTGGGCGGAAATCGCGGCCTGAGCTGCCCGTGATCAGAGGTCCGTACATTTCGCGCGTATCCCGGCAAGCGGACGTTCGCTTGAACTCGGGGCCCGCGGTACGGACGATGGTGCGGTGGATCCGATGATGCGCACCGATGTCGCCCTGCGGCGACCGCGTGCCAGCGCGCCGGCTCCCCTCGTGACCGACCTCGAGCGCTTCTGGCCGTCGCGTCGCGGCCACGCGTTCGACGAGTTCTGTCGCTGATCCTTCCCACGGCCCTGCCCGTGCGCCCCGGCGTGCCCGCATGTCCGGCGAGACCGCCTCCCCCGCCTGATCTCGACACCCGAAGGACCCCCCGCCATCATGCGCACGCCCCGCCTCCTCTCCGCCGTCACCGCCGTGATCGCGCTGGGAGCCCTCGCGTCCTGCTCCCGTGCCGCGGACACCGCCACGCCCGCGACCCCGGCGACCACCACCCCCGCCGCCGAGCTGCGGCTCGCCTACTTCCCCAACATCACCCACGCCCCCGCGCTGATCGGGGTGGACAAGGGCTTCTTCACCGGGGAGCTGGGTAGCACGAAGCTCACCACCCAGACCTTCAACGCGGGCGGCGACGAGATCGCGGCCCTGCTGGGCGGCTCGATCGACGCCGGCTTCATCGGTTCCGGCCCGGCCATCAACGGCTTCGCCAAGTCCGACGGCAAGGACGTCCGGCTCATCGCGGGCTCCACGTCGGGCGGTGCGCAGCTGGTGACGTCGCCGGACATCACCAGCCCGGACCAGCTCAAGGGCAAGATCATCGCCACCCCGCAGAAGGGCAACACGCAGGACGTCGCCCTGAAGGCGTGGCTGAAGAAGAACAACCTCACCGAGGGCACCGGACCGGACAAGGTCACCGTGCAGAACCTCGACAACCCGCGCGCGCTCGACCTGTTCAAGACCAACCAGATCGCGGGCGGCTGGCTGCCCGAGCCGTGGAGCTCCCGCCTGGTCGACGCCGGCGCCAAGGTCCTCGTCGACGAGAAGACGCTGTGGCCGAACGGGCAGTTCCCGACCACCGTGCTGATCGTGCGCACCCAGTTCCTTCAGGAGCACCCCGACACCATCGCGGCCCTCATCCGCGGTGAGCAGAAGGCCATCGACTTCGCCACCACCAACACCGCCGACGCGAAGACGGTCGCCAACGACGCGATCAAGAAGCTGACGAACGCCTCGCTCGCGCCTACGGTGCTGGACCGCGCGTTCAGCGAGCTGTCGTTCACGCTCGACCCGCTGGCCGCCACGTTCCCGCAGCTGTCCAAGGACAGCGTCACCGCGGGCGTGACCACCAAGGAGACCGACCTGAAGGGCTTCGTCGACGTGGCGCAGCTCAACAGCGTCCTGCAGGCGTCCGGCAAGCCCGCGGTGGACGCCGCGGGTCTCGACAAGGCACAGGGGTAGCAGGGATGACCGTCACGCTCGCACGCACCGAACAGGCCACGACCGCCGTCGACCTGCGGGGCGTCGGCAAGACGTTCGGCACGGGCGCGGGCGCCGTGACGGCGTTGAAGGGCATCGACCTGAAGGTGCGGCCGGGTGAGTTCGTCTGCCTGCTCGGCGCTTCGGGCTGCGGTAAATCGACGCTGCTCAACGTCATCGCGGGCCTCGAGGAGCCCACCGCGGGGCAGGTGGAGCTGCACACCACGCGGCCCTCGTTCATGTTCCAGGAGGCGGCGCTGCTGCCGTGGCTCACCGCGGGCCGCAACGTCGAGCTGCCGCTGCAGCTCGCGGGCCTGGGCCGGCGCGAGCGGCAGGCCCGTGCCGAGCAGCTGCTGGAGCTCGTCCGCCTCGACGGGCTGCGCGCCAAGCGCCCGCACGAGCTGTCGGGGGGGATGCGGCAGCGCGTCTCGCTGGCGCGAGCCCTGGCCGCGGCCACGAGCAGCGGTGACGGTGGGGGGCTGCTGCTCATGGACGAGCCGTTCGCCGCGCTCGACGCCATCACCCGCGACGTCCTGCAGGGCGAGCTGCTGCGCGTCTGGGAGTCCACCGGCACCACGATCATCTTCGTCACGCACGACGTCCGCGAGGCGACGCGCCTGGCGCAGCGCGTGGTGCTGCTCTCGTCGCGGCCGGGCACGGTGGTCGGCGAGTGGGACGTCACCGGGGCCGACGCCGGCCTGCACGACGACATCACCTCCCGGCTCCGGCAGGTGATCACCAGCCATGCCGCCTGAGGTCGAGGTCCGCACGGACGACTCGGCAGCCGCGGTCCGGGGCCTCGACGCCCTCGACACGCCCACCGTCGTCACCCGGCCGTGGTGGCGGCGGGCCATCGCGGTCGGCTTCCCGCCGCTCATCGCCCTGGTGCTGTTCCTGGTGGTCTGGCAGCTCGTCTGGGCCTCCGCGATCACCAGCGAGTTCAAGGTCCCGCAACCGGCGAGCGTGTGGGCCGAGTTCACCGCGATCGTGAACGACGGCCGGGTCCTCGACATCCTCTGGACGTCGATCAGCCGGGCGTTCCTCGGCTTCGCGGTGGCGCTGCTGATCGCGACGCCGCTGGGCCTGCTGGTGGCGAAGGTCAAGGTCGTGCGCTCCGCGATCGGGCCGCTGCTCTCGGGCCTGCAGAGCCTGCCGTCGGTGGCCTGGGTGCCGGCGGCGATCCTCTGGTTCGGGCTGACCGACGCCACCATCTACTTCGTGGTGCTGGCGGGCTCCATCCCGTCGATCGCGAACGGGCTCGTGGCCGGCATCGACCAGATCCCGCCCATCCTGCCGCGCGTCGGCCAGGTCCTCGGCGCGCGCGGGCTGAGCAGCGCCCGGCACATCCTGCTGCCCGCGGCGCTGCCCGGCTACCTCGCGGGCTGCAAGCAGGGGTGGGCGTTCTCGTGGCGGTCGCTGATGGCGGCGGAGATCATCGCGGCCGGCCCGCTGCTCGGGTTCGGGCTCGGCGCCTACCTCAAGGAGGGCAGCGACCTCAGCAACATGCCCGAGGTGATCGCCGCCATCTTCCTCATCCTGATCGTCGGGATCGGCATCGAGCTGCTGGTGTTCCGACCCGTCGAGCGGCGCATCCTGCGGGCGCGGGGGCTGGCGCTCGCCACCTGATCGCGCCGAAGTAGTACACCATCGGCTACCGGTAACGGGGAAACTCATCGGGCCGATTCACGGGGAGTAAGGCTCATCTCGGCCGTTCACCCACACGACCAAGAAGAGCGGCTCCCCGCAGTGCGGCAGTGCCTGTTGTGCGCAGTGCCGCGCGCCAGCACGTCCGAAGGGCCCCCGCATGTCCGTCGCCAGTCCCGGGGCGAAGACCCAGAAGCTGCCGCCGATCCCGTCGGCCGCACTCCCCACCGAGGTCACCAGCCGCATCTCGCTCCGTCCGGTCTTCGTGGACGACGGCGGCCGCCGCAAGCGCGTGCTGGTCCGGGCCGGTTACCTCGCCGCGGCCGCCTGCATCGCCTACCTCATCGTGGTCGGCGTCAGCCTCACCGCGGGCCCGGCAGGCCCGCTGTCCGGGCTCGCCGGGCCGCTCGCCGGCGTCACCCCGCCGGTCGTGGCACCGGAGCCGGCGAAGCAGCCCCCGCGCGAGACCGCGGTCAGGA
Organism: uncultured Pseudonocardia sp.; assembly: GCA_964247105.1. GTDB lineage: Bacteria > Actinomycetota > Actinomycetes > Mycobacteriales > Pseudonocardiaceae > Pseudonocardia. The sequence continues at coordinate 3,890 of CAXTTN010000366.1, forward strand.
CGGCGGCGCCGGCGGTCGCGGTGGAGCCGCCCCCGCGCCGGTCGGCCGAGCCGCCCCTGCCGACGCCCGCGGCCGCCGTGCCGCTGCCGACGCCCGCACGGCCGACGCTGGCGGCCACGAGCGCGGCGCCGACGTCGTCGGTCGCTCCGACCCGCACGCGGCGTGGGCGCACCCCGCCGCCCGAGCCGGCTCCTGAACCGGGCCCGATCGACCCGACGGCCCCCACGGACGACCCGACCGTGCCCCGGTGACCCGCGCCTCCCGCCGGTGGCGGGCGAGCCCGGCGTGGTTCCTGTCCGCCGTCCTCATCGCGATGTTCGCGACGATCCTCGTCGTCGCGGGCTTCGCGGACGCCCGCGGCGGCAACGACGCGGCGGGCGCCCACACCCCGGTCGGCACGGACACCGTGCCGGCGTCGGTGCGTGAGGGCGGGCCCTACGTCGACGCCACCCACCTGCCCGTGACGTCCACGGGCCTGCCCAAGGGCACCATCGCGCTCACCTTC
>CAXTTN010000367.1:0-4338 GCA_964247105.1 uncultured Pseudonocardia sp.
CGGAACGTCCGCGCTGCCGCGTTCCGCGGAACGGTAGTGGGTGGACTCCGAGGTCACTCGGCATCCGGGGTGATGACGGCGGGCGGGAACCAGCGGTCGTCGTCGAAGGCGCCGGTGCAGTCGACGAGCCAGCTCGGCCTGCGGTGCTCGCCGCCTGCGGAACCGGCGCCACCGGCGGCCATGGGCGGGTACATCCCCGTGCCGGTGCCCGCACGCGAACCGGTCGTGTGCGCGGACTCCTCCGCGACGAGCGCCGCTCGACCCACCGGCTCTGCCGTAGGTCCCGGTCGGGTCGACCGGGGCTGCTGGTCGGCGTCCGGCACGAGATCACGCCAGCCCGGGACCGAGTTGCTGCGCGGGACCTCCGGGACGACGGGGCGAACTGCGCCGCCGCCCAACGGCGTCGTCATCCGGCTCGGACCACGGCCGCCTGCGGTGGGCTCACTCCTCCCGCCGGAGTCGAGGCCACCCAGCCCGGTGCGGCCGGTCCCCGACCCGCTCGGCCCGGCACCACCCGGCACGCCCCCAGGCGCTCGCCCGCCCGGCACGAGTTCTGCCGGCGGAAGGTCCCCGGACACCGAACCACTGCCACCGCGGACGGGCCCCGAACCGGCGCGACCGCTGCCCGCAGCACTCGCACCGGGGCCACCCTGACCCGCAACACCGGCGCCGACGATTCCCGCGCCGGCGATTCCCGCGCCGGCGGCGTTCGGTCCACCGGGCGGACCTGCGACACCGAAACTCGCGCCGGGCGGTTCTGCGCCGATGTCCGGCGCGACCGACCCACCTGACCGGGAACCGTGGGCCGCAGAACCGGATCCCGTACCCGCGGAGGGACCCGTGAGCCCACTCGTCCCGGGCGGGCCGATGGGCGTCGAGTCGACGGTGACGCTCGGCGGGACCGTCCAGTAGTCGAGGTAGCGGTCGTTCTCGTAGGAGTGGTTGGCGTAGTCGTGCATCAGCCGCTTCGCGTCCGCCGCTGCTGCGGCCTGGCGCGCGGCGTCGTGCGGCGACACCCCGATCCGGCCGGCGAGGGGGCCCGGCCCGGATTCCGGTGGTGGGAGCAGCCGCCTCAGCTCAGCGGCGTGTTCGGCCTGCGCGAGGATCGCGCCTGCTGTGAGCCGCGCGTCGCCCGCTGCGTCGAGAGCCCACGCACCGAGCGGGCTGACGCCGGCACGGGTGGCGTCGGCGGCTGCCCCCTCCCAGCCGCCGTTGCTGCGGGCCAGGGCGGAGCTGATCCGCTGTTCGATGTCGGTGATCACCGTCTCGATGCGCGTCCAGCGCTCCTCGGCCGCCACCGAGATGGCCCGGCCGGGCCCGCTCTGCACCGCCTCGTAGAGCTGGCGGTGGGTGAGCTGCGACCAGTCGGGGGTGGTCACGCACGGCCCCACAGCTCGGCGTTGGCGCCCTCGGTGCGGGTGTACTCGGCCTCGGCTGCGACGAGGTGGTCCAAGACCCGCCGCAACTCCTCCAGATATCGGACGAGCGCCTGGCAGGGACCATCGGCCGCATCCATGACGCGGCTGTTGTACGCCTCCTGGACCATGGCACTCATCGGGTCGCCAAGCCAGGGCTGGGCGATGTAGCCGTTCTGCCGCAATTGGGCCAGCTCAACGCCCAGCGTGTTTACTGCGTCCACGAAGGCATCCCGGACTTCGGGGATCGCGTGAGGCTCCACCCGGAGAACGACAGGTGGGTAGTGCACATCGGTCACGGCGGGCTCCTTGGCTCACAGTGCTACTCCTCTGCCACCGTAAGCAGCCCGATGCGCTTCAGGGCCGTTTCCCAGGTCAGCGCTTAGCAATCGTGAACACGGGCGGTCAGCGCATGGCCAGCAATGTAGACATGGCTTCGCTGGCCGCCCGCTCGGCCGCCTCGCACAATTCAGGCTGCTGCAATGCAGGTATCCGACCGCCATCACCAGCTTGGACGTCAATGAGTTGGCCGGGGGCGACATCCACGACGACGGTGCAGAAGTCAACAAAGCGCATCGGCACGGCTACGAGGGCAGGGAAACCGCGAACCTGCAGTGGCCGCGTCGTAGCGGCTAACGCTCCAGAGGTCCACAGATCCATACCAGCCGAGGTGACCACGGTCACCGCCACGATTATGGCGCGCGGGTCACTACCGACGATCGAGCACAACGGCGCGACCGCCCCGTTGTAAAGCTCCGACTTGTTCGCCGCGAAGATCGGCTGCCCGTCCAGCCCCAACTCCTTCCGCTGCGCGACGGTCAGCAACGAGCACGGGTCCACCCCGTCCACCCGGACGTCCCGCGGCCGCGGAGGCAACACGATCCCCCCAGGCGGAGCCGGCGCCGCCGTACACCCGGCCAGCACCACGGCCAGAAGCCCCACAGCCAGGTGTCGTCGCATCACGCCGACCGTAGCGCCCCCGTCCAGCTCACCGGGGCAGGCGCACGAGACCTTCCTGCACCGTGGTGGCGACGAGCGTGCCGTCCTGCGTCGTGAACGTGCCGGTGGCGAGCCCCCGCGACCCGGACGCGGTGGGCGAGAAGCACGTGTAGAGCAGCCACTCGTCGGCGCGGAACGAGCGGTGGAACCACATCGCGTGGTCCAGGCTCGCCAGCTGCATCGTGCTGGAGGCCAGGTCGTGGCGGGCGATCACCGAACCGAGCAGCGTCATGTCGCTGGCGTAGGTGAGCATGCAGACGTGCAGCAGCTTGTCGTCGGGCAGCGTGCCGTCGGCGCGCATCCACACGCGCACCGGCGCGTCCGACGCCGTGCGGGCGGGCGACCACGCCGGCTCGTCGACGAAGCGCATGTCGAGCGGGCGCGGCATCCGGTCCAGCCAGCCGGCGTCGCCGCCCGCGGCCACGCGCTCGCCGATCGTCGGCAGCGATTCCGGGGACGGCACCCCGACCGGGCCCGGCATCGAGTGCTCCAGCCCGCCCTCCCGCTGCTGGAACGACGCCGACAGGGAGAAGATCGCCTCGCCGCGCTGGATGCCCAGCACCCGGCGGGTGGTGAACGAACGCCCGTCGCGCACCCGCTCGGCCTCGTAGACGATCGGCACGCTCGGATCGCCGGGGCGGATGAAGTAGGCGTGCAGCGAGTGCACCTCGCGGTCCGCGGGCACGGTGCGCCCGGCCGCGACCAGCGCCTGACCGGCCACCTGCCCGCCGAACACCCTCGTGGGGCTGTGCGGTGGGCTGACCCCGCGGAACAGGTTCAGCTCGAGCTGTTCGAGATCCAGCAACTGAACCAGGCCGTCGAGTGCGGTCTGGGCCTGGGCGGCGGAGGTGCTCACCCGGGCATCCTCTCAGGAGGACTCAGTCCTCCTCGCCCAGGCGGTGCACCCGGATGAGGTTGGTGGAGCCCGCGGTGCCGGGCGGCGAACCGGCGACGACCACGACGAGGTCGCCGGGCTGGAAGCGCTCGATGGAGAGCATCGCGTGGTCGACCTGGCGGACCATCGCGTCGGTGGACTCCACGAAGTCGACGAGGAACGTCTCGACGCCCCAGCTCATCGCGAGCTGGCTGCGGACCTCGGGCCTCGGGGTGAAGGCCAGCAACGGCAGCCGCGTGTGCAGCCGCGCGAGGCGCCGCGCCGTGTCGCCGGACTGCGTGAACGTGACGATCGCCCGCGCCGAGAGCCGCTCGCCGATGTCGCGCGCGGCGTAGGAGAGCACGCCGCGCTTGGTGCGGGGCACGTGGTTGAGCGGCGGGACGTTGACCGGCCCCTCCTCCACCGCCTCGACGATCTGCGCCATCGTGCGCACCGTCTTGATCGGGTAGCGCCCGACGCCCGTCTCGCCGGACAGCATCACGGCGTCGGCGCCGTCGAGGACCGCGTTCGCGACGTCGGACGCCTCGGCGCGGGTCGGGCGCGAGTTGGTGATCATCGACTCGAGCATCTGAGTGGCGACGATGACCGGCTTGGCGTTCTCCCGGGCGATCTGGATGGCCCGCTTCTGCACCAGCGGAACGTGCTCCAGCGGCAGCTCGACGCCCAGGTCACCGCGGGCGACCATGATGGCGTCGAAGGCCAGGACGATGGCCTCGAGGTTGTCGACCGCCTCGGGCTTCTCCACCTTCGCGACGACGGGCAGCCGCGCACCCTTCTCGTCCATGATCTTGTGGACGAGGTCGATGTCGGCCGGGCTGCGCACGAACGAGAGCGCGACGACGTCCACGCGCAGGTCGAGCGCGAACTCGAGGTCGGCGATGTCCTTCTCCGACATCGCGGGCACCGAGACGTTCATGCCGGGCAGCGAGATGCCCTTGTTGTCGCTGACGGGGCCGCCCTCGGTGACGCGGCAGACCACGTCCATGCCCTCGACGGACGTGACGCGCAGGCCGACCTTGCCGTCGTCGA